>DATFJY010000238.1:0-22382 GCA_035268905.1 Desulfotignum sp.
GACTGGATGGCTGCCCTGCTGTCATGTGATTGGCTGTCACTTGCGGCCTGTATGGATTTGGTTTTAATGGTATTGATAAGATTTGCAGCTTCTTCAAGGGCGCCATCTGCTATATGGGTCACCGAGATGGCATCATTTGCATTTTTTATGGCCTGACCCATGCCGGCAGCCTGGCTGTTCAATCTGTTTGCAATGGTCATTCCGGATGCATCATCCGCCGCCTTGTTTATTCTTTTCCCGGTTGATACCCGGTTGATAGAATCTGAAAAAGATTTGTATGCATCACCTAATTGCCTGGTGGCAAACATGCTGGAAGTGTTTGTATTTATTTTCATGAAATATTTCCTCCCTGTTTCTTTATGGACCTTATGATGTTACAAAATATAATATGCAATTTTCATGCTGGCAGGTTCCAAAAAGCAATGTCTGCCCAATAATCAAGGTATCCGGTAAAAAGCCCATGTTCCTATAATGGGTTGCTGCCATTTTTTGTCAATATGGTGCAAAATCTAAGCCCTTTTTTAAGCTTCAAACTGCTCGTATGTCTGTTTTGGGCTCGTTCCATTGGTATTTCCATAAGCGGTTCATGCTTTTGATACGCGTCAGGTGCCGTTTTTCAAATTCCAGCTTGATTTTCTCGGGGCAAAATACCATAATTTGGTTGCATTTTTTGTTTTAATATGGAAACCAGTTCCTTAGTCTGATGAACCATAAGGAGATAAGGATGAAAATTCTAGTGGGTTACAAAGGGGTGAATGTGGGACAGGATCTGCTGAAAATTGCAGAATTCCATGCCAGTGCGTTTGATGCCCAGATCCTGGTGGCAACCTCCATGAAGGGCGGGGCAAATCTTGACCAGTCTGAAGTCCATACTGCGGAAGAAAATCTCAAACACACCAGACAGTTTTTTGAACAAAAAAAGATTGCCTGTGAAACCCATCTGCTGGTCCGGGGAATGGAACCGGGGGAGGATATTGTCGGTTTTGCCCGGGAACAGGGTGTGGATGAAATCATCATCGGTGTTAAAAGTCGCTCCAAGGTGGGGAAACTTTTGTTCGGGTCAACCGCCCAGGCGGTCATCCTCCAGGCCCACTGCCCGGTGGTGACCGTTAAATAATGCAGATAATAAAACAGTTCAAAGCACTTTCCGACCCGACCCGGCTGCGGCTGCTGCATATTCTCAATGAAGTGGAATTGAGCGTAAATGAAATTGTGTCCATAGTGGACATGATCCAGTCCGGTGTGTCCCGGCATTTGAAAATTCTGCTGGAGTCCGGGCTGCTGGTGTCACGGAAAGAGGGCAGCTTTATGTATTATTGTGCCTCCCGTCACCCGGAAATCCGTGCATTGATTACCCTTGCCTGTGACAGAATTCAGGATAATCCGCTTTTTCGGCTGGACCTGGAAAAAGCCAGGCAGATCATCACCATCAGAAAAAACCGCACCAAACGGTTTTTCAGTACCGTGGCACCCCAGTGGGAAGGCCTGAAAAAAGAGGTGCTGGGAAATTTCAACCTCAATGCCGTACTCACGGCGCGTATCCAGGGCCGCAGCAGCATTGCCGATCTGGGATGCGGTACAGGCGAGCTTCTCGGACAGCTGGTCCAGGACAACAACCGGGTGCTCATCGGTGTGGATGCCTCTCCGGAAATGCTGGAACAGGCCAGAATCAAACTGCCGGATGACGGGTCCATCGCGTTGCGGCTCGGGGAAGTGGAATACCTGCCCATGAAGGACCAGGAGGTGGACACGGTTGTCATGAGCATGGTATTGTACCATATTTTTCAGCCGGAAAAAGCCATCCAGGAAGTATTCCGGGTACTCAAACCCGGGGGGATGTTTCTTTTGGCTGACTTTGATCACCATGACCAGGAAGATATTAAAAATATTATCGGCGGCACCTGGCTGGGATTTGAAAAAACACAGGTGACAGAATGGCTGGTGCAAAGCGGATTCTGTCTCGCATCCATGGATGCATATGCAGTGGAGCGGGGATTGTCGATAAATTTATTCCTGGCCCGAAAATGACAAAGGAGATTTCATGATTGTTCCGGTAATTCTGGCAGGCGGGTCAGGCACACGGCTGTGGCCCCTGTCCAGGCAATTGTATCCCAAGCAGCTCATCAACATGTACAACCAGCATACCATGCTCCAGAACACGGTGCTTCGCCTGGAAGAAACCCGGCATACAGACCTGCCTGTGATTGTGTGCAATGAAGCACACAGGTTCATGACAGCCGAGCAGATGCGAAAGATTCAGGTCACCCCGCAGGCGATTATCCTGGAGCCGGCCGCCAGAAACACGGCACCTGCCATTGCCCTGGCTGCCATCAAGCTGCTGGCCATGGACCAGGACCCGGTGCTGCTGGTGCTGCCTGCAGACCACCGCATCGAAAACACCGATGCCTTTCACGCGGCAGTGCACCAGGGAGAAGCCCTGGCAGAAAAAGGATATCTGCTCACCTTTGGTATTGTTCCCACTTCCCCTGAAACCGGTTATGGATACATCCAGAAAGGGTCCGGGCTGGGAGACAATGCCTGTGAGATCAAACGGTTTGTTGAAAAACCGGATCTGCAGACAGCCCGCAGCTATCTGGCAGCCAAGGACTATTGCTGGAATTCAGGCATGTTCATGTTCCAGGCATCAACCATTCTCCAGGAACTTGAACGCCAGGTACCGGACATGGTAGCCGTTTGCCGAAGGGCCATTGCCGCCGGAAACCAGGACCTGGATTTTTTCCGGGTGGACAAAGCCGTATTTGAAAATGTCTCCCCGGATTCCATTGATTATGCGGTTATGGAAAAAACCCGGAAAGGGGTGATGATTTTTCTGGATGCCGGGTGGAATGACCTGGGGTCATTTGATGCGTTGTACCAGACCGAAACCAAAGATCAGGATGCCAATGTGCTCAAGGGGGACGTATTGACCCATGATGTCACAGACTCCTATATCAATGCCCAGAGCCGCCTGGTGGCAGCCGTGGGCCTGGAAGCGTTTGTGGTGGTGGAAACAAAGGATGCGGTCCTGGTTTCTCCGAGAAACCGGGTCCAGGATGTCAAGCAGATCGTGAAACAGCTCAAGGCCCTGGAACGTCCTGAATCCAGTACCCATGCCAAAGTGTACCGGCCCTGGGGGGATTATGAAACCATTGACATGTCCCAGCGGTACCAGGTGAAACGGATCACGGTGAAACCCGGTGCCAAACTGTCTTTGCAAAAGCACTTTCACCGGGCGGAGCACTGGACCGTGGTCTCCGGCAGCGCCATTGTCACCCAGGGGGACAAAGAATTTCTGCTCAAGGAGGATGAATCCACCTATATCCCCCTTGGAACCATGCACCGCCTGGAAAACCCCGGCAAGATTCCCCTGGAGCTTATTGAAGTTCAGTCCGGGCCGTATCTGGGAGAGGATGACATTGTCCGGTTTGATGATGTTTACGGCAGAAAAAAAGACCAGTGATGATTTTTATTGCAAATCCAGGCAAAATATTTCACACTACCTCTTTAACAGCAAAATGTGCACAGAAAAGACAAGACAAATGACAAGACCAAATTTGGAGCAGGTCAATGGCTGATATGATTCCTGAAACCATGAAAGGCAGATTTCTTCTGGCAATGCCGGGGCTTCCGGATCCCAATTTTGCCCAGACCTTGACCGGCATGTGTGAACACAATGAATCCGGGGCTTTGGGATTTATTGTCAACAAGATCCACCCGCTGCTCACCGGGCGTGAACTGTTTGAAGATCTGAATATCACCTGTGATGAAAGCGTGGATACGCTGGATATCTATCTGGGGGGGCCGGTGCAGCCTTCGGGCGTATTCGTGCTCCATGGCCCCCCATTTAACTGGAACGAAACCCTTCAGGTTGCTGATTGGCTGGCCCTGAGCAATTCCCGGGACATTCTGGAAGCCATTGCTGTCCAGAAAGGGCCGGAAGCGTTCATGATCATTCTGGGATGTGCCGGATGGGGCCCCATGCAGCTGGACAATGAACTGCATGACAATGCATGGCTCACCTGTCCCATGACCAGGGACATTATGTTTTCCACCCCGTGTGACCTCCGGTATGAAAAAGCCATGATGCTGATCTCCTGAAGCTTTCATACGCCGTGACCATGGCTTCTCAAACCCCGCTATATCAGACCGTTGACACCATTGTGGCCGACATCCTGGCGGTGATCCAGATGATGGAGGATCTCCCCCCGGGGTCTGGTAACGCCCTGGAGACGTATAAAAAAAACTGCCGCAGAATTCCGGAGCAGATCCGCTCCAATCGGATCAAAATTGCGGTGGTAGGCGCGATAAAATCCGGAAAAAGTACCCTGGTCAATGCCATTATCGGAAAAGAACTGGTGAAAATGGGGGCCGGGGTTGTTACCGCCATCACCACCCGCATCAGAAAAGGCGCCAGAAACCGTGCCACGGTTTTTTTCAAGTCCTGGGATGATATCAACCGCACCTTGAGAAACACCCTGGAGATGTTTCCAAAAGACAAACATGCCGGCCAAAAAACAGATATTGCGGCATTTGATCTGCGGCGGGAGAAGGACCGGGCATTTTTACAACAGGTGTATGAAAATCTGGTGAAAGATTTTCCTGTTACCGAAAAGGGGATACGCCCGGAAATACTGGTTATCCGCAATGCCCTGGAAGGATATGAAACCTGCAGGGATTTTGTGGGACCTGACCGTGGCAGTATGGTGTTTGATGCAAAACAGTTTGGAAACCACAAACTCTTTACCGGTGATCCAGCCAATGCGTTTTATGTCAGGGATGTCTGTCTGGAATTGTACGGAAAAGTCCTGGAACCCCATATTGAGATCGCCGACTGCCAGGGAGCGGATTCCACAGATCCGGCCCAGTTGACACAGATACTGGACTATGTTCAGGATGCCGGCCTCATCCTCTATTGTATCAGCTCCAGGACCGGACTGCGGCAGGCAGATCTGCAGTTTCTGGAGCTGATTCGGAAACTGGGACTGGCGGGTAACATGATTTT
This sequence comes from Desulfotignum sp., assembly GCA_035268905.1. Lineage (GTDB taxonomy): Bacteria > Desulfobacterota > Desulfobacteria > Desulfobacterales > Desulfobacteraceae > Desulfotignum. Next base: position 5,003 of record DATFJY010000238.1, read on the forward strand.
TATCAACAATTGTGATCTGTCCGAGCACGAAACCCTGGCAGATCTTCAGGCCGTTGAGAACCAGACCCGCCAGGATTTGGGATTGCTGGTAACAGAACCGGAGCTGTACGCTTTTTCCGCTTTGCTGGATCTGTTTTGTACCATGGAAGCCCGATTGCGCCAACGGCAAAGAAAACGGCTGGACCTGTGGCAGGAAGATACCGCCATGGCCGAATACAGCAAAAAATCAGCAGACAGATTTTTCCAGCGGTTTTCTGCCATATGCCGGCATCATTACCGCAGCCTGCTGGTGGCGGGCCATCTGGAGCGGCTGCTTTCCATGGTTGCGTCCCTGGAAGAAAAAGCGCTTTTGTTCTCGCAGGTGCTGGCATCTGACATGAACAGCCGCAAAAAAGCAGAAAAACAGCTTGAACAGGTACGTAACAATGTGACCAGGCTCAGATCCATTGTGGAACATTCTGTCCCGGGAGCGGTGTCCGGACTGACAAGAGAGATTGGAGCCGGACTGGACAAATCTTTTGCCCGGGATACGGTCCATATCCGCAAAAAAATCCGGGCGTATATCCGGCGCACCCCCCTTGATGCCGCACCGTACAAATACCGTGCCCAAACCCTTGGCATCAACAAAATTTTTTATCTGATGTTTCAGGATTTCAAAAGGGAACTGGACCTGTTTGTCATTGAACAGGTGCTGCCGGATATCAAGGCCCTGGTGGCTGAAAACGAAGCGCGTGTGGAAACCTATTTTCAATCTCTGCTGGATTCCTATCAGGTTGATTTTTTCCAACCGGATATTACAGTACTGCCGGATGGGGCCCCGGTTGATGTGCAGCAAACAGCAGCAAATCATGGAGAAACGGCCATGCGCGTGGATGTTCAGGCCATAAAAAAAATACTGGGACTGGTACTGCCCCGGACCGGTTTTTCCCCTGATTTTACCAGCCGGATGCAAACCGGCGCGTTTGCCGGAATGGGTGTAAACATACTGTTACAGTTGTTGTCTGTCTTCAAAGACAAAACCTGGTCTTTTTCTGTTGCCCCCGGATTTGATGCGGCTGCTGTTCGGATAAAAAAACACTGTCTGGCAGCGGCGGACCTTCAGATAGATCTGTTTCATGAACGATTGAAAAACAGGTATTTTGTGCCGCTGATCCAGGCCGCTGCCCGGGATTTTTCAGAAAAAATCCAGGAACGGTTTTCTCTGTATGCCTCTCTGGACGCTGATATGGAAGAGATGTTCGATCTGCGCCAGACCCAAAAACAGCGGGAGCAGGAAAAAATTACCACCATGTTGTTCAGACTGCAGCAAATTCGTATGGAAATTGAACGGATTACATGATATGGTTTCTCAGAATATCACAGAAACCGGGCACAATTTTTACCAACCCATCAGTTTTTTGGATAATGACATGAAAAAATTCGGCCCCGCTTGCTTACACTTTGATAATATGGATGAATCCCATATTTTTCTGATACGTCTTCACCTGCTGATGGTGATGATAAAGGCCAGGCTCATGGGATATCCCACAGGAGAGTTCAGAAAAAAAGCGGTGCTTGAAAACGCTGCAGCCGTCAACAAAATGATAGAAAGTACAGACCTGACCGTCCTGGGCCTGCAGTGCTCCTCCCATCTGTTTCGGCAGCGGGTCAAGCTGCTGGGTGTCATGGCGGTTGCTATCATATCTGATGATTATCCACTGGGAGTGCACCGCAGGGAGGCGGTTCTGGAAAATATTGATACCCTCATGGAAAGCGCATTTGCAACCAGAAAGCTGGCGTTGTTTCATGATGTGCTGAACGCGGCCTGATCCAGACTGTTTTACGGAGGCAAACCATTATTCAAGACGTAAAAATTGTGGTTGTTGAAGATGATTCAGCGCTGTTGCACCTGATGGTAAATGCCCTGCAGTATTGTGTAAACAGAGAGGTGAAAGGTTTCAGGGACAGTGCGCAGGTCCGGCAGTATTTCACGGAAGGGGGCAGGGCTGACATCCTGATCACAGGCGTGGATAAGCCGGCAGTGAACGGATTTGCTTTCATGGTCCGGGTCAAACAGCAGCATCCGCATCTGACATGTATTGCCATGTCCGGCGTGGAAACCCATGCCGAAAAAGCGGCAGAGAAGGGGCTGGACGGATTTCTGGGCAAGCCGTTTGAGATCAACGACCTCTTTGATATTGTCCAGAACTATGTGGTGGACTCCCTTTGAATCAGGTGCTTCCTATCTTCGTCTGATATGGGGCACAACCTTTTCCGGCAGCCGGGAAGGGGAAAACGGCAGAAGGTTGAAAAGTTTGCTTTCCAGGGCCGTGGTCATTTCCCACATCATGGCGATCCGTTTCTGAAACCCTTTGTTTTCCCCATATCTGACCTGAATGTATTCCAGTCGTTTAGACAAAGGCACGACCTTGTCGTGAAGCACCCGTTTGTCAGCATAGTTGACAATCTCCGGCTCCGATACAGGGGCGTTTCGTTTGCAGCAGTCAAGGATGACATGCTGCCTTATGATATTTCCAACTTCGGGATACCCCATGTTTTCCAGCAGTTCTCCGCCGGTTTCAGAATGGACTTCACCGGTTTGAAAGCTTCTGGTTTTGGTGATGTCATGGAGCAGGGCCGCAGCAGTGGTCAGTTCCACATTGAGGGAAGGGGTGTTTTTTTTCAGGTGGCTGCACAGACAAACGGCGATATTGCCGACCATGACGGAATGGTCCACAATGTGGTCCATCATCTCCATGGTCTGGATAAGCGCAAAACATTGTTTTTGGGAGGGTATTTTCATAAAATTCTGTTGCAGTTATACCCTTTATTGATATGATAGGAAAGATATTTTTACAATACAGGATTCCCGTATGATAGACAAAATAATATCCGGTGGTCAAACAGGTGCGGATCAGGCAGCCCTGGATGTGGCCGTGAAATTCAATATCCCCCACGGCGGGTGGATCCCTAAAGGGCGGAAAACCGAAGCCGGTCCGCTGCCCCTGCGGTACCGGCTGACACAGATGCCCACAACCGATTACCGGGACCGGACCCGGAAAAATGTCATGGCATCCCAGGGTACGGCTATTTTTTACCGCGGCCGTCTTGCCGGGGGAACCCGGCTGACAATGGAGCTGGCGCAATTGAGTGAAAAACCCTGTTGTGCCCTGGATCTTCTGGGCAATGATCCCTTTGAAGCAGCCGTCATGCTCCAGTCATTTGTGGGGGAACACAGCATCTGCATCCTCAATGTGGCAGGTCCCCGGGCCAGTCATGACCCGTGCATTTATGCAGATGTGAAAATCATTCTGGAAACCCTGTTGTACCTGTTGTTTCTGGAACAGGAAAAAGACTGGCCCATTTTCTTTCCCGGCTGTTCAAAACCGGTGTTTCCGGATTCTCTCGATGCAGCGGTGCAACTGCTGGTTCAGGATCTGTCGTTGAAGGAAAAAGCAGATATTGCCCGGCTGGATGATACAAACATCATGGACCTGTATTTCTCCTGGCTGGATTTTCTGCGGTTTTTCCTGGGACTGGATGCGGGGAACAAACCGCTTGTGGCAGCCTGTCAAAAGCGGACGGATACCGCGTATTTTACCATTGAGGATGCGGTCATGGAAACCATCAAGGCCCTGAAAGTGCATTGTGACCAGACATACCAGCTGCGGGTTGTCAGATGATACCCATCAGGGACAATCAGGTATCTGACTGTGTCCCTGTGGTTACCTATGCCCTGATCAGCATGAACATGGTGGCATGGGTCCTCCAGCTCCAGGTGGGCCTGTACAATGAAGCCTTTTTTTACCATTACGGCCTGGTACCGGCAAAATACACGGTGGGGGAGATGTCCCGGCATTTTGGTGTGTTCAACCACCTGTTGTCCCTGTTTTCCTATATGTTTCTTCACGGTGGGTTCTGGCACCTGCTGGGAAATATGTGGTCCCTGTATATTTTCGGAGATAATATTGAATCCCATTTCGGGCCGGTCCGGTTTTTCGGGTTCTATATTCTGTGTGGACTGATATCCGGTGCGTGCCATTTTTTTTTCAATCCCTTTTCCATGGTCCCCACCATTGGTGCCAGCGGTGCTATTGCAGGGGTGATGGGAGCGTATTTTTTGTTGTATCCCCGGTCCAGAATCCTGACCCTGGTGCCCATTATCATCATTCCCTGGTTTATAGAGATTCCTGCATTTATTTTTCTGGGATTCTGGTTTCTGATGCAGTTTTTCAATGCTACCGGCCAGGGGGCAGGGGCCGGCATTGCCTGGTGGGCCCATATCGGGGGATTCATTGCCGGGCTGTTCCTTGTCAAGATAAACCAGGGCCTGCCCAGAACCGGCACCCAGCAGAAAATCAACCAATACACCAGAAAACAGCGCACCCCCAGGCTGCAGACCATTCTGGCAGCCCCGGCACCCAATGACCGGGATCTGTCCGGAAATATTGAAATCACGTCCCTGGAAGCCCTTGCCGGCACCCAGAAACTGGTGACCATCCCATGGGGATTTTACAAACCCCTGTACCGGGTATCCATTCCCCCGGGGGTGCGCCAGGGTACCCGTCTGCGGCTGGCCGGCATGGGCAGGTCAAAACCGGGACAATCCAAAGGCGACATGTTTTTAACGGTGCACATAAAAAATGCGATTTAAATCATTCGGCATACCGGTTCTTGTGATCCTTTTGTTCCTGGCACTGGGCCTGTCAATTTTGTATGCAGGGCTGCCTTTTATTGCCCAGCGAATTATTGAAAAACGGTATCATCAGGTGCTCACAGCCCACAACGCGGCATTTGCGGTGCAGCATGTGGGGCTTACCCGCACCCTTGTGTCTGACCTGCGCTTTGGCAGGGATATTTCCGCCGACCTGGTAAAATTGACATATGAACCACAGGGAATTCGACTGCCTGAGGCAAGGGAGCTGGCCATCTCCGGCCTCCGGATCACGGCACAGTATCAGGACAACCGGCTCTCCATTGATGGGCTGTCTGAACATATTGCCGGCATGGCGGCAAAAACCCGGCCTTCGGGAACGGGCCGGACATCCCAAAAGATGTCAGACTGGGTGGCACAACTGCCCGAGCGGTTTGTTTTTCAAAATGCCGCAATGGTGGTGACGGTTAAAAACAAACCGGTCAGAATTCCCTGGGACATGGAAATTCTGCTGGATAAAGCACAAAAAACCGCTACCTGCACCGCAACTGTGTATCCTTTCGGACAGACCGTTTCTCTGGCTGCCCGTGTGGACCTTGATGGAAACATACAGTCCTTTAAGCTGGAAACCCTCTCCTTTGCCCTGCACCATCTGGCCCGGTTTCTGCCGGAGCGCCTTGCCCCGATGCTGTCAGGTGCACCGGATCTGGTCATTGAACAGGTTTCCCACAACAACTGGGAAGTTGCGCTCACAGGCCTGCATCCGGAAAATACCCGCGGGTTCGGCATGGACCGCATCTTTGCCCGAATTTTAAAAGACCACAGCCAGTTCATTGTTCTGGGAGAATTTTCTCTCACCCACCCGCTGCTGTCAGATCTTGCATTTTACAGCCGGACCCTTGTGGACACAGCCCCGCCAGATGGCGAAAATGTCACATTTGAAGTAACCGGTGAAAGCCAGCCCACAGACCGGGTGGCGCTGGCGGATGAAACCCTGTCCGCCGTCATGGACCAGCCGCTGATTACCCTGTCTTTGCAGGGAAGCAGCCAGGCGGTTGAAGGCACCATGTCTGTGCGGTCAGGACAGCTCCTTGTCAGCCAGAAAAACAATAGGGTTTCCCTGGACCAGGTATCCATACGATCAGATATTCTCGGGGATCCGGCCGCAGGCACAGTGACGCTGGATCTGCAGTCACAACTCTCCGGGATTCAAGGGAAAAACGACACCTGGGTGGTGGATTTCCGGCGGATGGACACAGCCGGCCGGGTTTTATGGGACTTCAAAAAAAAGGGGGCAAAAGCGGTTACAGCAGACCTTACCGCAGAACTGCTCCAGGGAAGTATGTCTTCACCAGGTATGGGCATCGCTGCCCGGGGTATGTCTGTGAACCTGCCTGTTACCTTTCCGGATGCACGCGGATCAGGACGGTTTACTATAGAGGAACTGGTGTATGATGACCGCCTGCATCTTGGTGCCGCAGGCAGAATCCACAGAACCGGCCCTGCAGCAGTCACTTTTGACGGTACCTTAGAGATGCCCGATGCTGCTGATCTGTCCATCGCCTTTACCGGAAATGCCGGTCTCTCACCAGATCCCCATGTAAAAGTAGATGCTGAATCAGAACGGTTCCGGTTTTCTGCTTTTCGGTTTGAAAACCTCCTGCCGGCAGTTCCCTGGTCTGCTGACTATGATTTTGATGTCACTGCCAAAGGGTCTTTTCTCTGGAACAACAACCTGGTAACCACAGGGGGGGAACTGGTCATCCATGACGGTACCCTGACCCTGCCGGATATGGACATGACGGCAGCCGGCATAAAGGGAACCCTGGCCATGAAGGATATTGTCAATCCGGTATCGTTTCCCGGCCAGGTGCTGACCATAGACGAGATCCAGGCCGGAGATTTTGCATTTTCCGATGCACATATCCGGTTCACCCTGGAAGCGGATCAGCACCTGGTGATGGAAAATATCCGTGTAAAATGGTGCAGCGGTTTGGTGTCAACGGAATCGGTCCGGCTCCCTTCTTCTGACGGATCTGTTTCCATGACCGTGTATTGTGACAGGATCCAGCTGAATCAACTGCTGGAACAGCTGGGCGGACTGCATTCCCGGGGAAAAGGCACCCTGAACGGCCGGATACCGGTCCGGTTCACGGACGGGGATATCTCCTTTGACAACGGGTTTTTGTTTTCCACCCCCGGGCAGGGGGGGCGTATTATTATAAACAATCCCCAAAAGCTTCTGGCCGGCATACCCGTGGATTCCCCCCGGTTTGTCCAGCTGGATCTGGCAGCAGAAGCGTTGCGGGATTTTGAATATACCTGGGCCAGGCTGACCTTGAACACAGTTGAAGACACATTGGCGGTGAACATGGAACTGGATGGAAAGCCCGGGCGCCTGCTGCCCTTTGTATACAAAAAAGACCTGGGAACATTTGTCCGGGTGGATGCCAAAAGTCCTGGATCGCATTTCCAGGGCATTACGCTGGATGTGAATCTGCGTCTTCCCTTCAACCAGGTGATGCAGTTTGGTAAAAAGATCCAGAAACTGATAAATTAAAAGGAGAGATTATGCCCCTCAAACACTGTATTATTCCGCTGATGGCGGCTCTCATGGTGTCCGGCGGCTGCCGCACCAGCCATGAAGTGGATGTCAAGCCGGTGGAGATAAAACCGATCCATATCACCATAGATGTGAATGTGAAGGTACAGAAAGCATTGGATGATTTTTTTGGAGAAATCGATGCACAGGAAGAAAAAATAATGGAAAAACTGGAGAACCAAGATGAATAATAAAAAAAAGACGGCTGTAATACTTCTGGTAATCTCGGGCATGCTGGCCGCTGCCTGGCCTGCGGCTGCCCAGGGCATCAAGGAGCGGATGAAAGAGCGGCTTCCTGTGATTGCAGAACTCAAGAAACAAGGCGTTGTCGGGGAAAACAACCGGGGGTATCTGGGGTTTGTGGGCAGTCAAAAAAGCCATGAACAACTGGTGGCAGCTGAAAACAAGGACCGGAAAACCATTTACGCCTATATCGCGGACCAGCAGAACACACAGCTGGAAGTGGTGGAAAAAAACCGTGCCCTGCAGCTGGCACAGCGGGCAGCCCCGGGCACCTATTTTCAGAAACCGGATGGCACCTGGGTGAAAAAATAAAAAAGATTGGACCTGACGGCGGGGTGTATTACTCCGCCAACAGGCCGGTCAGCTGCTTGTGGATACAGTAGTAGATATCTTCGTCACTGCCGAATACATCCACCACATCCTTGTGGTTGATCAGTTTTTCCACCACAAAGGCGGTAAGATACAGGCTGGCAATATTGGGATTGGGAACCAGGGTGCGGAAAGGGGCCACTGCATAGTCAATATCAAAATCCTCTGATTTGATGAGATTGTCCAGGCACCGGACGATCTGGTTCTCAATGGAAGCTTTGCTCACGGTTTCGATATGCCCGTCTTCTATAAGCTTCATGGAGACCTTATTGGCAAAAAATTCGGTATTGTCCCGGATCGTGCTGATGGTTCTGATACGTTCCCTCTCCTTTGATGATTCTATCTTGGAAAGCAGTTTTGCTTCTCTGTTTCCAGAGTAAAATATTTTGGCCATGGGATATATTTCCTTACCTTTATAAACAATTCGATTTTTATGTTAATCTGTAATTATAGAATACAAACAGGATAATTAGCAAGGGTAAATCCTAGGTATCCTCAATAATCATCTGGGGGGTACGGGCCTTGAATTTGCTGATTTTCAGCCGGAATGCCACCTGGTCGTAAAACCCGGGTGCCTGTAAAATATCCGGGGCATTGAAGTGAAAGGCTTCCACCAAAGGTCCGGCCGGATTATCCGCCTGCTGCAGCAGCATTTTGCGGTGGGAGCCGCCCAAAATATGAGAGGAGATCACCTTGAGGCGGCGGGACAGGAAAACCGGTTCAGGATTGGCCATGCCAAAGGGACGTAAACGGTCCAGTTCAAGGGCCAGGTCAAAGCTGATATCATCCAGGCCGATCCGGGCATCGATGGTCAGGGTTTTTCGAAAATCGGTTTCAAAATAACGGGTTTCCAGGTGGTTATTCAAACCGGTTAACAGATCCGGCAGCTGCTTCTTATCCAGGGTCAAGCCGGTTGCCATGGCATGGCCCCCGAATTTTTCCAAAAGATGGGCATTTTCCGTCAGGGCCTGGTGAATGTTGATATGGTTGATACTTCTGCCGGAACCCATGGCCGTTTCCCCGTTGCACGCCAGCAACAGCACCGGACACACATATTTTCTTGCCAGTTTTGATGCGGCAATCCCCAGCACACTGGGATGCCATTTTTTGTCCCAGAGCAACAGCAGGCGGTTTTTGAGCAGGGAAGGGTCCTGCAGGATACGGTTTTCAATGTCGTTTACAATCTCCCGCTCGATGGTCTGGCGACGGACATTCATCTCATCCAGCAGAAAAGCGGTTTTTCTTGCTTCTGCCGTTTCCCGGCTGGAGAGCAGGGAGACACAGATCCTGGCATGGGACATTCTGCCGGCGGCATTTATTCTGGGAACAATTTTATAGGATAAGTCATCGGAATCCAGCCGGCTGATATCCAGGCGGGCAGCCGCCGCAAGGGCCTGGATGCCGGGTCTGGGATTTTTTCTTATCTGTTTGATGCCGGCCATGCACAATATCCTGTTTTCATGGACCAACGGTACCATATCCCCGATGGTGCCGATGGCAAACAGGTCCAGAAACTGGACGAGCCCTGGTTCCGGGAAGTCATTCCATATGCCGTTTTCCCGGAAAAACCGGCGCAGGGCCATGACCAGAAAAAACACCACCCCCACCCCTGCCAGAAAAGAAAGACCTGATGCACAGTCCGGCTGCTTGGGATCCAAAATGGCCCATGCTGCAGGCATAAAATGCCCTGGTTCATGGTGGTCCGTTACAATGACGTCCATATCTTCCATGGCTGCCGCTGCCACAGCGTCCATGCTGCTGATGCCGCAGTCCACGGTGATGATCAGGTCGATATGCCGGTCAGCGGCCATGTGGATATGGGCGGGTGCAATCCCGTATCCTTCCTTGATGCGGTGGGGGATATACCAGGACACGTCCGCATCCACCAGGGACAAAAATTCATGGATCAGGGTGGTGGCGGTGACACCGTCTGCATCAAAATCACCGAATATCAGGATTTTTTCCCGGTTGACAACCGCTGTATGGATACGTTCCACCGCCTTTTGCATGTCTTTCATGGAAAAAGGGTCGGTGAGGTGGTTAAAATTGGGATTGAGAAAAAAACGGGCCGTATCCACTGTGGTGAACCCCCGGTTCCAGATCAATCCGGCAGTGACCGGATGGCATCCCAGGCCCTGTGAAAGCAGGCGGACCCCTGCAGGATCAGGTGTTGCAAATGTCAGGTGTGTGTTCATATCGCCGCATTGGTGTTGGTGTGCCGCATTGGTGACGGTTGAAAACGTTTTATAATAATTGCAGGCGGCAAAGTCAATCCTGGTTTTGGACACCAGGATATTTGCCATAGGCATGCCAGGTTTTAATCGTTTTGTGCAGTATCCTGTCCCGAACCCCGCCCCTTGTGGTGTCCTGTGCCCGGGCCGAGATCTGCGGGGGCCTGTTTGCATAAGAACAATGAAGTGTAGCCACCCGCCCTCTGTTTGGCATCATCCCGGCACATTTTACCAGGCCCCCTCCGAATCTGACGGTCCGTTCACAGGACACCACAAGGGGCTCCCTATGGCTTTCACACTGCTATGGCAAATATCCGGTTCAGCAATTCGCAGTTGGGGATTGATATTTTTTGATATTGTGCTACAAATGATGAATTATGGCCAATGTGTTGACAATATCAGGGCAGAAAGGCGGTATCGGCAAAAGTGTCATTGCCGTCAATCTTGCCGCCTGCCTGGCGGTATATGAAAAAAAAATACTGCTTATCGACTGTGATCCCCAGGAATGCGGCACAGCATGGGCAGGCACTGATGATGCAGGACACAGCAGTGACTTGGTATCTGTTTTCACCGGAAAAGCACGGTTTTCAGATGCTATCATGAAAACATCCCTTCCGGGACTGGATATCCTGCCGGCTGGATTCGGTCTGTTTGAAACCGGTTTGAAGCTGTCGGAAAATACCCCCAACCAGGCCATTCTGCGGCTGCTGATCCAGGAAGATGCCCCGGTGGGTTATGACTATATCATTGTGGATGCCCCATCCAATTTCGGGTTTTTGAGTATAATGGCCCTGGCTGCGGCAGATTGGCTCATCATTCCTGTCTGCCCGGGTTCTCCGGTAACGGCAGCATGTGACAGCCTTCTCAAACTGGTACAATATATTCGAAAAAACCACAATATTCCGTTAAAGGTAGGGGGATTTGTTTTTAACCAATGGCAGACCCCGGAAGAGATATTACGTGTTTCAGCCATGGAAAATATGGCCCGCATATCAGACCTGGCATTTGATATCCACATTCCCTATGACCCGGCAGTTGAAAAATCCATTGAAAATAACACGCCCCTGGTATTGTATGACATAAAATGCCCTGCAGGGGCCGCTTTTTTACAATTTGCAAAAGAAATCGATTTGAAATTTACACAAAGGGGTGTTCCATGAAAGTGACAGATCCGGAACTGATCCAGGAAAGTGAAAAAGAGTTCATCGATACCATCAATGCAGAGCTTGACTGGGAGTCCATAGAAAAACTGCTGATGCAGAAACATGGATTTGCCCTGCAGGATGAGGTGGACTACAAACAGGGGGATCTGGTGGTGTTTGACAACCAGATTGCATACCGGTTCGATTTTGAGGTAAAGGTGCCCCTGTCTGTGGTTTTCAACCGCCAGGGGGAATGTTTGGATATGTCCACATCACACAGGGATGATGAACCTTTTCCGGCACCTGCCCCCGAAGAAATGGCGGATATCAGGGACCGCAGCAGCGAAAAGGTGGGGCAGCTGGCTTCGAACATAGCTGACATGATATCTGAAATCAACCAGGGAGATGATACACCATGACACAGCAGACCCCTGTTACCCCGGAGATTGTAAAACAGCAACTGGATGAAATACTGGCCCGGGAGATCATATCGTTTGTTGATCTTGATGTGGATGCTGCCATGATGTCCTTTAACCTGGCCACCATAGCCTGCATCACCCTGATTGTGGAACGGGAAAAGGAGATCAAGCAGTATGCGGATTTTCCACCGGAACGGTACCTGCTGGATAGCTTTTATGCGGAACTGACAGATATCGGCCTTGCCCATGATGAGTATCTGGAAAATGCTGTAACCGCCTGTTTTGAAAAAGGATACATGCGGGAAAATGAGAACGGGCAGCTGTATGCCGAGATGCCGGCATTCATGATGGCAGGAATTCTGGATTCCATGTTTCCGGGCATGCAGAGCATGAATCTCATCGCTTTTGTCCTCCAGATGAATGATGAAGTGAATACCGGCCGCAAAAGCCTGGACCTGGCCAAAAAAAGTTTTGCAGCATCCCTGAAATCCAGCGGGGTTTCTGTATCAGGGGATAATGCCACCAAGCGGGCATCTGAAATGAAAGCCGGTAAAATTAAGGCTGTTCAGGAGAGCAGAGAGGTTTCCAGGAAACTGAAAAAAGAAAACCTGGACCGGCTGTCCAGGCTGGTGAAGACCCGGCGCAAAAAATCAGACGGATACCAGCAGAAGGTCCAGGTCACGGATGTGTTTGACAAGGGACCCACACCGGAAGAGATCGCAGCCCGCAAAGAAGAGGTCCGCAAAGCGGAAGCAGCGGCAAAAAAAGCAGCTGACCTGGCCCGGCAGCTGGCGGAAAAAGAGGAAAAAGTCAAAGAAGCACAAATCCTGGCACAGGAAGCGGCAGAACAGCGCAAAATTCTGGAAGAAAAAGAACAGCAGCTCCAGGATGCCAAAAAGATGGCTGCCAGAGCAGAAGAGCGGGCAGCAGATCTGGAAGCCAAAGAAGCTGCCATGGCTGAGCGGGAGGCCAGTCTCCGGGCCATGGAAGAGCGTATCAAGGCAGAAGAGGAACAGATCCGAAAACAAAAAGCATCAGATGCAGCAACCGCTGAAAAACTAAGCCCGGTGCCGGCACATAATGGTTCTCCAGATTCCGGTGAAGCGGATATCGCAGCAAAGATTGCCGCGTTTGAAAGTGATTTGGCAATGCCCTGTCCTGTGTGCGGATCGGGGAAAGTTGTTTCCAGTACAACAGAAAATGGCAAAGCATATTTTTCCTGCTCCAGTAACGACTGCCGGTTTGTGAGCTGGGACAAGCCCTATCATTTTTTGTGCCCCTTGTGTAAAAATCCGTTTTTAACGGAGACAACCACCCCGGACGGGGAAAAAGGGCTCAAATGCCCCAGGGCATCCTGTGGCTATTCCCAGCAGAACCTCAATGATCCAAAACTGAATATGGCTGCATCAAACGGCACAGCAGCAGAACCCAGAAAAAAAAGAAAGGTTGTCAGAAGAAAAAAGAGGCGGTAATGAACATAACATTCACGGATCAACGGCTGGAACATATTTATGTCAAAGCCGGACAGGGATCCCGTCTTTCCAGAGAAGACGGGATCTGTATTTATGAAACATCCGATCTTATGGGGCTGGGACAGATCGCCCACCATGTCAGATCTCAAAGACACGGCAAAAACGCCTATTATATCTATAACCAGCACATAAATTATACCAATATCTGCAAAAACCGGTGCCGGTTCTGTGCCTATGCCAGAAATGAAAATGATGCCGATGCCTATGCCTGGTCCATGGCAGACATTGAACAGCGCCTGATGGACCGGATTGATGAACCGGTGGATGAACTGCACATCGTCGGCGGTCTCAATGAAACCCTGGGGTTTGATTATTACATTGATTTGCTGAAAACCGTGAAGCGCATCAGACCCACTGCCGCCATCAAGGCCTTCACCTGTGTGGAGATAGATTATCTGTCCCGTCTGTCCGGCCTGGGCATTGAACAGACCATCCTGCAGCTCAAGGAAGCCGGGCTTGACATGATGCCCGGCGGCGGCGCAGAGGTGCTCAACACCCGGATCCATGATGCCCTGTTTCCCAGAAAAATCGACCATAACCGGTGGACTCAGATTGTAAAGGCAGTGCATGCAGCCGGGATCAAGACCAATGCCACCATGCTCTACGGCCATATTGAAACCATTGCAGAACGGGTGGACCATTTGATGGCCCTCCGGGAGATCCAGGATGAAACCGCCGGGTTTTCCGCATTTATTCCCCTGGCCTTTCATTCCCAGAACACCAAACTGTCCCATCTGCCTCCCACCACGGCAATGGATGACCTCAAGGCCGTTGCAGGGGCACGCCTGATGCTGGACAATTTCGACCATATCAAGGCCTACTGGGTGATGATCGGAGAACCGCTTGCCCAGGTGGCCTTAAGTTTCGGTGCAGATGACCTGGACGGCACCATTATTGAGGAGCGCATCACCCACACCGCCGGCGCCAGGTCTGCCAAAGGACTGACCCGGGGCCAGATGGAGAATATGATCTGCAAAGCCGGATTTAATCCGGTACAGCGGGACTCTTTTTACAATCCCAGAACCACACAGCCGAACCCATGACACAACTATCCGATATTATAGAAAAAATACAGAAACACCAGCGCATCGGCAAAGATGAGGCCCTTGTTCTGCTGACCTGTTCCGATCTACTGACCCTGGGAGCCCTTGCCCATGAAAAACGCTTTTTTCACCACCCGGATAAGGATGTTACCTATGTGAAGGACCGGAATATCAATTACACCAATATCTGCATGTCCGGGTGCCGGTTCTGTGCCTTTTACAAACATCCGGGCCAGGACGGCGGGTATGTGATATCCCGAAAAGACCTGTATGATAAAATTGCTGAAACCATCGATCTGGGGGGCACCCAGATTCTGCTCCAGGGAGGGATGCACCCGGACCTGGATCTGGATTTCTACCGGTCCATGCTGGCATTTATCAAGGACAACTTTGCTATCCATGTTCATGGCTTCTCTCCGCCGGAGATCGATTTTATTGCCAAAAAATCCAGCCTGTCAGTGGCACAGACCATTGCATATCTCCAGCAGGCAGGACTGGATTCCATACCCGGCGGTGGTGCGGAAATTCTGTGCGATGATATCCGCAGCAAAGTGTCCCCTGACAAATGCGCCACCGATGCCTGGCTGGAGGTGATGCGCCAGGCCCATCTGGCAGGGATGCGCTCGTCTGCCACCATGATGTTCGGCCATGTGGAAACCGATGCCCATGTGGTGGAACACCTGGACAGGATCCGGCAGCTCCAGGATGAAACCGGCGGATTCACCGCGTTCATCCCCTGGACATTCCAGCCTGCCAACACCCGTATACCGGCGGAGAAAAAAACCGGTGTGGAATATCTCAAGGTGCTGGCTCTCAGCCGCATTTTTCTGGACAATATTGACAATATTCAGGCATCCTGGGTGACCCAGGGGGACAAGATCGCCCAGACCGCGCTTTTTTTCGGGGCAAACGACATGGGATCCACCATGATCGAGGAAAATGTGGTGGCATCGGCAGGGGTGGATTTCATGCTCCCGGTGGAGGAACTGCAGCGGCTGATAACCACTGCCGGGTTCACCCCCAGGCAGCGGGACTGCTATTACAACCTGTTGTGACACTGCTGAAAACCATGACAGCACACAGCATTTTACGGCATGGAAAAGATTATACCCCAGGTGACTATGATGGCACCGGACCTCCGGGAAACCAAAGAACAGAAAGCAGGGTGCCCCGTGGAACAGGAAGCAGGGTAACACAGGAAAATTGGGTGATACAGAAAATATGACAGCACCGGGATCAGGCATCAGATATATCACACAACCCTCAAAATCCAGGACATTCCGGGCCGGGTGGGTGATCAAGGATCCCTGGACTGTTTTGGAAAATGCCGGGGTGGTGGTGGCAGGCGGACAGATCCAAAAAATTGTTGTCCCTGTGCCAAAGGATGCATCTGTTGTTGACCTGGGGCCTGGCGTGCTCATGGCCCCGCTGGTGAATGCCCACCTGCACCTGGAACTGTCCGCCTTGAAAAACAGGCTGCCCCTGGGCAAAGGGTTTGCCCCCTGGGTGGCGGCCCTGATCAGGGAACGGGAAGCCGCCGGCATCCTCACCCTGAAAGCAGCGGCACAAAAGGCTGCTGCATCCCTGCGGGATATGGGGGTGGGTCTGGTGGGTGAGATCTCCACTCTGGGCATTACCCGGCAAATGCTGCACACCCGGGGACAGGCCGGAGTCTGGTTCAAATAATTTCTGGGGGATGAAAAAGAATACCTGGGGGATGAAAAAAAGGGTCTAAACCTCAAAAAACAGGTTCCCCTTTCCTTTTCAGCAGCAGGACACGGCCCCCACACCACCGCGCCAAAGTTGCTGACAGCATTGAAAAAACGTACACGGGCAGCCGGCCTTGTTTTTTCCCTCCATGCGGCAGAATCTGATGTGGAAAAAGATTTTATTGCCGGCACCCGGAGCGGGTGGACCGATTTTCTGGCTTCCCGGGGAATCGACACCACTGCCTGGCCCGTGGGAAACAAAACCCCGGTGGCATATCTGCATGATCTCGGGGTGCTGGATAGTACCACCCTGGCCGTGCACCTGCTCCATGTCACTGACAGGGACCTGGATATTCTGGCCCGGACCGGGACAAAGCTGTGCCTGTGCCCCAGGAGCAACCTGAACCTGCATGGGATCCTGCCGGATATTGCCTCTTTTCTGTCCCGGAACCTGGCGCCTGCCCTGGGAACTGACAGCCTTGCTTCCTGTGATTCTCTGGATGTTTTTGATGAAATGGCCTTTGTCAGGCATCACTATCCGCAGATTCCTTTGCCGGACATTCTGGCCATGGCCACGATATATGGTGCCAGGGCCCTGGGGCTGGGAAATCACTGGGGCACTCTGGAAACCGGCAGATCGCCCCGGTTTTTATACCTGGATATGACGGCCCGCACCCCGGCTGAAGTGATGGAAAAGGTGACCGCCTATGGCATCTGAGAATCTGTATATGGGAAGAATCAGCTATATCAATGCATCTCCGGTGTATTACGGCCTGGACCACGGCCTGGCACCTGACTGGCTGACCCTGGTGACAGATGTCCCGGCCGCCCTGAACCGGAAAATAACCGCCAGTGATATTGATATCAGTCCGATATCTGCAGCATATTATGCCCTGCACCACAAGGACCTGCTGCTGCTGCCGGACCTTTCCATCTCCTGCCGGGGACCTGTGATGAGTGTGATCTGCGCGGCCCGCTGTCCCCTGGATGACCTGACCGGGAAAACCGTAATGTTTTCCAGAGAATCTGCCACAGGCGCGGCATTTTTGAAAATGATCTTTGCCGGACGGGGAATACGCCCGCAGTTCCAGTTCGGTCCGGTGGGGGATATCACGGCCATTCCACCGGATGTGGATGCGGTCATGGTCATCGGGGATGCCGCTTTGACCCAGCCCTGGCAGACCCGGTTTTCCCATTGGTATGATCTGGGCCAGCTCTGGTATGAAATGACCGGTCTGCCCTTTGTGTTTGCCGTGTGGGTGGTGCGGCGTTCCTTTGCCGCAGCCAGTCCCGAACAGGTCTCCCCGGCCCTGGATCTGCTCAAAGCCAGCCGAAAGATGGGATACGCCCATCTGGATACTGTCATTGATGCGGGTCAGGCAAAGCTGGGCCTGAATCGGCAGATGGTGAAAGATTATTACAACCGGCTCTATTGTGATCTGGATCAGGAAAAAATT
>DATFJY010000239.1:0-10114 GCA_035268905.1 Desulfotignum sp.
CTGTTTCATTTGGGGTCCCGGTCCCTTAGGGCACTGATTCAGTGGTCCGGTCAGGCACTGGAAAACATATGCCCCTTTCTCTGCCAGACCCGGCCATCGCCTTGGACAGATCTTGAAACGGTGTTGACCCGCCATTTTTACATGCCGATCCCTGGCGTGATTTCCTTTTACACACTTGGACAGATATTTGGATGCAACGCATCCCTTGCCCCGCCCCCGACCCTTTTCCACCAGAGCGGCGGCACTAGCCTGGACCTGGTTGCCCGGGAAGTGAAACAAGGTCTTGCCGTGATGGCGGATATCTTTGAAAAAGCGGTATTGCTTCTGGAGAGCCAATGGATCAGGGAATGGCCGGACAACGACCCGACAGATAAACGGGCAACGTCCTGTATTGCCTTTCTACAGGAAGAAAAACGGTTAAAGGACGCGGATATCCAGATACTCCAGGAACAGCCCCTGGAGGAACGGATGCAGCGGTTCCGGTCCCTAGGATACCTGCAATACGTCCACGCCCGCCTGGATCAGGACGGGCGGTTTGTCCATGTCTTCACATTGTCGTCCCGGACCCTTCCGGCCAAGTTCCGCCAGGGAGACTTCCTCAAACTGGTGCCCCACGGGATGGCTGATATCCAGGGCGGATTCCCCGTCATCCTGGCGGAATATGATGTGGAGGCCGGAGAGGCCGGTCTGGTTTCCCGGTCCGGGAAGCTGCGCTGCCACAAAGATCTGTTCTATTCCCTGGAAGAGGATATGGATGACTGGAACCGGGAAAAGATGGTCCATGCTGCCACGGATCTGTTTTCAGATGAACGATATGCCCATGTCCGGCAGCTGCTGGCAGGCAATGCCCTTGACCGGCAACCACCCTCCAGCCTTGCTTGGGTGGATCGATGGCTGACCCAAAATGACCGCGGACTGAACCCTGCCCAGCAGCAGGCCCTGAAGCTGCCGTTTCAATACAAAACCGGCCTGATCCAGGGACCGCCCGGAACCGGGAAAACCCATCTGCTGGGGTGGATCATCATCTCCCTGATATGGGAGGCCCATGATGCCGGCAGACCGCTTCGCATCGGTGTCAGTGCCTTGACCCACCAGGCCATTGACACGGTATTGAAAAAGGTGGTTCATCTGGCCGGCCAATACCTGCCGGACAGGTTCCCGGGCCAGTGTGTCAAATGGGGGAAAAGCAGAACCCCTGAAACCAGGCCGGATGATTCTGGCGGAGCAAACAAAAATTCCAGGGGCCAATCTGTTGCGGCGGTGGAGTATGTCAAGGATGCCCGGGACCTTCCGGCTCGGCCCTGGTTGATCCTGGGTGCCACCGGGTACGGATTTTATTCGCTTTTCAACAGCAAAGACCAGGGATTTCCTCTGGCCCTTGACTGGATCATCTTTGATGAAGCCTCCCAGGTACCGGTTCCCCAGGCCTTGCTCAGCCTGATCTACGGCAGGGGAAACTATCTGTTTCTGGGGGATGAAAACCAGCTGCCCCCCATTGTCATGGGACCCGTTGACGACTTTGGAGACGGGGAGGAAACAGAAGACCGGGTGCGGTTCAGTGATGCCATCCTCACCCATATCCGGAACCGGTATCCGGCGGGTCAACAGGTCACCCTGAACACCACCTTTCGGATGAACCGGGAAATCTGTGCGTTTCCTTCAAAGACCTGGTACGACAGTGTGCTGGTCCCGGCTTCGGGTGTGGACCGGGCACGGCTGCAACTGGACCCTGTCAAAGAAGCAACCCATGCCCCCCTGAAGGCCAACCAATGGTTCAACCAGGTTCTGGATCCGGAAAAACCGGTCGCACTGGTCCTGACCGACCACCAGGGATGTTCCCAGCAGTCCGATGAAGAGGCGGATCTCATGGCCGCATTGGCCTGCCGCCTGATATGCGGCCACGGGTTCCCTTCGGACCGGATGGCCATCATCACCCCCCACCGGGCCCAGAACAACGAAATCCTCAAACGGCTCGGAGCAATGATTTCAGACGCGAATCTGATCCGGAAAGGGATGATCCAAAACAGGGGCCCGACTGCCAAGGGCGTACAACTCCCCCTGGTGGACACAATAGAACGGGTCCAGGGTGCGGAGCGGGATGTCATCTTCTTTGGTTTGACCGCCTCGGATCCGGATCATCTGACCAGTGAATTCCTGAACAGCCCCAACCGGCTCAACGTCGCCATGACCCGGGCCAGAAAAAAGCTGATCATTGTCGGCAGCAAGGCTTTTTTCTCCATGATCCCCCATACGGAATCCCTGCTGGTGAAAAACAGCTGTTTCAAGCAGTTATTAGCCCATTGCCGGGAAACAAATGCTGTTTTTTGGGATCCGCCTGAATGCCGGCATTGAAAATGGTCCGCCCCGCCTGTTTTAAAGGTGTTTTTTTGTCAACTGGCTATCTCCATGGGTTTGTTCCCGCATATCAGATCAGATTTCCTTTTTCCATCTGGACTTCCAGAGGAGAGTATGAAATATACTATTGAGTGGTTTTAAAACGAATGTAAGACGAATGTAAGAAAATAGAGACCGTATAGAAAATAGAGACCATATAAATGACGAAACAAAAACTGACCATTGCGTTTGAAAGTGAGAAATTAACCTATAGCGATGTGGATGTTGACCTTTACAATACAGGCATCACTCAGATTCTCAGCGTGGCTGCCAGCCGCAGGCATGATCTTTATCATTTCAGCATGAGTGATCTTTACCGCCATGACGGAGCGGTTTATACCAGGGCTTCGGTGCTGCGGTTGCCGGAAAAATGGGAAGGGGACCCTGTAACGGCCCACCAGTATGTAACCAGGGCGTTTGACCGCCCTTTAAAGCTTTCTGATATCGATATCTGCTTTGCCCGGGGCGATGATATCAGGAATGCGGATTCTCCCAATGTCGACCTGCTCAAAGCGCTGGATGACCGGGGCGCGCTCATGGAAAGCCTGGATGCCACCTTTTACACGACAGACAAATACGAGCTGACAAAGCGGCTGCCGGATTTGCCCCAGCCCTTGACCTTTGCGTGTACGTCACCGGAAGAGGCCTATGAAGCCATCGGCAGGCTGCCAAAAGATGAAGGGTATTTCGTTATCAAGGACCGGTTCGGCTTTGGGTGTGGGATGCAGGTGCACAGGGTCCGTTTTGACGATCCTGAGCTGGACCAGGTGATCGCCATGTACCTTTCCAAATATACCCATATCCTGATGCAGGAATTCTGCCCGGAGGTGAAAAACGGTGACATCGTGGTGACGTTCTTTGACGGTGAACTGATCGCCCCCATGTTCAGGGAGCCGGCTTACGGCCAGTGGAAAACCAATCTCTCTTTCGGCGCCAACCAGGTGGCCCATGCCCTGACCCGGGAGCAGGAGCAGATTGCCAGGGCCGTCATCCGTGCATTCCCTGAAATCCGGTATGCATCGGTGGATATGCTGAGCACGGGAAAGGTCATTGAAATCAATGCTTATCCAGGCGGCCAGGGGCTCTATCAGATTTATGGCGTATCAGTCGGCGCCATTATCATGGACAAAATAGAATCCGAACTCCTGGCCAAGGCCCCGCCCCCCGCCATTATTACCGCGCCCGTGGTGGAACAGCCCATGTCTCCCTGGAACAATGTCGAGGAGCTGTACAGAAAATTCACCGAACAGATACCGGTATTCGATGTCTTCGGTCGGGAAACCTATGACCTGTATATCCAGGATCTCATCGATTTCACCCCCCGGTCCAATGATTACATTCTTTCCATTCCCCACGCAGGGGTGCTGTTGCCGGAGGCCTTTAAGGACCGCTTCACTTTGGACGACGAGTGCCTCAAAGAAATCGACCTGCTCAGTGATGTGCTTTACGAAGGACTGGACGGTCTTCAGGTGGTTTCCCGGCTCGCCCCTTTTTTTGTGGACATGAACCGAACCCGGAACGGATATGCGGCGGAAAACCTGCCCGGCCATCTGACCAATCCGGCCACCGAATACCACACCATTAAAGATGAAAAAATGTTGACACAGCCTTATACGGGAGAAGAATTTGCACATATTATCCGTTACTATGACCTCTACCACAATATTATCTACCTGCTGGCCGAAAACATGATCCGGGAAAGGGGGTACGCCCTTATCATCGATGCCCATTCCATGTCATCTGTGGGCTGGGGACGGGTGTATGACAAGGGCCGTGCCCGGAGCAATTTTGTCGTGGGTACGCTTGATGACAAATCCGCCGATGCAGAAATCATCCATTCCTTTTGCCAGGCCCTGGACAGTGCGGCCCAGAGGCATCACCTGGGCCTGACAACGGCCAAAAACGAACCCTATTCCGGCGGGTTTATCACAAGGAAGCACAATGATCCGGAAAGCAACGTTCATGTTATCCAGCTTGAAGTGACCATGGATACCTATATGTATGAAGCAGTGGAGAAGGATAAATCACGACGGTACGCCCTGAAACAGCCCCGGTTGAAGATGGTGCAGGATATTGTGTGCCATGCCATCGAGGCCGCCGGTTTAACGGCACGGCGGATTTATTCATAACCGCTTTATTTTGCCCTGATTCTGATGGGTAAGGGTGGTGCCAACTGATTTTGATTTTGTCAGTGAATGACGGTTTCTGATATCCGGCCGCAGCAGCCGGAAACGGTAAAGGTGTGCTCGGAAAACCGTGTCTGTCCGTTTTTTTCCATGAGGATCACAGAAGATGAACGGGTGCCGTAGGTTTCAGAACGGATAAAAACAGATGACAACAGGCGCTCCCACGCCAGGCCGATGCCGGTATCCGGCAGCAGGTGGTCCGGTGCCGGCTGCCGGTCCGCCAGCAGGGCGAAAATCGCCTCTTCATTCACCAGGTCCTGTTCCATGAGGGAGGTGAGCCCTTTTCTGGTTTTTTTCACCTTGGGCCAGTCCGTGTCCAGCAGGTGGTTGCTCAGGCCGTAAATCCCGGCACAAAGGCGCTGGATTCGGTCCTGAAAATTGCCATAGTAATACAGCCCGGATCCGTCCTTCACGATCAGGTTGAAACCATTGTATGCTGCAGCAGATTGCCGGACCTGTTCCAGATATGTCTGTGCAGGGGTGTCTGAACACAGAAAATCACCCACCAGCGCCCCCCTGGTCGGTGCATCTTGCTTTATCCTGGATGGATCACGGTAATTGGTGATGGCGGCAAATCTTCCGGTGTCAGTGATGCCCATCCATGTCCCCCCTGCCTGCAGGTCCCGGCCGGCCAGGACATGGGGATGGTCTTTCCACCAGGCCAGCGGGGCTGTGGGCCGATCAAAGAATTCATCCCGGTTGGCACCGATAACCAGGGGATATGCCGGATGGGTTTTGTATGCAAAAACAATCAGGCACATGGGGCAGGCTTTACAATTTTTCCAGCCGGTACTGGTTTCTTCCCCCCTGTTTGGCCTGGTAGAGCAGCTGGTCGGCTTTGTTCAGAAACCAGGTGCCGGGGATGGAACGGTTTGGTACCGCTGAAATACCGCCGATGCTCACGGTTAAAAACGGGGATGCCTCGGAATCCTGGTTGGGAATTTTCAGTTCCTGAATCCGGTTCAGCATGATGTCGGCCAGCTGTTGGGCACCGGCCCCGTCAGTACCCGGAAGCACGATGGCAAACTCTTCACCCCCGTAACGGCCCACAAAATCACCGGGTCTGCCCAGCAGGTTTTCAATGGTTTTTGCCACGGTTTTCAGGCAGTCATCGCCCTGGAGATGGCCGTACCGGTCATTAAAGGGTTTGAAATAATCGATGTCCAGCATCATCAGGGTCAGCACCTGTCCGGTTCTTTCACACCGTTTCCACTCATTTTCCAGGACCGTGTCAAATTTTCTCCGGTTGGGAATACCGGTCAGCCCGTCAAGATAGGATATGGTTTCCAGTTTTTTGTTGGCTGCTTTGAGTTCCCGGTTCAGTCCGGCCAGCCGGGTATTATACCGGGAAACCGATATGTGGCGGTACAGGGCGAAAAACCCGACGATTCCCATGACCAGCAGGATTTTCCATAACAGACTGTAGTCAAATCCCTGCTCATATTTAAGGGTCATCCAGGTTTGAAAAATGCGTTTTTTTTCTGCATCAGTCAAAGATTGGATCGCTTTTTCAACAATGTCGTGCAGCAGGGGATCGGTATTGGAAACCCCAGTCCGAAACCTGATCTGGTGGGGCAGTTCTCCTGATATTTTCAGGTCAACCATCCCCTTTTCTTGGATATGGAAACCGATTTTCGGGGCCGTATCCACCAGGGCGAACAAGGTTCCGTTCTGAACAGCGGCAAGCCCTTTTTCAACTGTATCAACCGGGATGAAATCGATATTAGGGTAACGGATTGTCATGTCATGGAAAAACGGGGCGGTTCTGTTGATGCCGATGGGTTTTTCCCCAATGGTTTCAAGGGCATTTATATACAGGGCCTTGCTGTCGGTTGCAATGACAAGGGGATATGCGGTATAGGGTGTGGTGGACGCTATAAGGCCGGTATCCATATCTTTTCCGGTCACCATGGAAACCATATCGCAGCCCCCTGTTTTGATAAGTGTGGCAACTTCATCTGTGGAACCGGATCTGACAGCCTGGATCGGCACCCCGATTTTTCGGCCCACAAGATCATAAAAATCTGCAAGAATCCCATGGTATTCCCCATTTTCATTCAGTGCTTCAAAGGGGTGAGAATCCGGTCCCACACACATGGATAGGTGATTTTTTTCCGCCAGGTAGTCTTTCTCCTCCCTGGAAAGAGAGATCCTGTCTCCGGTCTGGTCTATGCTGCCAATCCACTTGTTCACAATGGCATCAAATTGATGGGAGTCAACCTGTTTCATCGCCTTGTCAAGGATGTCCGACAGTATGGCCCAGTCCTTTCTGACAGCCATATACAGGGGCAGTTCTCTGTCCAGATGGATATCTGTGACCACATGCACATTGTTGAGAAACAGCTGTTTGATGAGATAGTTGATGATACCCAAAGATCCGATAAATCCGTCCGCTTTTCCCAGGGAAACATGTTTTAGTCCCTCGGCAGCATTTTTCACCAGAATGTAATCATAATCCGGATATTGTTCCATGACAATTTGTGTCAGGGTGAATCCTGAAATCAAGGCAATTGTTTTGTCTTTCATGTCCGCAAAGGAATCGATCTGGTGCATCTCTTTTCTGGTGACCAGCACGTTGATCAATTGAATATACGGGTTGGTAAAAGACAAAAACGCTTCTCTGTCAGCACTTTTCCACAATCCCGGAAACAGATCGATCTCTTTTTGCCGGCCTTTTTCCAGAAGCTCCGGCCAGGTGTATCCATTGATGAACTCCAGTTCAACACCGATAATTTTGGCGAGCAGTTTGATATAATCAATGGCAAACCCTGCAGGCTCGTCGTTTTGGACAAAATCAAACGGAGGCCAGTCCAGCTCGTTTGCCACCCGGATTTTCGGGTGGTTCTCCATAAAGGTTCTTTCTTGAAGGGTAAGTTGCAGTTTTTGAGCAAAAGATGTCTTGCTTTCCCCCAGCCATTTGTATTCCAGGGCGGCAATATCCCCGGGTGTAATGGTCATAAGGGCTTTTTCAAGCATGGTGTGCAGGATGGGCCAGTCATTTCTGACCATGATGTGCAAGGCTTTCTGATCATTGTTGTCATATTCATTGAACCAGCCCGATGTTTTCAACCCGGTCAGGTAATTTTTTTTGATCACGTATCGTGAAACAGCGGACAGCTCGATGGCGGCATCTGCTTTTTTGTTCATTACCGCCCTAAAAGCTTGTTCTGAGTTTTGAACCGTCAATATGTTGATGTCCGGGTGGTTTTCCGTCAAGTAGTTTTCATGTGCCCATCCCTTGGGGGTTGCAATTATTTTTCCTGTCAGATCTGCAATACTTGAGATGCTTGAATACACCGGCACCACAAATACGTTTTTATCTTTATAGTACGGCTGTGTAAACAGTCCGAACTGCCGGCGTTCCTGGTTCATATAGGCGGATTGAAGAACATCCAGCTCTTTGTTTTTGAACATATTGAGCAGTTGATTCCATGAATATCCATTTATGTACTCAAGTGTGATACCAAGCCTGGATGCCAGCATATTCATCACATCGATACTCAGGCCGAAGGGCTGGTCACCCACGGCAAAATCAAAGGGGGGCCAGTCCATTTCATTGCTCACCCGGATGACCGGATGGTCTGCAACAAACGCTTTTTCCTGTTCAGTGAGCTGTAAAAAAGGCCTGCCGTCTGCGTTTGCTGCTGGCAGGTGACAGCATAAAGCAAAAACGATAAGCGAGGTCAGCAAGGTGCTCAACACATATTTTTGGAATCCCGGCATAAAGGATTGTCAACTCCAGTGAAATGGTATTAAATGACATGCAGCATACCATAAAGATGCGTAAAAACAAACAGTCGGACAGTGATTTATAGTTGATATTAGAGGTCAGCAGTATACTGCTTTTAGATATCAGCTAAAAAGTGATAACCTTGTACCCGTCTGCCAGAAAAGCCCCCATGGCAGGATGGCCGGCCATATCCCCGATCAGGGGAATGCCTTCTTTTTTTACGGCTTCGGTGGCCTTGAGTTTGGCACTGCAGGCCTTGCAGGCCCCGTGGATGATTCCTAAGGATTTGGCCTTTTGAAAGGGCTTGGACAGAAAATGGTCTGGTTTTGCCATTTTCTCCACCAGGGTGACGGCATCACCTTCGAGTACAATCAGGCCATGTCTGCCCCTTTCATGCAGGTCAATACCATTGAGCAGCACATGGATAAAGCACATGGGGTCTCCCCTGAATGCAAACAGTACGACATTTTTACCGTGAACCGGCGGTGTTTCATGGGACATGCCATTATCTCCTTTGATATGGGGGAATGTGGTTTTGACGTCAAGGGGGTTGTGCTTATTTTCCTGCCAGCATGGCATCCGGCATTTTCACGGCAATGACCTGGCCGGTGGCGCAGATTTTGCCGTTGGCTGTCACTTTTTCATCCACCACCACTTTTTTGGGGGTGATCTGGGATACCGTGGCCCGGATTTCCAGGGGAACGCCTAAAGGGGTGGGGGCCAGAAAATCCACCTTTAAAGAAGCAGTGACAAACCGCAGAGCCGGTTCGCTGTCCATGGCGCGTCCCTGTTCTCTGTAAGTGGCAGCCGCTGCCGTGCCGGTACCGTGACAGTCGATGAGAGAGGCGATCAGTCCACCGTATACAAATCCGGGAATGGCGATGTGATAGGGTTCCGGTTGAAAAACAGCCACACTTTCCTCTCCATCCCAATGGCTTTTGATCTGGTGACCGTGTTCATTTTTGCGGCCGCAGCCGTAACAGTGGCTGAACTCTTCTGAATAATAATCCTGGAATGCTTTTTCTGTCATTGGTTATGCTCCTTGCAATCTATATGTGTTGTGATCTGAATGGCCACTTGTATTATGTGCTATTATATACAGATTTGCTTTTACGGTCGGGGGGCACGACTTCATGCCTTACACCGATTTACTGTTGAAAATCTGTACGCCGGCATCCTGCATCTTTTTTCGGGCATCGCTGCCCCCTTCCGGGGTAACCGGCAGGGTGGCATCTGTAATGAGTTTTACCGCAAATCCATTTTTGCGGGCATCAAGGGCGGTTGCCAGCACACATACATCCTCTGCCAGTCCGCCGATGAACAGGCGGGTGATACCGTCCGCCCGCAGTTTTACGGCAAGACCGGTTTCATCAAAGGCGGAGTTCTGGTCCTGGTCAAAGCGCACCCCCTTGGTTACGATGACCGCGGTATCCTGCAGAGCAAGGTCCGGGTGGAACTGTGCACCGTCGCTGTCCTGGATACAGTGGGGGGGCCAGGGGCCGCCATTTTCCGCAAAACTCATATGCCCTGCCGGATGCCAGTCCCGGGATGCAAACACCGGCACGCCGGCGGAGGCAGCATCGGCAATCCAGCGGTTCAGAACAGGGATCACCGCATCTGCGTTTTCTATTGGCAGTGCCCCTCCGGGGCAGAAATCATTTTGAACATCCACCACGATCAGGGCATCGTCCGGCTGTAATGTCTGTGTCATAGGCGTCTCCACAAATTATGTCTGTTGTCAGGCGGTTTCAAGATGAATATAGCATAAAATTGTAATGGGATGGACAATAATTATTTTATTTTT
>DATFJY010000240.1:0-4431 GCA_035268905.1 Desulfotignum sp.
GGCCCCAACCAGAGTGCCAGCCGTTCCCTTCTGGGCCGGTTTGTTCCCGAAGAAAAAGAAAACCAGTTTTACGGGTTTTTTGCCTTTTCCGGCAAACTCACTGCATTCATGGGACCCCTGCTGCTGGGATTTCTCACCCAGGTGTTTGCATCCCAGCGGGCAGGGGTGTCTGTGGTGGTCCTGTTTTTTGTCATCGGCGGGCTTCTGCTCACCCGGGTGGACGAAAAAAAGGGGATTGCCGCAGCCCGGCAGCAGCGCTGACAAACATAGCGACAGGCAGGCGCAGGTACCCGGCGCGATGATTTCTGATATGACCGGTTTCAGGCTATAGTTTTTTTTCCAGTTGAATGGCCGCCGTGAGCATGGGGTCCCAGGTGGGACTGAAAGGCGGTGCATAGGCCAGGTCTGTCTGGATAAAATCTGCAACAGACATGCCCGCATGCAGGGCCACGGCCACGGCATTGATCCTGTGGGCAACCCCGTCCGTCCCTGCCATCTGGGCACCCAGAAGCTTCCCGGTTTTTTTGTCCCCCACCATGTTCACATGGATTTTTGCCGCACCCGGCTGCCACTTCACCCGGGACCAGCTGGTAATATGGTTTTCCACCGGATCAAATCCCGCTTTTTCGGCTTCGGACAGGGTCAGACCGGATCTTGCCACAGCCATGTCAAACACCTTGAATACGGCGGTGCCTGCCACACCCTGTAGGGATGTTTTTTCTCCAAACAGATTGTCGGCAACCGCCCAGCCGGCCCGGTTTGCCCGCAGGGCAAGGGGTATCCAGGTTTTTTTTCCCGTGACCACATGAAAGGCATCCCCGCAGTCGCCGGCTGCAAAAATATCGGGGTCTGACGTGCGCAGGTATGGGTCCACGCTGATGGCATCAAAAACACCCAGTGCCAGGCCTGCATCCCGGGCCAGTTCACTGCAGGGGCGCACCCCTGTGGCTCCCAGGACCAGATCAGCTACCAGCGTGGTGTTGTCACACAGCAGGCGTACCCTGTCCGGTGTTTTTTCAATGGATGTCACAGTGGTGCCCAGGTGGAGGTCAACCCCGTTTTTGGACACTTCCTCCTGGACAATCTGTGCCATTTCCTCCGGCAGCCAGGGCAAAAACCGGGATGACGGCTTGACCATGCTGACATGGATACCGCGGGCGGTGAGGGCTTCGCACATCTCCAGGGCAATATATCCCATACCCATGATGGCGGCATTTTTAACCTCGCGGTCCTGTATGGCCTGTTTGATCTGCCGGCCGTGCTCCAGCTGTTTTAAAGGCATGAGCAGCTCTTTGCCGGGCATATCAGGCATAGTGGGTGCGGCTCCGGTGGCAATGAGCAGCTTGTCGTATCCTGTGCAAAACGGTTCGTTGTCTGCGGTTCTGCCGGATACCTCTCTTTTGTCACGCTGGATGGCAGTGACTGTGTGCCCGGTGCGCAGATCGATCCTGTGGTTGTCGATAAATTCTGCAGCTGTCCGGACCACAAGCGTATCCATGGACGTCTGGGCATCGGCAATGTTGTAGGGCATGCTGCATGCGCTGTAGGACACGTCACGGCTTTGTTCCAGCACCGTGATCCTGAGGTCGGGATACTGCCGTCTGGCACGGCTGGCAGCGCTCATGCCGGCGGCATCCCCGCCGATAATGACAAAATCCATGTATCCTCCTTGGTTAAACCGTTGAAACACAAAATCCAGCATCAGGTGCTGGAAATGCAGAATGCAGTAAGCATAAATCTGTTTCTTTGTTTTTTCAAGCAGAAGATTTCCTTGACATCCGGCCGGAAATAGCATCTTTTTATAGAAAACCATCACCAGCAAAGGAGGCTCTCATGCTTGTTCTGGGACTGCAGGGAAGTCCGCGCAAAAAAGGCAATTCAGACTATCTGTTGACACAATTTTTACAGGCTTGTGAACAAAAGGGCGCCAGAACCCGGGTCATCCGCACGGACGGGCTTGATATCGCGCCATGCAGAGAATTGATCGTGTGTGAAAAAAAGGGGTTCTGTCCCATAAAGGATGAGATGGAGCCCCACATTTACGGCCTCATCCGCCGGGCCGACGTGGTGGTGCTGGCATCCCCGGTGTTTTTCTATAATGTGTCTGCCCAGGCAAAGATCCTGATTGACCGGTGCCAGATGTTCTGGGGCCGCAAGTACAAGCTGAAGCTGGCTGATCCTGATGCAGGGTCCCGCCAGGGGGTGCTTTTGTCTGCGGCAGCCTCGGGCGGCAAACGCCTGTTTGAGGGGGTGGAACTGACAGCAACGTATTTTTTTGATGCCATTTCTGCGGAATTTGCAGAATCTTTGACCTATAAAAAAGTGGAGTCTGCCGGTGCGGTTGCACAGGTCCCCGGGGTGGATACAGATATCCAGAAAGCCGCCGGCCGGGTGATGGCTGCGGTGCAGAACAAACCGGCGCTGGTTTTTGTTTCCGCCAAAAATGCCTGCAGAACGCAGATGGCTGCGGCATTTGCAAAGCAGGCTGCCAAAGGCGACATCCGGGTTTTGTGCGCCGGTATCGAGCCTGCTGAAGATATCGATCCGCTGGCCTTGCATTTTATGGCGCAACAGGGCGTTGATATCAAATACCGGCTGCCGGAAGCCCTGGATACACTCATGGCTGATGAATTTACAACCAATAAGCCGTCGTGTGTGGTGTGCCTGGAACCGGATATAACGCCCATACCAGGGGTGAAAACCGTGTACTGGGATCTGCCCGAAGCAGCAGATGCAGAAGGTGCCGCCCTTGTGGGAAAACAGATTCAGGCCCGGTTGGAGGACCTGGTGTCTGGTATAAAACAGGATATGGCGGCAAACAGATGATGGAGAAAAAAGGAGCTGGCATGGGCAGGGTGCGGATCTATGCGGTAATGATTTTCTTGCTGGCAGGCCTGCTGGGAATGGCATTTTCTGTTGGTGCCCAGGATGTGCAGGACAAACCAGGACCTGCTGGATCAGGCCCCCTGGATATGCTGGAGTCCATTATTGCACTCAAGCAGAATCTGGAACAGCGGATAGCTGAAAAACAACAGGATATCGCAGCCACCACATCGGAAACACAAAAGGAAAACCTGGCAGCGGAACTGGCTAGGCTGGACAAGATGCTCGCCTCGGCCAGCCAGGATTTTGAGCGCATTGCCACGGGTGTGGATATTGGTTTGTTTGAAGAACAAAAAGAAGCGCCGTTCAACTGGAAAGATGAACTGGTCTCCCTTATAGAACCCGGCATAACCGAACTCAAACGGCTTACCCAGAAGGCCCGGGAAAAAACACAGCTCAAAGAGGAACTTTCCTATTACCAGGAACGCAAACCCGTTGTCCGGCAGGCCAATGAAAACCTGATAGACCTGATCGCCCGCACCCGGGACAAGACCCTGAAACAGCACCTGGAAAAACTGGTGCCTGAATGGCAGGGGGTGGAAAACCAGATCCTGAGCAAACTGGAAATCACCCAGATGCAGCTGTCCGAGCTGGAGTCAGAAGAACAGTCCCTTATTGAAAGCTCCCAGGCTTCCATCAAGAATTTTTTTAAAAACAGGGGGTTGTTTCTGTTTATCGCCCTTGTTTCCTGTATCAGTATCGTGCTGCTGATCCGGTTTGCCTACCTGTCTGTGGTCAAATACATTCCCGGATACACGGCCCAGTACCGGCCGTTTCATCTCCGGGCACTGGATCTTCTGTTCCGGGTTATGACGTTTTTGGCAGCACTGCTTGTGGTGATTCTGGTGTTTTATCTGTTTGAGGACTGGGTGCTTTTGTCCCTGGCCATAATTTTTCTCATGGGGCTGGGGTGGGCAGCCAAACACACCCTGCCACGGTTCTGGCACCAGAGCCGTCTGATGCTCAATATCGGGGCGGTACGGGAAGGTGAGCGGGTCGTGTACGAGGGGGTTCCCTGGCTGGTGAAACGCATCAACATGTATTCTTTGTTTGAAAACCCTGATCTGGGACAGAGCCTGCGGCTTCCCATTGCAGCCCTCATGGACCTGACGTCCCGTCCCTTCCAGCGCCACGAGCCCTGGTTTCCCTGCCGGAAAAATGACTGGGTGATCCTTTCGGACGGGACCAGGGGATGTGTCACCAGCCTGTCCCATGAAATGGTGGAACTGGTCCTGCGGGGAGGGGCGAAAAAGGTGTACCAGACAGAAGACTTTCTGGGTATGGCTCCCATGAACCTGTCCGTGAATTTCCGCCTGAAAATCGGTTTCGGCATATCCTACAATCTCCAGGCACAAGCCACCAAAGAGGTGCTGGATGTCCTGGATACCTATATCCGGAACCAGCTGGAGGCAGAAGCGTATGCAGAATCGTTGCTGAACCTCAGGGTGGAATTTGCCGCCGCCGGATCATCATCACTGGATCTTGTGGTTATCGCAGATTTTGACGGGAAAATGGCACCCTTGTACAACCGGATCTCCCGGGCCATCC
>DATFJY010000241.1:0-46430 GCA_035268905.1 Desulfotignum sp.
AATATGCCAAATGAAAAACGACCACATACGCAAACAGGTTAGGAGTATATAGATGAAAGTAAGAGCATCTGTTAAAAAAATCTGCAGAGACTGCAAAGTAATAAAAAGACGCGGTGTTATCAGAGTAATTTGTGTTAACAAACGCCATAAACAGCGCCAGGGATAGGGGGAAAAAATTTGGCACGTATTGCAGGAGTAGACTTACCAAGAGACAAGCATGCATGGATCGCTTTGACCTATATTTATGGTATCGGACCCAGCAGATCCAGACAGATTCTTGACAAGACCGGGATTGATCCTATGACAAAGGCAACGGACCTGACCGAAGACCAGATAAACAGCATCAGAAAAACCATAGATGCTGATCTCAAGGTTGAGGGAGAACTGCGGTCCGAGGTTTCCATGAACATCAAACGCTTGATGGACCTGGGTTGCTACCGGGGGCTGCGCCATAGAAAGGGCTTGCCCTGCCATGGACAGCGGACCTCCACCAATGCCAGGACCCGCAAAGGCCCCAAAAGAGCGGCTGTGAAAAAGAAAAAATAGGACAATCTAATAAAGGCTGAGAAATTATGGCAAAGAAGTCAAAAAAGACCGTTACCAAAAAACGGGTAAAAAAGAATATAGCCACCGGCATTGTGCATATCCAATCTACCTTCAATAACACCATTGTGACCATTGCCGATGAAAATGGCAATACCATATCCTGGTCCAGTGCCGGCATGCAGGGATTCAAAGGGTCCAGAAAAAGCACCCCTTTTGCTGCCAAACTGGTGGCGGAAGATGCCGGTGCCAAGGCCATGGATCACGGCATGAAAAATGTCGGTGTGTTTGTGAAAGGTCCCGGGCCGGGCAGGGAATCCGCATTACGGGCTTTGCATGCCCTGGGATTCAATATCTCCATGATCAAGGATGTTACCCCGGTTCCCCACAATGGATGCCGCCCCCCGAAACGCAGAAGAGTATAAGTTTATCTTGGATTGATAAAGGAGGAGAACGTTGTCACGGTATACAGGTTCAGTCTGCAGACAATGCAGACGGGAAAATATGAAGCTTTTTCTGAAAGGCGACCGCTGTTTTTCAGATAAATGCAGTTTTGACAGAAGAGGGTATCCCCCGGGGGAGCATGGCCAGAAAAGAAGCAAGGTTTCTGACTACGGCATGCAGTTGCGGGAAAAACAAAAAGTGCGGCGGATTTACGGCATTTCTGAAAAACAGTTCAGGATCAGCTTTACACGGGCTGACAGACAAAAAGGCATTACCGGTACCAACCTGTTGAGCCTTCTGGAAACCCGCCTGGACAATACGGTTTTCCGGATGGGATTTGTCAATTCACGGAACCAGGGCAGACATTTTGTCCGGCACCAGCACTTCACGGTAAACGGCAAAAAGGTCAATATTCCCTCCTATCAGGTGAAAAAAGGGGATGTTGTCGCCCTGCGTGAAAAAAGCAAAAAGATCCAGGCTATTTCAGATTCCCTGGAAGCCATCGTCAGAAGAGGTATTCCCCAGTGGCTGGAAATTGAAAAGGAAAAATTCACCGGTACAGTGGTAAGCATTCCTGCCAGAGAGGACATTACATTGCCCATCCAGGAACAGTTGATCGTTGAGCTTTATTCCAAATAGGATTTACCATATGGTATGGTATGTCCCAACAGATATTCAGGAGATTTAAATGTCATCTGAAAAAATTGCATATGTTAACTGGCGCGAGATGATCAAGCCGGAAAAGCTAGACGTTACCACAACATCAACATATGGAAAATTTGTGTGTGAACCCCTTGAAAAGGGATTTGGTATCACCCTTGGCAACTCGTTGCGGCGGATTATCCTGTCATCCATTTACGGTGCTGCCATTGTGTCTGTGAAATTTGATGATGCCCTTCATGAATATAGCGTTATTTCTGATGTGCGGGAGGATGTTTCCGAAATTATCCTGAACCTCAAAGAGCTCAAAATCAGTATCCATGATGTGGAAGACAGAATTCTGACCCTCAGGGCAAAAGGGGAAACAAAAGTTACCGGCGCTGATCTGGTCAGTCCTGACGGCAAAGTGGAGATTCTGAACCCGGAGCAGCATATTGCCAGTCTTTCCAAAAACGGGGTGTTGAACATGACCATGGTGGTCAGAACCGGAAAAGGCTATTCCCTTGCATCCGCCAATAAGGACGAGGATGCCCCCATCGGCACCATCCCCATAGACTCAGTTTTTTCCCCCATAAAACGGGTCAAGTATGTGGTGGGCACATCCCGGATCGGTCAGAAAACCGATTATGACAAGCTCACCCTGGAAGTATGGACCGACGGCAGTGTTGCTCCGGAAAATGCGGTTGCCTATGCTGCCAAAATTCTCAAAGAACAGATGAACCCGTTTATCAATTTTGATGAAGAAAAGGAACCGGATTACGACGAAGACAGCAATGAAGACGCGGACGGAAAATTCAATGAAAACATCTACCGGTCCGTTGATGAACTGGAACTGTCAGTACGCAGCTCCAATTGTCTCAAGAACGCCAGAATTCATACCATCTACCAGCTGGTCCAGAAAACAGACAGTGAAATGCTCAAAACCAAGAATTTTGGCAGAAAATCCTTGAATGAAATCAAAGAAGTCCTGACTTCCATGGACCTTTCCCTGGGGATGGATCTTGAGGGATTTGAACCGCCGGAAGAAGAGAACAATCAGGAAGGAGAATAAGACAGCCATGAAACACAGAAAATCCGTATTAAAACTGAACAGAACCTCCAGCCACCGAAAGGCGATGTTTAGAAACATGGTGACGTCCCTGTTCAAGCACAGCAGCATCAAAACAACGGAAGCAAAAGCCAAGGGCTTAAGAAAAATTGCCGACAATATGGTTACCCTGGCCAAGCGAGGTGATCTGCATGCCAGGCGGCAGGCTTTGTCAGTGATTCAGGAAAAGGATGTTGTGCATACCCTTTTTGACGAAATGTCGGAAAAATTTGCTTCACGGCAGGGAGGGTATACCAGAATTACCAAGCTGGGACCAAGAAAAGGGGATGTGGCCCCCATGGTTCAAATTGAGCTGATTTTAGATTGATCAGCGATCCTGTCAGGCAAAAGCAACGCCCGGCAGGCCGTTGAAAAATAGTTCAGCAGCCCCCCTGAGTTTTTTCAGGGGGGCTGCTGTGTTTTTGCACCTGCTTTGCGGTCACTGGATCTATTTTCCCATGTCCAGTACTTCCCGCACCATGCGCACAAGCTCCTGGTTCTGGATCGGTTTTGCCATGTATCGGACAATACCGATATCCAGGGCCTGCTTTTCTGAAATCTTTTCACTGTAGCCGGTACACAGGATAACAGGGAGCTGTTTTCGGGTCTGGATCAGCCGGGCTGCCAGTTCATCTCCGGCCATATGGGGCATGGTCATGTCGGTGATGACCAAATCCACGTCCAATGGCGCTTTTTGAAATACTGACAATGCCTTGAGCCCGTCATCACAGGTTATGACCGTATATCCCAGATTTTCCAGCAGTTCCCGGGTCAGGTGCCGGATGTCTTTTTCATCATCCACCACCATGATGGTTTCTGTTCCTTTGGCCATATGAACCGGTTTTTCAGGAATCTGAAATTCAGGATCAGCTTCCACGACAGGGATACACACAGAAAAGGCGGATCCTTTTCCCGGCTGGCTTTCAGCTGCAACAAACCCCTGGTGTTCCGCTACAATCGCCTGGACCAGTGCCAGGCCAAACCCGGTACCCCTGCCGATCTCCTTGGTGGTGAAATAGGGATCAAAGGCCTTGGCAAGTGTTCTTTCATCCATGCCGCAACCGGTATCTTTTACTGTGAGCTTCATGAACTCACCCGGCACAGCAGTGTTTTCCAAAGGGATCTGCTGGCGGTTCAGAAACTGTTTTTCCAGAGTGACGGTAAGGGTCCCGCCGTCTGCCATCATGGCATGGTAGGCATTGGTGCACAGGTTCATCATGACCTGGTGCATCTGTGTAGGATCTGCCAGAACCATGGCCCTGGACCGGATATCGGTCTGGATATCGATGGTGGTGGGGATGGAGGAGCGCAGCAGCTTGAGGGATTCCTTGATGATAAGATGGATTTTCAAAGGTTTTTTTTCGTATTCGGTCTGGCGGCTGAAGGTCAGAATCTGCTGGACCAGTGCCGCGGCCCGCTGTGCTCCCTTCAACACCTGGTCCATGTGTTGTTTCGCTTTTTCAGGCGAGGCAATGTTCATCTGGGCCAGCTGGGTATATCCGAAGATACTGGAGAGGATGTTGTTGAAATCATGGGCAATACCGCCTGCCAAGGTGCCGATGGCTTCCATTTTCTGGGCTTTTTCCAGCTGAACGGCAAGTTTGCGCCTGTCAGATTCCGCAAGCTTGAGATCGGTGATATCCCGCCCTTCCAGAATCAGAAACTCAATGTGTCCTGCCGCATTTTTCACCGGTTTGATGGATATATCCACATTCCTGATGCCATGGTCATGGGACAGGTTGGTGGTTTCAAACCGGACAAGCCTGCCCTCCATTGCCTGCCAGAAGTGCAGCTTGAGCTGCCTGGCAGCACTGGGGGGCCACCAGGGTGATTCCCAGATGGGTTTGAACAGCACATCCGATGCAGTGAAGCCTCCCATTTTCAGGGCACTCTGGTTGGCTTTTTCCAGTATTCCTGACGGGGATAAGATCCCGGTGTACTGGAAGGACTGGTCAAACAGCCCCCTGAGCTGCAGTTCATTTTCTTTCAGTGCTGCCTGGGCTGCTTTGTTTTCCTGGATCTGTTTTTCCATCTGGGTATGGTTATTCTCCAGCTGTGCCATAAAGGAGTTGAAATGCCCGGACAGCTGTCCGATCTCGTCAGGGGCTTCATGGTCCATGCGCACGGAAAAATCTCCTCTGGTCCCTGCTTTGAGTTTTTCCACCAGCAGGTCCAGGGGACGGGTGATGGAGCGGCTCACAAAAAAGATCAAAACAATACCTGCACCCACCACCAGCAATACCGTAATTCCCAGCAGTTTGTTAAAGGTGTGTAAAGGCGCATATACCTCTTCCATATAGCTGGTGGATCCGATGATCCAGTTGAACCGGGGCAGGTGCTTGAAAATCACCTGTTTTTCCCGGGGGGTGGCATCTCCGGGATTTTTCCAGAAATATCTGATTTTTCCTGCATCCTGTGTCAGCATTTCCGTCAAAAAATCGGCAGGCTGGTCCAGATCCGTGGCCAGGTTGATTCCTGAAAAAGCCGGATGTATGAGGGCTTTCCCTTTATCGTCAAGGATATAGGCATACCCGGATTCTCCTGATGTAAAGGACTGCACCGGTTTTTTGAAATCATTGATATCCACCAGATGGCGGAACTCGTTGCGGTAGGCAGACACGGAAATGATCCAGTCCAAGGGCTTGTAATAGGTCATGTACAGGGCTTTGGGACGTTCTTTGGGCTCTCCGGGATTTTTCCAGTCATATTCCAGATATCCGTCTTTGATGGCCAGCTGCTGTTGAATAAATGCAAAATCAGAAACATTTGTGCCTTTCACCCGGTGATCAGGATGAATGATGACATCGCCGCTGCTGTTGATGCAATAGATGTAGCCGCTGATGCCGATGGATTGGTTTAAAAAAATTTCTTCCAGAATGTCTATGGCCTCCTGCCTGGTGAGCAGGCCGGACCGGTGCTTGCTGTAATACCATTCTGTCAGATCAAAGTTTTTTTCAGCAATGGCAGCCAGGCGGTTGCGGATGGATATGGCAGCGGTGGTTTCCACCAGGGTGAACAAAGATGCAGTGGTGTGGCGCAGCTCTTTTTCAATGCTGGTTTCCAGAATTTGTTTGACCTGGTAATAGGACAGGGTGCCGCCGGCAATGACAAGGGGGATGAATATGAGCAGAAAGGAAACCAGCAGTTTGTTTCTGAATTGTAATGTCTGGAATATCATGACATGCGTATCGGCTGTTTCTCCCTTTTCATTAAGGATCTTCAGGATACATACTCGGGCTGGTCTGATCAGAAAAGCGCTTGTCAGCAGATTTCTTTTTCATTTTTGTCCGGTATAATGATTTGTCTGCAGCGGTGAGCATGGTCCTGGCGGAATCGATGGCAGGATCCTGGATGCAGCTGACACCATGGCTCAGCTTAAGAAAAAATCGGGTGCCATTGTCTGAAACAGGAGTGGCCGCCAGCATGTTTGTCACCCGGTTCATGTACTGCTCTGCCTGGGGCCGGCTGGTGGAGGGCAGGATAACCACAAATTCATCACCGGCAAACCGGGCAACCACATCGGAATCCCTTTTGAGCCGGGTCAGGCATCCGGCGACATGGCACAGGGCTTTATCTCCCATGTCATGGCCATGGGTGTCATTGATGGTTTTAAAGTCATCCAGATCCAGAAACAGCAGGGTCAACTGCATCTTGTACCGGCTGGCCCGCAGAAATTCCCGTTTCAGGATACGTTCCATGACCCGCCGGTTCAAAAGTCCGGTCAACGGATCGTGATATGCCATATACCGCAGCCGTTCGTGGGCGGTGACATTGGAAAGGCAAAGAGAAACCTTTACCGCCAACCGTTCCAGCAAAGAGGCATCAATATCAGGGGCAAACCGGTTCTTGTCCGGATCTGCCTGGTTGATACTGCCGACAATATCCCCGTCCAGGGTAATGGGGGCAATGGCAATGGAGCCGATATTCCAGTCCACCGATTTGGGTACCAGGGCTGTATACCGGTCCAGGTCTGTGTTGGCCAGCAGGGGGGTGCACCGGTTCTTTGTCACTGCCACAAACTGCTGCTTCGACACAAATGCAGTGGCGGTTTTGAGCAGGGCTGAATTGTCCAGGTTTTTCAGCTGGCCCGCAATGGGGCTTTCTGTGATAATACAGATCCATATGTAGGGAAGAGAGAACTTGTCCCCTATTTCAAAAAGCAGTTTTTCCAAAAAATCCTGAAAATTGAGAATATTTAAAATACTGATCTCAATTTCATTGAATTTTTCAGCAATTTCTTCGTTTTCTTTCAGCAGCGCCATGAGATGGGGGGAAATTTCCATTACAGGTCTCCAACGGTTGCAATAAATTATCCGCCAATGGACGTCATATGGCTGACAGGGATATCTTTGGGTCTGTTTTCTCCCAGGGAATGAAACAATGGTTTGTGCTGGAGCGCCCCATGAATGATCTCTTTGAGCCGGGCATCGGTTGCCCCGTTGCGCAGCGGGGTTAGAATATCCTTTTCATAATCATTGAGCAGACAGGGCCGCAAAAATCCCCTGGAGGTGAGCCGCAGCCGGTTGCACTCACTGCAGAAATGCGAGGAAATGGGGGTGATAAACCCCACCACACCAGGGGCATCTGTAAATGTAAATTTTTTGGCCGGTCCGTCAGTGGCTTCATGGGGCATGGGAAAGAGCGGCCCCAGCGCTGTTTCCAGAATCTGTCTGATCTCTGATGTCAGCACCTGCTGCTGTTTTTCCATGTGGGAATCCCCCATGGGCATGTATTCGATGAACCGGATATGGAAGGGATACCTGCGGGTAAGGGCTGCAATGGCGGCAATTTCATTGTCATTGATGCCCCGAAGTACCACGGTGTTGATTTTTACAGGTGTCATGCCCAGGTCATGGGCGGTCATGATGGCATCCCATACCCGGTCAAACCGGTCCCTGCCGGTGATGAAGGCAAACTTTTCAGGGTCCAGGGTATCCAGGCTGAAATTGAGGCGTTTGATGCCCATGTTCAGCAGATGCTGTATCTTTTCCCGGTTCAACAGGGCCCCGTTGGTGGTGATGGAGATATCGGACAGGACATCCATGCGGCACAGCTGTTCCAGAAAAGAAAAGATATCTTTTCTGACAAAGGGTTCACCGCCGGTAACCCGTACCTTGGTGATGCCCATTTCACATGCCAGACGGGTGATTTTTAAAATTTCTTCATACCTGGCAATTTCATCATGGGGAATGACGGCAAACGGGGATGCCGGCATGCAATACCGGCACCGGAAATTGCAGCGGTCTGTCACAGATATGCGCAGATAGTTGATGGTGCGGGTTCCTGCTATCATGACCGGTCTGCCAAAGAAAAATGGGCTGTCAGGCTATCCACCAGGCCGGCAATGGTATAGGGATCTGCTTCAATGGAAGGTGTAAGCCCCAAAGACCTGGCTGTATCAGAGGTGATGGGGCCGATGCTGGCAATGGTCACATGTTTCAGTAATTGCCCTGCCTGATCCTTATCCAGCAGAGAGATGAAATTGGACACAGTGGAGGAACTGGTAAAGGTGACGGCATCGATCTGTTTGTCTTTGAGCAGGGTGGTAAGGGTTTCTTTGTTGTCGCTGTCCAGAACGGTTTCATACACAGTGACTTCATCCACCACAGCCCCCATTTTTGTCAGTTCTTCGGGCAGGATGGTCCGGGCTTTTTTTGCCCGGGGAAGGAGCACGTTTTTCCCCTGGATATCGGTGTGGGAAAAGGCATTTACAACCGATTCAGCCCGGAAGGTTTCCGGCAGGATATCGCTGATAATTCCGAAATCCCCCAGCCGTTCCTTTGTGACCGGTCCGATGCAGGCAAATTTCAGGTGTCCCAGAACCCTGACATCCTTTCCCATGGCAAACAGGGTGTCAAAGAAAAATTTTACACCGTTGACAGAGGTGAAAACCAGCCAGTCATAGTCCTGGATCCGGGTGATGGCATCTATAACCGGCGTATTGTCCAGGGGCGGCTGGATCCGTATGGTGGGAATTTCAATGCAATGGGCGCCCAGAAGGGTGAGCTGTGCCTTGAGGCCCGAGGCCTGTGCCCGGGCCCGGGTGATGACGATTTTTTTGCCGAACAAGGGCTTTTTGTCAAACCAGGCCAGCTCTTTGCGCAGGGAGACCACGCTGCCCACCACAATCACGGCCGGTGATTTCAATTTAGCTTTGCGCACCTTTTCCACAATGGTGTCCAGGGTCCCGGTGACGGTCTGCTGCAGAGCGGTGGTGCCCCAGCGCACCAGGGCCACAGGCGTATCTGCCGGTTTGCCATGGGATACCAGGTTGGTCACGATGTTTTCCAGGTTCTTTACCCCCATGAGAAATACCAGGGTGGCATCGGACCGGGCAAATATGTCCCACTGCATGCGGGAGTCTTTTTTGGTGGGGTCTTCATGGCCGGTGATAAAGGAGACAAATGCGGTATGGTCCCGGTGGGTTACGGGAATCCCGGCATAGGCCGGGGCGGATATGGCGGATGTGATACCGGGTATTACTTCATAGGCCACACCGACGGACAAAAGCTGCTGTGCCTCTTCCGCACCCCTGCCGAACACAAAGGGGTCCCCCCCTTTGAGCCGGGCTACCTGCAGTCCCTGGTTAGCCTTGTCCTTCAGCAGCTGGTTGATTTTGTCCTGGGTCAGGGTGTGGTCCCCGCCTTTTTTGCCCACATAGACAAGCTGGGCATCTTTTCTTGCAAACTCCAGAAGGGAGGGGGCCGCCAGGTAATCATACACCACCACGTCTGCCTGCTCTATGCAGGTTTTGGCCTTCAGGGTGATAAGGCCGGGGTCCCCGGGGCCTGCCCCGATTAAATATACCTTGCCTGGTTTATCTGTCATGGGTGTCTATCGTCTCCAAAATCTGTTTTCCGCCGTTTTCAAGGAGATGGTCTGCCAGTCTTCTGCCATGGGCTTCCACCATGTCCATGGGGGAAACCACGGTTTTTTTTACCAGTTCCTGCCCGTCTTCAGATGCCACCACTGCTGTGAGATGTACCTGGTTCCCATGGATTTTGCCGAAACAGGCCACCGGGATATGGCAGGAGCCTTCAATCTGTTTTAAAAAAGCCCGCTCTCCCTGGACACAGATGCGGGATGAAAAGTGGTCCAGGTGGTGCAATGTGCCGGCCATTTCCTGGTCATCTTCCCGGGATTCGATGCACAAGGCCCCCTGTCCCACGGCCGGCACCATGATGGTATCATCCAGGTACTGGGTGATCTGGTCTGCCTGGCCCAGGCGCAGCATGCCGGCGGCTGCCAGGACAATGGCATCATATTCGCCGGATGCCAGTTTGCGCATCCGGGTATCCAGGTTGCCCCGTATGGAAATCATTTTCAGGTCCGGCCGCAGGTGTTTGAGCTGGGAGGCTCTTCGCAGGCTGGAGGTGCCGATTTTTGCACCGGAAGGATACGCATCCAGGGCCAGGCCCTGTCGGCAAATCAGGACATCAAAGGGGTTTTCCCGGCAGGGCACCGCCCCGATGGTCAGCCCTGCAGGCAGATCCCCGGGCATGTCTTTCATGCTGTGGACAGCCAGGTGGATCTCCCTGTTTTGGAGGGCGGATTCGATCTCCTTGACAAACAAGCCCTTGCCGCCCACCATGGCCAGGGGGCGATCCGTGATCCGGTCTCCGGTGGTCTTGATGACGACAATGGTCACATGTTTTTCAGGAAAAAGTGATGTGATAAGGTGTTTTACATGTTCTGCCTGCCACAGGGCCAGCTGGCTGCCCCGGGTGCCGATGCGAATCTCGTTTGTCATGATTTACCCCACACCGCAGGAGGAGCAGCTGCCCGCAGTGCAGCTGCCGCAGGCGGAAGATGCTGCTGATGATGTGACCTGGGTTTCGCCGCCAGGCCCTGTGGATTTGGAGATAAATCCGCATCTGGACAGCAGCCGTGATAAATCATGGCTGTCACAGCCGGGGCAGGTTGGTGTGTCGCTGCCCAGAACAAGGGTTTCAAACTCTTTTTTGCAGGCATTGCAGGTATATTCATAGATCGGCATGGTGCACCTCATGGAAAATGGTCGTGTAAAATATACAATATAAGGGGTTTCGGGCTGTTTTTCAAGGGAAGGGCCAAAAGATAGGTTACCGGTAGATAAACGCGGGTGCCGGATACAGGCACGGCATGGTTCCGGGGCTTATGCAAATTTTTTGGTTCTGCCATGGCTCCGGGATGGTTTGGTCAATTGCCGCACCTGTTCCAGGCGTTCTTGGAAGAGGGTGTTTTCCGGCTCCAGGGCAACACTTTTTTTGGCAAAGGTCAGGGCTATTTTCAGATTACGTTGTCTTTTTGCCATGGCCAGGGCATAGCCGGACAGGGCAAGGCCGTCTGCCGGTTTGTGTTTGACAGCCGCATGAAAGGCAGCACCTGCCTCTTCCAGTTCCTGGCGGTCAAGATAGATCTCTCCTAATGTCCGGAAGGCCAGGCCGGATTCGGGATTCAACCGGGATGCGGTTTCCAGGTGGGGCAGGGCCTGGTCCTGTTTTCCAGCCTTGAACAGCAGATGCCCCAGGAGCAGTTCCACTTCAAACACATTTTTGTCAATGCCGTGGGCTTTCTGCAGAAAAAAAACAGCCTTGTCCTGGTTCTCCAGAATCTGGTGCACCAGGCCCAGGTTGTAAATGACCATGATCTCCCTGGGATTGATTTTCAGGGCATCTGTAAAGAACTGTCTGGCTTTTTTCAGTTCTCCGGTGACACCGAAACATACCCCCAGGCTGTTCATGAGGTTGATGTTTCCGGGCTCCAGCAAAAGTCCCTGTTCATATTCCCGGATGGCTGCGCCATACTGCCCCAGGTGGTAGAGCCGGTCTCCGCTGATGTTCAAAGAGATGCCGTCAAAAAGTTTCATATGGCCGGGACCGAAAAATGCAGCGTAATCAATGGCTTTGAGGGCATTGGCAAACACCTGGGAACAAGAAAAATCATGGAATGGAAACCATGCCGCGCCCACTGTCAGTTCTGCGGAAAGGGCCTGGGAAATCTTTTTTTTCAAGGACTCCAGCAGGTCCATGGCTTTTTTCTGGTTGTCATAGTCCCAGAAAACCAGGACAAATGCAGTGGAACCCAGGCTTTCCCAGAGCCCCCTTTTTTTGTCCAGCACGGAATGAAAGCAGGCTTCAAAAATATCCCTTGCTTTTTCCCGGGTTTCTTCAGATGCGGAGCCGTCCACCTGAATGGCAGCACACACAAACCCGGTTTCCGGAATCCTGGCGGATGCGAGACGTTCTTCAAATGCGGTAAAGGAGACGGTTTTTGTGTGCACCAGGTCTGAAAAAAAGGTGTCAGGTTCCTGGATGGGGTGGTCATCTGAATCAGGCTTTAAAAAGGTGAATTCCTTTGATGCAAATCTGGGTGTCATTCTGCAGCCAATATGGTTTTAAGGGTTGAAGCAATAATGGTTTCCTGTCCCGGCTGAAGGGTTCTGGGGTCCATCACATACCTGTCATTTTCGACTCTGGCGATGATGGCGGGGCAAGACAGGCGCATGCGGCGCTCCAGGGCAGCCACGGACATGTTGTCCGGTTTCAGGGTAACACATCTGGTGGGCAGGCGCAGGGCCGGAAAAGAGCCGCCGCCGGGCCGGGATTCCAGGTCTGCCGATGCAATGCTGCCAAGGGGGCCGCAGGCATTTCGGATGGATTGTTCCAAATCGGCTGCCCGGCGGCAGGTTTCTTCAAAGGACATGGTCAGCATCCGCAGGGTGGGGATTTTTTTGACAGCCTGTTTTTCATCCCGGTACAGTTTCAAGGTGGCTTCCAGGGCTGCCAGGGTCAGCTTATCAATGCGCAGCGCCCGGGTGAGCGGATTGGCCTTGATCCGGTCAATGGCCTGTTTTTTCCCCACAATAATACCGGCCTGGGGGCCTCCCAGCAGTTTGTCCCCGCTGAAGGTCACCACATCAATACCAGCGGCAACGGAATCAGACACCAGGGGCTCCACGGGCAGGCCATAGGTGGAAAAATCCACCAGAGTACCGGATCCCAAATCTTCCATCACCGGGATATCATGGGTTTTTCCTAAGGCAACCAGGGCTTTCAAGTCCACGCTGGCAGTGAATCCCTCGATTTTGTAGTTGGAGGCATGCACCTTGAGGAAAAGTCCGGTGCATTCCTTGACAGCATTGCCGTAGTCTTTGAGGTGGGTCCGGTTGGTGGTGCCCACCTCCTTGAGGCGGCACCCGCTTTTGGTCATCACATCCGGTACCCGGAAGGAGCCGCCGATCTCCACCAGTTCCCCCCGGGATACCACCACCTCGGTATCTTTGGCCAGGGTATTCAGGGCCAGCAGCACTGCGCCGGCATTGTTGTTTACGGCAATGGCTGCCTGGGCACC
Source organism: Desulfotignum sp. (assembly GCA_035268905.1). Lineage (GTDB taxonomy): Bacteria > Desulfobacterota > Desulfobacteria > Desulfobacterales > Desulfobacteraceae > Desulfotignum. The sequence continues at coordinate 13,067 of DATFJY010000241.1, forward strand.
GGTGAGTTCACAGATCAGTTCTTCCACAGCCGTATAGCGCAGCCCCCGTTTGCCGGTGGCAACATCCAGCTCCAGATTGGAATAGGCAGCAGCAATGGCCTGGATATTTTCCAGGGCATCATCGCACAGCAGGGCACGGCCCAGATTGGTATGGAGCACCACCCCGGTGGCGTTGACCAGAGACACCAGCCTGGGCGCAAGTTTCTGCCGGCACAGGTTGGCTGTTTCCGACAGAATGGCGCTCTGGTCGGCAGTGTGTTGTCTGTCTGAAAGAATATCCTGGCGGAGCCGGTCCAGCACCGTTTGTATGGATGTCTTTACAACGGGCCGGGGAACGGCCGCAAACCGTTCATCATGCCGGGTTTTTTCCAGCACATGGTCAACACCGGGAAGTGATCTGAGCAGCTGGTGTTTGTCTTTTGTGGTCATAGGTCTACCTGGTGATAATTTCCTGGTTCTTTATGGCATGCATGGGAATTGTGTCCACCAGTTCCAGGATATCGGAAGGCTTCAGTCCCAGGCGTTTCATAACAGCATCCACACTGCGGGCTTGCATTTTTTCAATATCCAGGCCGGTATTGAACCGTTCCATGAGCAGGTCAGCCAGATAAACAATGCAGACCAAATCGGTGTGATCCCTGGCTTTTTCCGGTTCATGGTGATACGCGATCACCTGGGACAGGGCATTGGAAAACTTCCACTGTCTGGCCAGCAGTGCACCGGTATGGCAGTGGGTGATTCCGAGCAGGCTTTTTTCACACTGCAGAAAATCTTTCTTTTCCTGCACCAGGTCCCTGAAGAAAAGCGGCATGGCATCTGACACATACTGGTCCAGCACCACCTTGCCGATATCATGCAGCAGCCCTGCGGTATATGCCTGTTTGCCGGATATGGCACCGGTTTTGTCCGCCAGTTTTTCTGCTGTGGCAGCCACTCCCACTGTATGGAAAAACAGCCCGCCCTTGCACAGAGAATATCCCCTGGTGCCGATTTGGTTGTAGTATTTGTTAACAGCTGCCGTGATAATGGACTTGATGAGCATGTCTTCTCCCAGCAGCAGTACCGCATCCCTGAGGGTATCGATGCGGGCGGTGCCGGCAAACAATGCGGAATTGCACAGCTTCAGGGTCTGGGCCCCCAGCACCTGGTCTTTGGACAGTTCCCGGGCAATGTCCATGATGTCCGTCTGTCTGTCCTGAAACATGCGCAGAATTTTAAGGGCGGTCTGGGGGATTGGCTGGAGGTTTTCAATGGTGTGCACAATGTCATCCATGCCCGGTCGGGCAATATTTCCTGCAGGTTCCTGTCTTTCTTCCCAGGGCGGGCTGATGACGGTGTCTCCGGTGGCCATGTCCAGTTCCAGGGTACAGGAAAAAAAACCGCCGGTTTCTGATGTCCGGATCTCAATGCCGGCGTCCCCGAGGATGGTGGTGGCCAGTTCAGTGGACCTTCCGCCGATATCCAGGCCCATGTCCTGGGAGCTCACAGGCCCCACAAGGGCGCCGCCGGCAATGGTGGCGGTGATGTTTTTGGGGGAGCTGCCCAGACGGAGCAGTTCCTGGATCAGCAGCGGAAGGCCTGTGGCAGCATATTTTTCCGGATATTCTGGAAACCCGGTCATGGGCGGTTCCGGCAGCAGGATATGAATCATGCCGCCGGCATGGGTTTTTCTGTCATACAGGACCACCCCCAGGCAGGTTCCCAGGTAGGCCTGGTAAACATCTGATGCATTTTTATCGGCTTTGAGCTGGCCTGCGGTAATGTGCTCAATTCTCTGAAAGGGCATAGGTCATTTTATCCGTGATAAAGATCATGGCTTTTACATAACAGGTGATATCATTAATGTTCCAGGGGTTTCAACACTTTATCCGCAGTCATGCAAATTTCAGGGTGTATATTGCAGTGAACGGGTTGCGGAAAGGCACAGGCACGGTTGGTTGTTTTGCCTGTCAGGGTTCCCGGTACAGGGCAAGCACCCCTGATCGGGCCAGTTTCTTGATGCCGAAAGGTGCCAGTTTCTCGAGCAGCACATCCACTGTGAGTTCATCCCCGGTGACCTCGAAAATGTAATGCTGCTGTCCTTTATCCACAATTTTCCCCTGGAAGGCAGTGATGATATGCGCAATTTTTTCTTTGTTTTCCGGTGCCGCCTTGACACATACCAGGGCCATTTCCCGTTTTACCGCCTCTTCTCCGGTCATGTCCCGCAGCTTGATGACATTGACCAGGCGCTTGATCTGTTTCATGCATTGTTCCAGCATCCGGGGATGGGCCAGGGTGGTAATGGTGATCCTGGACATTTTCGGGTTTGCTGTGGGGGCGCCGCAGATGGTTTCAATATTGTAGCCTCTTCCGGCAAAAAGACTGGTGATGCGGGCGGTTACGCCGGGTTCGTTTTCAACCAGCATGGTCAGTGTATATTTTTGGGTTTCCATGGTTCTCCTTTCCAAAACATTTTATTATACCACAATACACCTGAAAAATGAACCACTGATTTTGCTTTGGCCACGGTAACAGCATGAAGATGCTGTTTCATATATATTCACAAAGCCTCATGAGATCGCCGTATGACAGGACCGTCAGATGCCAATCTCGGGTCGGTCATCGGCACCCCCAGGGGGCGGGTATACGCAGCTGAACAGGATGTGATTACATGTGATGACCCTGTTGCTTTGACATGCAGCCCATTGGGTCAGGGCTTTCCAGGCAGCGGGTTTGCCTGCCTGATCGCCGCCCCGGGTGGTACCCTGTGCCCGGCCCGAGATCCTCCGGGGCTGGTGTGCGTGAAATCCAGAAGGTGGACACTGGCCTGGGGTATGCGCTTCTGCCGATCTGAGATGTATAGTGTGCCCCTCCGGCTCTGACGGTTCCGGTCACAGGGTACCACCCGGGGCTCTCTCTGCGTAAGTGTCAGGTCCGACTGATGCCATTCTTTCCATTGCTGATGTGCATCCAGTGGATGATTTTGATGGTGAAGGATACAGAAATATTAGGGAGTTTCTGTCCGAATCCGATCCAACAGATCCCTGGAGTTTGCCGAAAGCATCTATTTTTATCCTTGATTTTTATACTAAAAAAAAGTATATTTATACTTAATGAATTGGACAGTAACAGTAACGAAAAAGGGTTTAAAGGCTATACCCAAATTACCAAAATCGGTAAAACAGTCGCTGTTTACATTGCTTTGGGAAATTGAAAGCTCCGGGCCTGTCCGCGGCAATTGGAAAAATTACAGCAAACTTGGGTATGAACGGCACCATTGCCATTTAAAAACGGGACAACCAACCTATGTTGCTGTTTGGGAAGTAACAGACAAGGAAATCAAACTGGTCGAGGTTATATATGTTGGATCACATGAAAAAGCACCATACTAAAGTGAAACTCGTATTTGAGGGGCCTGCGGAAAAACAGGAAGTGGCAATAGCTGCTTTAAAGAAACTGGGTTTCACCAGCGCCGGAAACAATTCCCCCACTATACCGTGGCGCAAGGCATTTAAAGAGTTTGAAGGGAATGCGCGCGGCACCTGCCTGGCTGGCAGCCGCCACAAAAACAGTTTGACCCAGGTTCAACTCGCACAATTAACCGGCATCCCTCAAAGACATATCTCTGAAATGGAAAGAGGAAAACGGCCTATTGGAAAAAGAAATGCCAAGCTGTTTTCAAAAGCATTGCATGTTGATTACAGGATGTTTTTGTGATTATTATAATGGTTTTGTGGTGACGGATATGGTGCTGTTTTAGTAATGCAGGGAAATGAAAATGAATGCACAAAAATCAGGCAGTGAGTATATTGTATTTCCGTTGGATTTTTCTTCCATGGCAGAGGCAAAATCCCATATCAGGGTGCTGGGGGACCGGGTGGGCATGTTCAAGATCGGTCTGGAACTGTTCATTCACCAGGGACCGGCGGTGATCCGTATGGTGCGGGATATGAGTCCTGCCGGGATCTTTCTGGACCTCAAGCTCCATGATATCTGTGCAACGGTTTTCCGGGCCATGGGCCGGGTGGCTGACCTGGGGGTTGACCTGGCAACCGTGCATTGCAGCTCCTCTTTAGACATGCTCAAAAGCGCGGTACAGGGCGGTGGGGAAAAGGTCGGTGTTCTCGGGGTCACCCTGCTCACGGACAATGATGGGAAAACCCTTTCTTTGGGGGGATTTCAGGAGCAGTTTGTCGCGGAACCGGAAAAATTGGTGATGCGCAGGGCCAAAATGGCACATGATGCCGGTTGCAGAGGTGTTGTATGTTCCGGCCGGGAAGCTGCTGCAGTCAAAGCCGCATTCGGCAGAGATTTTCTGGCGGTCACCCCCGGGATCCGCCCGGCATGGAGCCTGACACCGGGGGATGACCAGAAACGGATCACCACACCGGCACAGGCCATCGCCCGGGGTGGTGATCTGCTTGTGATCGGCCGGCCTGTAAGGGATGCAGAAAACCCTGCCGATGCCGCCCGTAAGGTGGCAGATGAGATAGAAACCGCCCTGGAAAACCGGGTGCCGTTTTAATGCTCTTTGTCCAAACCGAATGCCGCGTGCAGCGCGCGCACTGCCAGTTCCGCATATTTGGCCAGGATGACACAGGAGATCCGGATTTCCGAGGTGGAAATCAGCCGGATGTTGATGTTTTCCTCGGCCATGGCCTTGAACATGGTGGCGGCCACGCCGGAGTGGCTTTTCATGCCCAGTCCGATCACAGAGACCTTGGCGATTTCCATGGCGGAGAGTACCTCTTCAGCCCCCACCTCCTTGGCTGCCGCCTCGGTAATTTCCAGGGCCCGGTCAAAATCATCCTTGGTAACAGTGAAGGTCAGGTCGGTTTCGCCGCCGGTCCGGGTATTCTGGATAATCATGTCCACCATGATTTCGGCATCTGCCAGGGGGCCGAATATTTTGGCGGATATCCCGGGCTGGTCAGGTACCCGTTTCAGGGTGATCCTGGCTTCATTCATATCACATGTAACCCCTGAGACCACAGCGCTTTCCATATCCGCGCTTTCATTGACGACCATGGTTCCTTCCTCCTCATTGAATGATGATCTGACATGCAAAGGAATATTGAATTTTTTTGCAAAGTCCACCGACCGTATCTGCAGTACTTTTGCCCCGAGAACCGCCATCTCCAGCATCTCTTCATAGGAGATCCGGTGGATTTTCCGGGCCTTGGAACAGATTCTGGGATCTGTGGTGTACACCCCGTCCACATCTGTAAAGATCTCACACACATCTGCTTTCAAAGATGCGGCAATGGCCACGGCTGAGGTGTCTGACCCGCCCCGGCCCAGGGTGGTGATGTCGCCGTTATAGTCTGTGCCCTGAAATCCGGCCACCACGGAAATATTCCCCTGGTCCAGGGCGGTTTGTATTTTCTGGCAGTCGATATCAAGGATACGGGCCTTGCCCGGTGTCTGGTCCGTGTGGATACCGGCCTGGAATCCCAGAAATGATTTGGCCTTGTATCCCCGTGTTTTCAGGATCATTGCCATCAAAGCGGCAGTGGTTTGTTCCCCTGTGGCAAGCAGAACATCCAGCTCTCTTTTGTCAGGCTGTCTGGCTGCCTGTTTTGCCAGGGAGATGAGATTGTCGGTCACACCTGCCATGGCAGAGAGCACAACCACCACCTGGTCACCGGCATCATGGGCTTTTGCAACCCGGTCCGCCACCCGGGATATCCGCTGGATATCCGCAACAGAGGTGCCCCCGTATTTTTGTACCCTGAGCGCCATAATAACGCCCAATTAACTCCCAATTAACGGTTCCCTGATTTATGAAAACATTCTGCATAGCACGTTTGTGCCGGTCTGTCCAGAGGCAAAAAAAGATATCACCCGGTGAAAGTCGGCATCACATGCAAAGGCCAGTTCCAGATCAAAGGAAAACCGGTCCTTTTTGAGCAGGTCGGGCCACTCCACCACCATAACAGCATCAGTTTCCAGTATGTCTTCATACCCGATACCGGCCAGTTCTTCCACAGATGTTAGGCGGTAAAGGTCCAGGTGACACAGGCGCAGGTTGTTGTCGGCCGGATATTCATTTATGATGGTAAAGGTGGGGCTGGTGATGTGAAACCCTGCATTCACCCCCAGGCCCCTGGCAAGGCCTTTGACAAATGTGGTTTTTCCGCATCCCAGATTTCCTGTCAGGGCCAGGGCCAGGGGGCCGGTCACAGCCTGTCCCAGCCGCTTCCCCAAATCCCGTGTCTGGCTGTCTGTTCTTGTGATGGCCTGCTGGTTCATGTCAGGTGCCTGTGGATGGCCCCAGGAATGGCCTGTATCATGTCCGTGGCCAGAAAACCGAATCCGCCCACGGTGTCTGCCAGTATATCCCCGCACAGGCCATGGATGAACACCCCGGCAATGGCCGCATTTTCCAGAGAAAACCCCTGGGCTGCCAGCCCGGCGATCATGCCGGTGAGCACATCTCCCATGCCGCCGGTGGCCATGCCCGGGTTGCCGGCAGGACACAGAAACACCCGGCCGCTCGGCAGGGCAATCAGGGTCTGGGCCCCTTTTAGCACCAGGATGGCGTTGTGTGTTTGGGCAAATTTTTTTGCCGCCCCGGGCCGGTCCGCCTGAACTTCCCCGGTGGATATGCCTGCCAGCCGGGCCATTTCCCCGGGATGGGGGGTCAGAACCGCCGGGGTCTTTCGGAACGAGAGAACCGCCGGGTCCCCGTCCAGGCAGTTGATGGCATCCGCATCCATGATCAGGGGAAGGGTGCAGGTTTCCACCAGGGTGTGCACCATTTCCCGGGTATCCGGGTCTGTGCCCAGGCCCGGTCCCAGTGCCAGGGCCTGCCGCTCGTCGGCCATCGCCAGTATCCGGTCCAGACCGGCAGCCGACAACGTGCCGGCAGCGGTTTCAGGAAGGGGCACGGTCATGGGCTCCACCACCATGGGCTCCACCACGGCATGGATGCTTTCCGGCACCCCCAGTGTCACCAGGCCGGTGCCAATCCGCTTTGCCGCATTGGCGCACAGTGCCGCAGCCCCGGTTTTGCCCGCAGATCCGGCCAGGATCAGCAGATGACCGAAGGTCCCTTTGTGGCTGTTGAAAGGCCGGGGGGGGAACAGCGGGGCAATGGTCTGTTTTTCCAGCACCTGGAACCGGATATCCTGTTTTTGTGCTGCAAATTCCGGGATGCCGATATCGACAACCCGGAGTGTGCCGGTGTATTGGCTGCCCGGATACAACACATGGCCGGTCTTGGCAAAGGCAAAGGTGGCAGTGGCACAGGCAGTGATGCATACCCCGCAGACCGTTCCTGTGTCTGCATTGAGGCCTGAAGGGATATCCACGGCAAACACCGGTTTTGCTGTCTGGTTGATGCACTGGATTACCTCCCTGAAAAACCCTCTCACATCCGCGTTCAGCCCGGTGCCGAAAAGGGCGTCCACAAACAGGTCATGATGGACCAGCCGGGCTTTTTCCCGGGCAAACGTTGCCGCATCCGGCACCGCCGTTACAGCACAATCCGGATAATGCGGCAGCAGTTTTTCCACCAGGTCCATGTTGGCTTTGGCATCCCCGGTCACCCGGTCCGGGTCGGACAACAAAAATATTGTCACGGGAATCTGTTTTTCCATGAGATACCGGGCCATGACCCAGCCGTCCCCGCCATTGTTGCCCCGACCCGCCACCACCGCCACCCGGGTTTTCGGGCTGGGGCTGCATTGTTCCATGAAAAAATCAACCGCCCCCCGTCCGGCATTTTCCATGAGCACCCGTCCGGGAATGCCGAATGCGTCAATGGTATAGCGGTCCATCTCCTGCATCTGTTTTGCTGTAACAAGAAACATTGGCGATCACTCCCATATGCTAATTTTCGGTCTTCACAATTGTCAAAACAGCCTCCGGTGTTTCAATAACATCTCCGGAGCGTATTTTTTTTCTTTTCCGGTGTTCGGTCTGCCCGTTCACCACAACATGGCCGGCCTGTATACGGTACTTGGCCTCCCCGCCGCTGGCCGCAAGGTTCTCAAATTTCAGTATCTTATACAGTTCCACCGGTTCCCGGGCAATTTCAACCCGCCGCCGGGTTTGTCTGTCATCTTTCATACCGTATTATTTCTGTAAAGCACATCCATTGTCTGTCACGGATGAAAAAGGTTTTTATGCATCCGGAGCGGTTTTCTGGGCGGCGTCTTTGCCTTTCCCGCTTTGGTCTGGCAGTATGTATTGCACATAGCGCGGCCCAGCCACTATCCTCCTCGGTTTGCGGGCGCATTATCTGCATCTATAAACAATGTTATCTTTTGACTGTTTTCATTCATTGACAATATCCACCTTTTTACAATCCGAGATTTGAATATTGTAATAAAATTTGGCCAAAGAATCAAAAGTTATGTTTAATTTCCCTGTGTCAATAATTCCTGTATATTTACATAAATTTTGGCAGCTATTGCCTGGTGGTCGAAAGTAACATAGGTTCCTCTGCTGTCACCGCCCCCCACGGGTCCATAGCCTGCAGGAAAATTCTGGAAAAATGGTTAAAAAAAGGGTATGCTGTCAGGATTAATTTTGTATAATCAGGGCAATTCGGGGCAAGTTATGGGCACAATTAAAGGTAATGTATGGGCGTAATTAAAGACTGGTTCAGGCGGTATTTTTCAGACCCCCAGGTGGTTATTCTGGCGGTGTTTCTGGTGACAGGCATTGCCACCTTTCTGTTTGCCGGCCGGCACCTGGTGCCGGTCATTGCCAGTCTGATCATAGCCTATCTGCTGGAAGGGGTCACCCAGTCCCTCCAGCGCATCGGCGCCCCCCGGATGCTGGCGGTGGGCACGGTGTTTGTCATATTTTTTCTGGTGCTCCTGGCATTGATGTTCTGGCTGCTGCCGGTGCTCACCCGGCAGGCCACCCAGCTGCTCCAGGAGGTGCCGGCCATGCTCAGTGCGTCCCAGTCGTTGATTCTGTCCCTGCCTGAGAAATACCCTGCCATTTTCAGTGAGGTGGAAATTGAAAACATACTCAACCAGATCCGTCGGGAGGCAGGTATTTTTACGGACAAGATGCTGCGCCAGACCCTGTCTTCGGTGATCGGCATCATCACCCTGGTGGTGTATATCGTGCTGATGCCGTTGCTGGTGTTCTTTTTCTTGAAGGACAAGGCATTGATCATCGGATGGATCCGGCGCCATCTTCCCCGGGAGCGGGGCCTTGCCAGTCGTGTCTGGCAGGGGGTGGATGTACAGCTGGGCAATTTCATCCGGGGCAAGTTCTGGGAAATCCTGATGGTCTGGGGTGCGACCTACCTGACATTCATGTTCATGGGACTCAATTTTACCCTGCTGCTGGCGTTTCTGGTGGGGGTTTCCGTGCTGGTGCCCTATATCGGGGCGGCTGTCATGACCTTTCCGGTGGCTTTGGTGGCCTATTTTCAGTTCGGCTGGACTGCAGATCTGGCATGGATCATTGTCGCTTATATGATTATCCAGGTTTTGGACGGCAACGTACTGGTGCCGATTCTGTTTTCCGAGGTGGTGAATCTGCATCCCATTGCCATCATTGTGGCGGTACTTTTTTTCGGCGGTGTCTGGGGGTTCTGGGGCGTGTTTTTTGCTATTCCCCTGGCCATTCTTTTCCAGGGGGTGCTCAAGGCCTGGCCCAAACATCGGGACGGCGTTGATGTCAAAAAAACATAAAGTGATCTGACCCATGGGACTGTTTCATCTGCAATCATCGTTTTCCCCCACAGGGGACCAGCCCAAAGCCATAAAATATCTGGCCGAAGGTGTGCTGGACAACCATCCCCACCAGGTGTTGCTGGGGGTGACCGGTTCGGGCAAGACCTTTACCATGGCCAATATCATCGACCGGGCGGAACGGCCCGGTCTGATCATTGCCCCCAACAAAACCCTGGCGGCCCAGCTCTACAATGAATTCAAGGTACTGTTTCCGGACAACTGCGTGGAATATTTTGTGTCCTATTATGACTATTACCAGCCCGAGGCATATGTGCCCTCCAGTGATACCTATATTCAGAAGGATTCCTCCATCAATGACATCATCGACAAGATGCGCCATTCCGCCACCCGGTCGGTCCTGGCCCGGCGGGATGTAATCGTGGTGGCATCGGTTTCCTGCATTTACGGCCTGGGGGCACCGGAGGATTATCTGGATCTGCGCGTGTCAGTGGCCCGGGATATGGAAATCTCCCGGGATACCCTTATCCGCAGGCTGGTGGAGATCCAGTATACAAGAAACGATACCGATTTCCACCGGGGGGTATTTCGGGTCAGAGGAGACCGGGTGGAGGTTTTCCCGGCCTATGAGGAAGACAGGGCGGTGCGGATCGATTTTTTCGGAGATACCATCGAGGAGATCTGTGAGATCGACCCGCTCAAAGGAGAGGTGCTCAGCGTATTTGACCAGACCGCCATTTATCCGGCTTCCCATTACGTGACCAAACGTCAGACACGGAAAAAAGCGGTGGCGGCAATAATTGCGGAGCTGGCGGGACGGCTGGAGGTGCTGAGATCTGAAAACCGGCTGGTGGAGGCCCAGCGCCTGGAGGAACGGACCCGGTATGATATGGAGATGCTCGAGGAGATCGGGTACTGCAACGGTATCGAAAACTATTCCCGGCACCTCACCGGCCGGCAGCCCGGGGAGCCGCCTCCCACCCTCCTGGATTACATGCCGGATGATTTTCTGCTGTTTTTTGATGAAAGCCATATTTCTGTGTCACAACTGTCCGCCATGTACAAGGCGGACCGGTCCCGGAAACAGACCCTGGTGGATTACGGGTTCCGGCTGCCCTCTGCCGTGGACAACCGGCCGTTGACCTTTGCGGAGTTCTCTGACAGAACCTCTCAGATCATCTATGTTTCCGCGACCCCGGCAGACTATGAACTGGAAAGGGCCGGGGTGCGGGTGGCGGAACAGATTGTCCGGCCCACCGGGCTGCTGGACCCTGCGGTGCAGGTACGGGATGCCAGGACCCAGGTGGATGATCTGTACCAGGAGATTCTCAGGCGGGTGGAGGCGGATGAGCGTGTCCTGGTGACCACCCTGACCAAGCGCATGGCCGAGGATCTCACCGAATATTATGCCGATCTGGGACTCAAGGTGAAGTACCTGCATTCGGATGTGGTGACCATGGAGCGCATCGAGATCATCCAGGACCTGCGACAGGGGATGTTTGACGTGCTCATCGGTATCAACCTGCTCCGGGAGGGCCTGGACATTCCCGAAGTTTCTTTGGTGGCCATCCTGGATGCGGACAAGGAAGGTTTTCTGCGCTCTTTCCGTTCTTTTATCCAGATTTTCGGCCGGGCTGCCAGAAATGTATACGGCCGGGTGATCATGTACGCGGAAAAGGAAACCGGGTCCATGAAAAAAGCCATGGCGGAAACCGTGCGGCGCCGGAAAATTCAGGAGGCCTATAACCAGGCCCATCATATTGTGCCTACCACCATCCAGAAGCAGCTGAACCGGTTTGAATACCCGAAACCGGATATGGCGACCCAGCCGCAGGCAACCTCCATTCACGAGGATCTGCAGGCCTATGACGGGCAAGAGGTGGCACTGGAAGACCTGATCCGGGATCTGGAGTACAAGATGAAAAAAGCGGCGGAAAACCTGGAATTTGAGCAGGCTGCCGTCTACCGGGACAAGATCCGTCAGCTCACGGACATGGTGCAGTTTTGATGACCGAAAAAGAGCCTGCCATACCCCGGAAGCTGACGGAAAAATACCTGCAGGCCCCCCATGCCCCGGGGGTGTACCTGATGAAGGATGCCAGGGCAAAAACCATCTATGTGGGAAAGGCCAAGGACCTGAAAAAACGGCTGGGGTCCTATTTTGTCAGAAAAGATCATGTGGACGGCAAGACCGCGGCCCTGCTGTCCATGGTCAAGGATTTCGATCTGATCATCACTGCATCGGATCATGAAGCGTTCATCCTGGAATCCAACCTGATCAAGGAATACCGTCCCCGCTACAATGTGATTCTCAAGGACGGCAAAAACTACCCCCTGCTGCGTATCGATATGAACGAACCGTTTCCCGCCATTCAGCGGGTGCGCCGGATCAAAAACGATCATGCCCTGTATTTCGGTCCCTATTCCTCCTCCCAGAGCGTCAACCAGACCCTGCGGCAGATCCAGAAGATATTCAGGCTCAGGAAATGCCGCACCACCCAGTTTAAAAACCGGTCCCGGCCTTGTCTGAACTATCAGATCAATGCCTGTATGGGGGCCTGCTGCCTCCAGGTGGATGAGGCGGCGTACCGGCAGCAGGTCAAAGATGCGGTTTTGTTTTTAAAAGGCCGGTCCAACCAGGTGATCCGGAAACTGACAGCCCAGATGCAGGCCCATGCCGATGCCATGGAATTTGAAAAAGCCGCCCAGAAGCGCGATGCCATCCAGGCCATGACCCGTGTCCTGGAAAAACAGGTGGTGGTGTCAGCCGATCTCAAGGACCGGGATGTGCTGGCCCTGGCCATGAAAAACGGGATCGCGGTGGTCACCATGATGCTGATCCGGTCCGGCAGGCTCATCGATACGGTGCATTATCCGGTGGATCCGGTATTCAGGGAGGCGGACGAGATTTTGCGGGCGTTTGTATGGCAGTACTATGACCACACCCGGTTCCTGCCGGATACGGTGCTGCTGGACAGTCCCATCGAAGACATGGCCCTGCTGGCATCAAATCTGTCGGAAAAAAAGCGGAAAAAAGTGACCGTGCATGTGCCGGTGAGGGGGGAGAAGCGGCGCCTGGCACAGATGGCCCGGGTCAATGCCCGGGAAGAACTGGAAAAACAGGCACTCCGGGAAGAGGCAACCCAGTCCGCCCTGACCCTGGTTCAGACATTGTTGCGGATGGACCGGCCCCCGGAGCGGATCGAATGTTTTGACAATTCCAATCTGGCAGGCAAAGATCCGGTATCATCCATGGCGGTGTTCACCAGCGGACACCCGGACAAGAGCGCATACCGCAGGTATGTTATCCAGGATATGGACCAGCCCGATGACTATGCCTGCATGACCCAGGTGCTGACACGGCGGTTTTCAAAACCGGAAAAAGAGATGCCCCGGCCGGATCTTTTGGTGGTGGACGGTGGAAAAGGGCAGTTGGGCATGGCCATGTCAGTGCTCAGGGAACTGGGAATTCAGGGTGAATTCGCTGTGGCCGGGCTGGCAAAAAAAGATGAAGCAAAAGGAGAAGACCTGGACAAGATCTATGTTCCCGGCCGGGCCAACCCCGTGAACACCGCATCTGCCAAAAAAGCGCTGTTCCTGCTCCAGCAGGTGCGGGACGAGGCCCACAGGTTTGCTGTCACCTTCCAGCGCAGGCGCCGGGAAAAACGGAGCAGCCAGTCTTTTTTGGATACGGTCCCCGGCATCGGGCCCAAAAAGAAAAAACAGCTGCTCACCCGTTTCAAGGGGTTGGAAAACCTGAAAAATGCCTCTGTGGAAGAGATTGCATCGGTTCCGGGCATCACAACAGCTCTTGCCGGAAAGGTTCTGGAACAGATGAATGCAGATCTGCCATAAGCGTTTACAGGGCCGGCCCGCCAGATACCCATAAACTTTTTTGCTTTACACCTGCTTTTGTAAAGTATAGTACTCAGGCATATGTTACATAACCGCCTTGTTTGGAGAAAGACCATGACCGAAAAATTTGATGAAAACCCGGACGAGAACGCTGAAGAATTGAGTTTTGAAGAACTTTTTGCATCCTATGACGACAACCTGGGCCGTGAACTCAAACCCGGTGATATGGTGGAAGGAAAGATCATATCTGTGGGCAGGACCAGTGTGTATATTGACACCGGCACCAAAAGTGACGGTGTGGTGGAAAAAAACGAACTGCTGGACGAAAACGGTGAATTCTCCTGGCAGGCAGGTGACACCCTCACCCTGTATGTGGTGTCCCTGAGCGAGAGCGAGATCATTTTGTCCCGGGCCATTTCCGGGGCCGGAAAAGCCGCTATGCTGGAAGATGCGGCCCAAAACAAAACCCCTGTGGAAGGAAAGGTAAAGGCTGTCATCAAGGGTGGTTTCAATGTGGATATCCTGGGAAAGCGGGCTTTTTGTCCGGTGAGCCAGATGGATGTCACATATGTGGAAACCCCGGAGGATTTTGTGGGGCAGGCCCTGCATTTTCTGATCACCCGGTATGAGGAAAACGGCCGGAATATTGTGGTATCCCGCAAAGATCTGCTGGTTGCACAGATGAAAGAAGCCCAGCAGGCGTTTCTGGCAGATGTGGCAGTGGGGGACCTGCTCCAGGGAACCGTTACCCGGCTCATGCCATACGGGGCATTTGTCGAGCTGGCACCGGGGGTGGAGGGCATGGTGCATATTTCCGAGCTGGGGTGGTCCAGGATCGAAAAACCGGATGAGGTGGTGAAGCCCGGGGATGCGGTGCTGGTGAAACTGCTGAAAATAGAGCACCAGGAAGTCCAGGATCTGCCCAAAATTTCCCTGTCTGTCAAACAGACCGCCGAAGATCCCTGGGACAGCATGGATACGGCATTTCAGCCGGGAGACCAGGTGACCGGAAAGGTGGTGCGGCTCGTCGATTTTGGTGCGTTTGTGGAAATTGCGCCGGGTGTGGACGGGCTGGTGCATATCAGTGAGATGAGCCATACCAGAAGGGTTATGCGGCCGGACGATGTGGTGGAGAAGGGCGAACAGGTCCAAGTGGTGATAAAGTCCATTGATATGGATGCCAAACGGGTTTCTTTGAGCATCAAGGATGCCCTGGGGGATCCCTGGACCGGGATTTCCGTGAAATACAAGGCTGGGGATATCCTGGAAACCAGCCTGGAAAAAAGAGAGACATTCGGCCTGTTCCTCGGTCTGGAAGCGGGGGTGACAGGCCTTATGCCTGTATCAGCCGTTAAGAGTGCTGCCGATACCAAACCCTATGATGCATTGAAGCCCGGGGATGCCGTCACCGTGATGGTCCGGCAGGTGGACGAGGAAAACCGGCGCATTACCCTGGCCCCCCCGGACCAGACAGATACGGAAAACTGGCAGCAGTTTGCCGGGAACCAGAAGGAAAAACCAGTGGGTACCATGGAGAGTGTTTTCCGGGAAGCCATGAAAAAGAAGAAATAGCAGACCAGAAGATATGCGGCCGGAAAAACGGCCGGCAGTGGCGAAAGGATGGTGCCAATGGTCCAGCAGACACAGGGCAAACGGATTTTATTTGTGGATGATGAAGACTATCTGGTAGCGGTGGGCCGGAAATGACCGGTGATCTGCTCATGGAAAAAATCCGGCAGATCGGGCCGGGGCTGCCTGTGATCATCTGTACCGGGATTACGCCCTCCCCCGAAGTCTTAGAGAAAATAAAGGGCGCCACCCTGCTCATGAAACCGTTTGATATGGTGGATCTCCTCGAGGCGGTGCACCATTTCCGGGGCAGCAAAGATCCTGCTTCATGAACCGGTCTTTGTTTGTCACAGATCTTGACGGCACCCTGCTCAATGATGCCAAAACCATCTCAGCCGGGGATCTGACCACCCTTGCCAGGCTGCGGTCCAAAGGGGTGACAGTGGCCGTTGCCACAGGCCGCAGTCTCTATTCCTTTTACAAGGCCCTGGCCCATATAGATGTGAAAAAAGCGGTGCTGCCGGTGGATTATCTGCTGTTTTCCACCGGGGCCGGTATCCTGGATCTGAAACAGGACAGAATTGTCCGGCACCTTGCCATTTCCCGGCCTGATGTGAAAAAGATATGCGCCTGCTTTGGCCGGGCCGGATGTGACTATATGGTCCATAAAGCCATTCCGGACACCCATTTTTTTCTGTACAGATCCCACGGTCATGAGAACCCTGATTTTCACAAACGGATTGATCTGTACCAGCCCTTTGCCAGCCCGCTGCTGGCTGAGACCCTGTTGTATGCATCCGCCACCCAGGTGCTTGGGGTGGTGCCCCATGGGATTTCACCGGACCAGGTGGCAAAATGGAAATCGGTTCTGGGCCAATTCAGCGTGATCCATGCCACCTCTCCTTTGGACCACCGCTCCGCATGGATAGAGGTATTTCATCCCCAGGCTTCCAAAAGCCAGGCAGCTGCATGGCTTGCAGCAAGATTGCAGATTGCGCGCACCCGGGTGGTTGCCGTGGGAAACGATTTCAATGACCAGGACTTGCTGGCATGGGCCGGCCAGAGTTTTTGTGTGGCCAACACCGTGCCCGGCCTGGATACCGGTATGCTGATGCCGGTATCCAACAACGCAGACGGCGTAACACGGGCTGCGGTCATGTCTGGACTGCTTGACTGACCGGGGATAAGGATCAGTAAAGGGCTTTGATCAACTGTTTCATGTCTCTGACAGCCCGGTCCATGCCCACAAGAACAGCCCTTGCGACAATGCTGTGGCCGATGGAAAATTCCCGGATTTCCCGGAGCCCTTCAAAGGCCTTGATGGTGTTATAGCAGATACCGTGTCCGGCATTGACCCCCAGTTTGAGTTTGGTGCCGATCTTGGCGGCATCCACGATGCGTAAAAACTCCCGCCGGGCTTCGGACTCGGTTGCGGCATCACAAAAAGCACCGGTGTGGATTTCAATCATGTCAGCATCGATTTGATGGGCGGTTTTGATCTGGTCCAGATCTGGATCAATGAATATGCACACCTTTATCCCTGCGTTTTTGAGGGTGGTTACCGCTTCTCTGATGGTATCCTGATGGGTGACCAGATCCAGACCCCCTTCCGTGGTCAGTTCTTCCCTTTTTTCCGGAACCAAGGTGACGGTATGGGGGAGAATATCCAGGGCAATTCCCATCATCTCGCTGGTGGCGGCCATCTCCAGAATGAGTTTAGACTGCACGATCTGCCGGAGGAGCCGGACATCCCGTTCCTGGATATGGCGGCGGTCTTCTCTCAGGTGCACCACAATGGCGTCTGCTCCGGCGGCTTCCGCTGCCACGGCTGCAGCCACCGGGTCGGGGTAATCGATCCCCCGGGCCTGGCGCAGGGTGGCCACATGGTCTACATTCACAGCTAATTCTGCCATCTGCTTTTCCTTTCCTGGCTAAAAAGCCTCTAAATTCGGATTCTTTTCAATATGTTTCAGAATTTCAAGGCTTTTGGTTTCCATTTCATCAGCTTTGGCGGCGTCTCCTTCGTGGTCAAATCCCAGAAGATGGAGAATACCGTGTACCAGAAGCTGGGACATCCGTTCCCCTGTGGTGATGCCTGCTGTATCCGCTTCTCTGGCAGCTGTCTGGGCTGATATGACCACATCCCCCAGCAATCCCGGGGTGATGCCGGAATATTCTCCTTCCTGCATGGGAAATGCCAGGACATTGGTGGGGGTGGATATCTGCCGAAAGGTCTGGTTGAGTGCCTGGATATGGGCATCATCCATGATGACAATGGATATTTCATGGCTGTCACAACCCAAGGCGTTTAAGATCAGTTCTGTCTTTTTGCGGATGGTTCGGGTTGGCACCATTGCTTTTTGCCGGTTGTCGATCAAAATCTTTGAAAGACTCATTTTTTTCTTTTTTCTTTTCCTGGGGTTTGTCCGTATATTCGATGCGGCTGTGATAAATACTGGTCAAAATATTGTTAAAGCTTTTGGCGATCTGGTGGAGATCCTTGAGGGTGAGTTCACACTCTTCCAGCTGCCCGTCGGCAAAAATATCATTGATCAGTTCCTTGACACGCCCCCTGATCCGGGCAGGCGTTGGACGGTCCAAAGCCCGCACCGCTGCTTCCACCACATCCGCCAGCATGACAATGCCGGTTTCTCTGGTCTGGGGTTTGGGACCGGGATATCTGAAATTTTCTTCATTGACGTTGGTTTTTCCGCTTTTCAGGGCTTTGTTGTAAAAGTATTTGATCAAGGATGTGCCGTGGTGCTGGGTAATGCCTTCAATGATTTCATTTCCCAGTTTATAGGTTTTTGCCAGCCCCACCCCTTTTTTGACATGCTGGATCAGGATCAGGGCGGACATGGACGGAGACAACTTGTCATGCCGATTTTTGCCGTCTGCCTGGTTTTCAATGAAATACATGGTTTTGTTCAGCTTGCCGATGTCGTGGTAATACGCCATGACCTTTGCCTTGAGGCTGCTGGCGCCGATGGCGGAAGCCGCCGCTTCCGACAGGGTGGCCACAATCACGCTGTGGTTGTATGTACCCGGGGCCTCTATCATCAGCTTTTTGATCAATGGCTGGTCCAGATTGGAAAATTCCAGGAGTTTGGCCTCTGTGGTGTAATCAAACAGAATTTCAATCAACGGGGTGAACCCGATGGTCAAAGTGGCGGCAAACACCCCGCCGCAAAAAGCGATGAGAATTTCTTTGGCCAGCAGCACCGGCTCTGGCTGGGCAAGGGAATAAAATCCCAGGGAAATGGCCAGGACCGCATTGAATATGGACAATTTGAAGCCGGCCAGGATAAAGCTTTTGCGTTCCCGGCTGTCGCATACCAGAAAGGCGGCCGCACTGCAGCTCAAGAAAAAGAATATAAAGACCTCAAAGCTGCCGCCAAAGGACAGGCCTGCCAGAACAGAGAGCACCAGGGCAAAATATACGGCAATGTCAAAACCCAGAAACAGGCAGCAGATCATGGCTGCGGCCGGCAGAGGGATGGCCATGAAAAAGGATGCCGAGGCCAGATCCCACGCCTGGTTGGGATCTGCAGACTGGACCAGAAACGTGGATATCTTGACAAATCCCAGGTACAGAACAAGCCCTAAGGCCAGAAAAATCATATGTTTGTTATGGTCGTTTTTCAGGGTCTTGTGGTCTTTAAAAAACAGCAGATAGGAAACCAGCAGCAGAAAAAAGGTGATCAGGGCGATCCCGGTGGCAGACACATACACAGTTTTTCCTGCCGCCAGTTCCTGAAGTGCATTCAGCTTGATCAGCTTGGTCTTGTTTACCCGTTCCCCTTCTCTGAGTATCATTTCCCCTGCCTTTATCTGGTACATGACAGGGTTGATATCTGACTGGGCTGCCAGTATTCTTTTCTGGGTTTCATTTTTGTTCATGAATATATTGGGCTGCAGCAACCGCTGACAGATATCCACGATCAGGTTTGTCAGGTTGTAATTGACATTTTTCAGCAGGGGAGCGCCTTCGATTCTGACCATGGCCTTGGCCTGGTCAGGCCCATAAAACACCTTGAGATTGTTGACAATTTGTTCTTCACTGGAATCGATGGTCCTCAGGATGATGCCCTTGTTTTCCTCTTCCAGTAATATTTCCTTGTTTGCAACCACCCCGTTGGAGAGCACTTTGCCCATAATGGTCTGGATTTTTTCAGTGATGGCAGGATCAAACCGGTGCTTGTACAGAATGGAGTATGCCCCTTCATTGATTTCTATGCCCAGTTTTTCTTCAAATTTGGGTTTGGTTTCCAGCACCATGGCAAAGGTGGGCGCAGGGGAGACTTTTGGGGTATTTCCTTCATTATCCGACGGGCTTTCCGCCGGTTCAAACAGGTGCCGGCCGATCTGCATGGCTTCATGTATGTTGGTCTGAATTTGCGGCAACAGGCCTGCATCCAGGTCATAGACTATTCTGACCGTTTCCTTGGCCTGGTTGCGCCTGTTTTCGGAAACTTCTGTGTCTTCCACCAGAATGTCTCTGGGTGCCTTGATATCCCGCTGGGCCACATCTCCTACTGCATAGGAAAAGGTAATGTTCTGCTGGTCCGGTGTCTGGAAAAGGGTGAATACCAGGGTAATGGCAAAGAGCATGAACCACAGCAGGTAAGGGGTGGACAACAAAAAAGTTTTGGCCTTTTTCGGCCAGATATTACGTTTTGTTTTTTTCATATGCATCAATAATATCGGAAACAAGCTGGTGTCTTACCACATCCATTTTGGAAAAATAGATGAAATCGATTCCCTCTATGCGGGAAAGGATCTTTCTCACCTCCACAAGGCCGGATTTTTTGCCGGCCGGCAGGTCTATCTGGGTAATGTCACCAGTTACAATGGTTTTGGAATTGTATCCGATTCTGGTTAAAAACATTTTCATCTGCTGGGAGGTGGTGTTCTGGGCCTCATCCAGGATAATAAATGCATTGTTCAGGGTTCTTCCCCGCATGAACGCTATCGGGGCTATTTCAATGATTTCCTGATCAATATAGGCCCTGGCTTTTTCAAAGTCCAGCATATCATACAATGCATCGTAAAGGGGGCGCAGATACGGGTTGATTTTTTCCGCCAGATCCCCGGGCAGAAATCCCAGAGCCTCCCCTGCTTCCACAGCCGGGCGGGTGAGAATGATTTTTTGCACATCTCCCCGGCAGAGGGCGGCCACTGCCATGGCCATGGCCAGATAGGTTTTTCCGGTGCCGGCAGGACCGATACCGAACACAATGTCCCGGGCCTGAATGGCATTGACATATTTTTGCTGGGCAAGGCTTCTGGGCCGGATGGGTTTGTTTTTGGCTGTCACGAAAACCGTCTGGGAAAAGAGGGGTTTCAGGCGGGATTCCCCGTCTTTTTTTATCAGGGAAATGGCCGCATCCAGATCTGCCGGGTCCATGGGAATGTTTTCCTGTAAAAGGCCGTATAACTGGGACAACAGGGTATGGGCCAGGCGGGTATTTGCAGCATCACCGGAAATGGTGACACTGGTTCCCCTGGAGTTGATGGTCACCCCCAGATTTTTTGCGATTTTGTCAAGGTGGGTATTGTGAAATCCAAACAGCTTCTGGACCAGAGATATGTTGTCAAATTCAATGGTTTTCATGGGCAACAGGGTGCAATGTATTTACAAAAAGGTCAATAAAAATCTTGACGGGAAAACCGTGGAATTGGTATTCCATGGGTCTTGAGAAACGGTGCTGGAAAGGAAAAAAATGAACGGTTTTGATCTGGTGGTTCTGGTGATTATCCTGTTCTGTATGATCAGGGGACTTTTTAAGGGACTGATCCGTGAGGTCTCCGGGATTGTAGCGGTTATTGCCGGTTTTTACGGGGCGTTTACCTATTACTGGCTGCTTTCCGACCGCCTGGCTTTTTTGATAACCACCCAGGAAACCCGTCATCTGGTCAGTTTCGGGCTTTTGTTCTGCGCTGTTCTGGTGGCGGTAGGGGTGTTGTCTGCAGTGATCCGCAAACTTCTGCACCTGGTGTTTCTGGGATGGGTGGACCGGACATTCGGGTTGATTTTTGGCACAGCCAAGGGTGCATTGATCGTATCTGTCCTGTTTGTGATGCTGACAGCATTTATCCCGGCGGGCACGGCAAGGCTGACGGCAGGGTCGGAATCCGCCCCTTATCTGGCACAGATTTCCAGAACAATGACCCTGTTTGTTTCCAGGACCATGCGGGCCGGTTTTTTGGAACAGCTGGAAAAACTCAAGGTGGAAACACTTACTATACAGGAGAAGGAAACCATTGGAGACAATAGCCCCTATTCTGGAAATTATCCAGACCCTGCGCGGGGAAAACGGGTGTGCCTGGGACCGCAGACAGACCCCGGCCACCATGTGGAAATGCCTGGTGGAAGAGGTGTATGAACTCCAGGATGCCATTGTAAATGATGATCTGGACAATACCTGCGAAGAGATGGGGGATGTGCTGTTTCAAATTGTGTTCATCATGGCCATCTTTCATGACACAAAGCAGATTCCCCTTTCCCGGGTGGTGGATACAGTGGTCAAAAAAATGGTTCGGCGGCATCCCCATGTCTACGGGTCAGCGGTTGTTGAAACAGAAAAAGAGCTGCTGGACCAGTGGGAACAGATAAAAACCCGGGAAAAAGACCATCCAGACAATACCTCTGCCCTGGATGCGGTACCCGGTGGCATGCCCGGTCTTGTGCGGGCCCTCAAGGTATCACAGATAGCGGTCAGGCAGGGATTTGACTGGGAAAATATCCACCAGGTACTGGACACGGTGAAAAAAGAGATTGCAGAATTCGAATATGCCCTGGAAAAGGAAGACCCGGACGAAACCATGATGGAACTGGGGGATATTTTGTTTTCTCTGGTGAATGTGGCACGGTTTGCCGGGTTTCATCCGGAAACCGCCCTGGCACGGGCCACTGCAAAATTTGAAGGAAGGTTCCGTTTCATGGAAGCGGATCTGATCCGAAAGAACTGCAGCCTGCAGGCGTTGTCAGCCGATGAAAAGCAGGCTTTCTGGGCCAGGGCGAAACGCAGCTATGACAAATAATCTCCCCGCTGGAACTTGATATATTCTGTCTGTGCTGTCACTGCGGTCTGGGTGGCGATATCCCGCAGGCCGGCATGGTCGGGACCAAGTGCCCGGGTTTCCTCTACCAGCTGGTCTGCTTTTTGGTGAATGGTTTCCAGCACCGGTGCCATGTGCTTGAGGGATACGCCAGGATCCTGCAACTGGGCTGTATAGGTGTCCAGCAGTCCCAGCAGTTTTTCCGTGCTGCTGGAAACAAGATCTGCCTGTTCCGGTATCTGTATTGTCCGGGTGGGCGAAATTTCACCCAGGCCGTTTGCTTTTGTTTCCGGCATTTCAGAGGGCTCTGCATTGTCCAGGGCCTGGGTCAGTGCTGATTTGAATGCATCCTTTTTCCCGGTTTTTTCCGGCCCGCCCTGGGGCGTCTTTATCGGCTGGGTCGTGTCTTGTATGTGGTGGATATTTACCATATGGGCCTCCTTTTTGTATTAGCCATGGTAAAAGCAAAAGATATGCCAGAAAATAAAAGGAATACAGTTTATAAATAAATCATGTTATTTCGGATAGTTGAAAGGAATAACCCAACAAAGCCCTACATGTCATGTCGGGTCTGTCGGGATACACCGGGAAATTTTTGCAGGCTATATCATTTCATCGGCGTTAAGGCCAATCATCATTTTTTGCGCAATCTTTTCTGCATTGATGGTGTATTGGTTGGTTTGCACCTGGTTTTTGATATCTGATACCAGTTGTGTTCTGTCAATCGGCTCTGTTTCCATGGCCTGGCTGATTCTCTGGAGATCCCGGGTTTTTGCAGACAGATCGATATTGTCGGTTTTTGTTTCTTCGGGCTGTCTATCGGTTTTTGCCCGGATATTGGTGGCGGCAGGATTTGCCTGGTTGGCATAGCTGGTATGTTGTATAAGATTGTTGGTGGGGCCGGATATTTTCATGATGGGGTACCTCCTTTAGGATGCCATGTTGCTGTCGGCAACCTGGCGTGCCAGCTCTGTCATTCGTTTTACAACAAAAGTGGAGTCTTCCACTGACAGGGTATGGGTTACCCGGTTGTTGTCACTGTCCACTGCCGTATAGGTGAACTGGTTTTTGTCCCGGTCATAATTGATTTTTTTCCCCAGTTCTTTTTCAATCTGGCTGGCAATCTGTTCTTCGTTTTTTTCCCTGGGACCCTCTGTGATGATTTTTTCCACAATATTGGCAGCAACCTTGTCAATGATGGCCTTGCGTTTGCCTTCCGAGGAGATGGAAACATTGTCCGCAGATACGGTATTACCGGCAATGGATTTGTTTCGGCTCAAAATTTTTCCCTGGCTCAGCTGCCGGGAATACACCTTGAGAACATTTTGTATCTGATAAGAGGGTATCTGCATTAAATTTTCTCCTTTCCTTAATGACCATATCGGTAAGGGAAAATCAAACCTTTAATATTTTTTTTAATCATCAAAATTGCCCTCAGGCCCTTTGTCTGAACTGATGTCAGCCGATTTTTCAATAATTTTTTCCTGGGTCCATTCCTGTGGGGATTCGATGATGCCGGCTTTCGGTCCGGGGTCATGGGACCGGGTCTGCAGAATATGGTCCTTGACAATATCAGCTGTATCCGCTGCATTGAACACCTTGGTGAGCAGGGTATGAACAAAGTCTTCCACACCTGCTGCCATGCGGTTTCTGATATCGGCAGACTGGGCCAGAAACCGGTTTTCAAAGGGGGCATTGAGTTTTTTGAAATTGCCGCCGGTAAGGTCCCGGGATTTGGCATAGGCCAGCATCTGCTGCCACATGGGATCATCAACCCCCTTGTCCGGCTGTTTGATGAAATTGCCGTCGGAATCAAGAATGGCATTGCCGTAATCATTGACCTGCACCCCCCAGGAGATCATCTGCAGGGCAGTGGCAACATTGGCCTTGGTGGTCCTTGTTTTTGCGGCAATCTCCCGGAGCCGTTCCGAGCTGTTGCCCGAGGTGCCGTGCTGTGCTCCGGAGACACTATAAGGTGCAAGTGCATCATGGATTTGCGCGGTCAGCGGCACATTGATGCCGGCATCGCTTTGCTCAATGCCGTGGGTGGTCCCGTTGTTCAGTGCGATCCAGTCCGGGAAGATACCGTGGGCATTGAGCCCCTGGATCAGAAACAGGGCTTCCTGGGCAGTGGATAATCCCAGTTTGCCTTTTATTTCCCCGACTTCTGTTTCAAGGCTGGACCATTCCGGAACAAGAGGGGACAGTTCGATATTGGCCAGCAGGTTCTGCTCATCAGGCATGTGAGAGGCATCAATGGCAATGGAGGTGATGCCGGCATCAAACAGGGAGGGAATTTCAATTTTTGCGGGTGCAATATCTTCGGGTTTTTTGATGCCGAAATGGTCGGCATGGATGGCCACCGGTATGGTGATGCCCAGTTCGTTCATGAATGCATCGGTTTGCCGGGCAATGTTCCACAGGTTGACGGCACAATAGGCATTTGTGCCCCCTTCTGACCGGGCGATTTCAATGATGATGGCAGCATTGGCCTTCTGGGCCGCACACAGGGCGCCCTTTATGACAAACGCGTTTCTGCCGTTGGCGGCAATGGTCATGCAACCGCCTTTCTTCAGCATGGCCTGGTCAATGTATCTGCCGCTGACAATCAATGCCCTGGAGTTGGGGAACAGCGTTTTTACATTGGGGGGCCTGCCGAAATCAAGGGCTGCCTGGAAATCTGCAGAAGAATGGTGTGACATGGTTTCTCTCCCGTATAGTAGTTGCTGTTGAAGATATGGGTCATTTTTGTCATGAAAAACGGTCAAAAGCAAGCAATATTAGTTAATGAATATACATTCATGAAATAATATTTGAAATTCATTTTGGCACAATAAAATGATACCATCAGTATATAGTTATAACTATCTGTAAAAAAAGATTAATACATTATAATAATCAAAAAAAATCATACAAATATCTGCTTGACTTTTATGGAAAACTATTGTTAGATAATGAATTATTATTCATTCCAGCGGGGAAAGGCGGGAGCGGCTTGCAAAAAAACAGATCTGAAAAATACCACAAGATTCTCACCAGTGCAGGCGATGTTTTTGCCCAATTCGGTTTCTACAAGGCCACGATTTCCCAGATCGCCTCCCGGGCCGGGGTGGCTGACGGCACCCTGTATCTGTATTTTAAAAACAAGGATGATATTCTTTACCAGTTTATAAGTTATAAAACTGCCGTGGTGTTTGAAAAAATGCATACCGCCGTTGCCACAGGCCAAAACGCCGAAGAAAAACTTCGAAACCTCATTCACTGTCATTTGCAGGAATTTCAGAACGATAAGAACATGGCGGTGATTTTTCAGTCCGAAGTGCGGTATCTGCGGGATATCCAGTCACAGATCAAAGATATTTCCAAGATGTACCTGGACCTGCTGTCAGATATCATTGAGCAGGGGCAGATCGAAGGTGCCATGCGCCAGGATCTTTTTGTGGGACTTGTGAAGCGCTTCATTCTGGGCGCGGTGGAAGGGGTTATTTCCACCTGGGTATCGGCGGATGGCCGGTATGATCTTGTGGCCATGGCAGATCCCCTGGTGGATCTGTATCTCAACGGGGTCAGGGGGGAATAAACAGCATACAGTATATAAATGGTATACAGTTTTTAAATGGTTTTGAATCCGGCTTTTTGCTTGACGGGAATCGCCATCTTTATTAAAGCTCATTGAGTCCTTGTTCATAAAGGGTAAAAAAATACATTTTCTGGAGGTAACAGCATATGTCTTCGATCATCGGTCCGGCAAGTTTTGAATTTTTCGGGATATTTCCGGCAGCAATCCTGTCTTTTATCCTCCCTGTGGTGGGGGTTGGCCTGTTCGCCTATATCATGGCCAGGCGCCTGGCACCTCTGGTCCGGGCGGCCCCGGATTTTCGAATGGACCACATCGGCCGCCGTATCCAGAAACTGATTGTCATCTGGCTGGGCCAGATCAGGCAGCCCCGGTATATGCTGGCAGGGGTGCTGCATATTGTCATTTTTGCCGGGTTTCTGATTTTGTCCATCCGGTCCGTATCCCTTGTGATCATCGGTTTGTCCGACGGATTTGTCATGCCTGGCTTCGGGGGATGGCTGGGGGTCGTGTATAATATTTTGAAAGATTATGCTGCCACCTTTGTGCTCATCGCCTGTATCATTGCCGGTATCCGCCGGGGTGTCTTCAAACCGGCCCGGTATGCGGTGCCGGAAAAATACGGCAAAGACCATACTGCGGAAGCGGTGTTTGTACTGGGGATCATTGCCACATTGATGATTTCCGAAAGTCTGTTTGAGGCTTCTGAGCTGGCCTATGCCTTACAGGAAACCGGAGACGCCCATTTTGTGGCCCCCCTGACCCTGGTGTGGATTTTCAAGCATATGCTTTCCGGGGCTTCCTTTGAATTTCTTCAGGGACTGCATATTTTTTCCTATTTTCTCCATGATGTGACCTTTTTCTTTTTTCTGTGCTTTCTGCCCCTGGGCAAACATTTCCATGTGATCACATCACTTTTCAATGTATTTTTCATGCGTCTGGACAAAGGAAAGATCAAGCCGGTCCGCCACGGGGTAACAGCGGAACAGCTGGATGATCTGGAATCATTCGGGGTGAAAAAACTGGAGGATTTTACCTGGAAGCACATGCTGGATTTTTATTCGTGTGCCGACTGCGGCAGGTGTTCTGACCAGTGCCCGGCCAATGCCGTGGGCAGGCCGCTTTCCCCGCGGTTTATCACCATCAAGGCCCGGGACCTGATGTTCAAAAATTATCCTTTGTCCGGTGAAATTTACAAAAGCAGCATGCTGGTGGAAGATATCTACACAGAGGATGAAATCTGGTCCTGTACCACCTGCGGCGCCTGCGAGGAAGAGTGCCCACTGGCCATTGAATATATTGACAAGATGGTGGATCTGCGCCGGGGAATGGTGGATGAGGGCATGGTGCCCCAGTCCCTGCAGAAACCCTTGAAAGCCCTGGAAAAACGGGGTAATCCCTACGGCAAGATGGAGAAAAAACGGGCGGACTGGGCTTTGGAAAAGGATTTCAAGACTGCATATACCATCAAAAATCTGGCCAAAGATGCGGCAGATACCCTGTATTTTGTGGACAGCATCACCTCCTATGATGACAATATCCAGGAGATCGCCCGGCACACCGCGGTCATACTCCAGCATGCAGGGGTGGATTTCGGTATTCTGGGCAAGGCGGAAAAAGACAGCGGTCATGAAGTGCTCCGGTTCGGAGAGGAGATGCTTTACCAGGATTTAAAGGAACAGAACACCCGGGCAATCCTGGACACCGGTGTAAAACAGATTGTCACAGCCGACCCCCATGCGTATAATGCATTGAAAAATGATTATAACGGCTTGCCGCCGGTGCGGCATATCAGCCAGGTGGTGGCGGAAAAGATCCTGAACGGTGCATTGTCCCTCAAGCCCTGTCTTGATCCGGACAAGGTGTATGTTTACCATGATCCCTGCTACCTGGGTCGGCATAACGGCGTTTATGAAGATCCCAGACAGGCCCTGGATGCCATTGACGGGCTCACCCGGGTGGAGCTGGAAAAAAGCCGGGACCGCTCATTCTGCTGCGGCGGCGGCGGTCTCATGCTGTTTTATGAACCGGAAGAAGATACCCGAATGGGGGTATTGCGGGTGAATATGGCAGCCGAGGCCGGTGCCAATGTTATTGTCACAGCCTGTCCCTTCTGCCTGGTGAATATCCAGGATGCCATCAAGGTGGCCGGAAAGGAAGGAGAGATGGCGGCACTGGATTTTACAGAACTGATTGCCCGGCATTTACGATAAGGATGTAAAAACAGCAGACGGCAGGCACCGCAAACAGGTCCTGCCCTCACAAGCAAAGGAGGTAATACATGGAGATTTTGGTATGTGTCAAGCGTGTTCCGGATACTGCTGAGAACGAATTTGAACTCAATTCAGCGGGAAACGACCTTGACCGTGACGACCTGGTTTACTCAGTGAATGAATGGGATAATTATGCGGTGGAGGAAGCCATCCAGATTGTGGACAATGCGGGCGGCAGTGTCACCGTTGTCACGGTGGGGGATGATGAATCAGAAGAGGTGCTGCGCCGGGAGATGGCCATGGGTGCCAATAATGGCGTGCTGTTGAGTGATGAGGCGTTCGAGGGATCCGACGGCAAAGGCATTGCCGCCATCCTCAAGGCGGAAATTGAAAAGGGAAAATACGACCTGATCCTCACCGGTGCCCAGGCTGATGAAGGGGCCGGCCAGGTGGGGGGCATGCTGGCTGCCATGCTGGATTACCCCTATGCCTCACTGGTGAACAAAATCGAGGTGGTTGATGATGCCACCATCAAAGTGGGCCGTGAGATCGAAGGCGGAAACCAGGAGATGAACGAGATCCAGCTTCCCTGTGTCCTGTCCATCCAGACCGGTATCAATGAACCACGGTATGTGGGGATCCGGGGCATCCGAAAGGTGGCCAGTGTGGATATTCCGATAAAAGGCGCAGGAGACCTGGGTATTGATGCCGCCACAGTGGGTGATGCCGGCGCCAAAACCAAACGCGTGGATTATTTTGTACCGGATCTCGGCGATGGCGCGGAAATGCTGGAAGGCTCCACAGACGAGATCATTGAAAAGCTGATTGAAAAGCTGAAAGCCAAAGGAGGACTTTGATCATGACACAGATTTTTGCATATATTCCCTTTAAAAACGGCACCGCAGAAGATGTGGCATTGGAGTATCCTGCAGCGGCTGGAAAGATCGATCCGGGTGCCGGCCTGACAGCGGTTGTCACCGGTTCCGGTGCGGAACTGGATGCGGTGGCCGAAGAGATGGCCAAGACCTATAAAGAGGTGATCAAGATCAGCCATGCCGATCTGGTCTATCCCAATGCCGAACTGGTGAGAAAGGCCCTGGCGGATGTGCTGCCCCATGATGCCGTTGTTCTGGTGCCCCATGATACCTTTGGCATGGACCTGGCCCCGGGACTGTCCGTGAAAATGGAAACTGCCTATGGTGCGGATATTGTTGATTTCGAGGGGCTTGACAGCACCACATTGAAAATGGTCCGCCAGGAACTGGGCGGTGCTGTGTATACCCATGTGACAGCAGATATATCTGCAGGTGCAGTGATCACCATCCGTCCGGGTTCCTTTGCGCCCACCGATGCCGGTTCCGCCGGCGGCACGGTCACTGATAAATCTGAAGCAATAAAAGACCTGTCTGCCAAAAGAAAATTTCTGGAAGTGGTGGTGGCGGAAGTGGGAGATGTGGACATCACCAAGTCTGACGTCCTGGTTTCCATCGGCCGGGGTATTGAAGATGAGGAAAACATTGAAATGGCCCAGGAACTGGCTGAGGCCATGGGAGCGGTTGTCTCCTGCTCCCGGCCCATCGTGGATGCCAAGTGGCTGGAAAAATCCCGCCAGGTGGGAACCTCCGGTCAGACCGTCAAACCCAAGGTGTACATGGCCATGGGTATCTCCGGGTCTTTTCAGCACCTGGGCGGGGTCAAGGGAAACCCCTTTATCGTGGCAGTGAACAAAAACCCCAAAGCCCCGATTTTCCAAGTGGCGGATGTGGGTATTGTGGAAGATATCCTGGAGTTCATGCCGGAGCTCACCGAGGCCATTACATCCCAGTAGCGTAATCCCTGGTCCAATGATCTTTTCGGATCAATGGGCCAGGGCATTGTGATTTCAGTAAAAAAGGCTGCAACAGAAACAAGCATATGTTTCTGTTGCAGCCTTTTTGTCTGGACAGCCCTGCATCCTGACCCACACCCGGTGGGGTTTGTTTGCATTTTTTTTGGTCCGACAGGTTTTCCGGTTACAGTCGGCCGGTGCAGGTAAGCGCTATCCGGCGAATGGTTGAAATATCTGTTGATACTTATTTTGGGTTGTTTTTGGTTGGTTTGGGTCAGTTTCTAAATATATATAATTATTATTGACCATTATTTACAAAAAATATATATTCTTCAAAAAATATCGGAAATCCTTGGCGGGAAATTGCAAAACAGGGTGAACAGCCGGCAGATGCAAACCAGAAGCAACAATAACCTGCTGTATGAAATAGCCCATAACCAGAAAGGAGACAATGAATGAAACATCCAGTAAAAATTATTGTAACGGTCTGTATTTTGAGTTTTCTGGCGCTACCAGCGTTTTCACAATCCACGCTTTCCCTGATGATGGCCACCACCACCAGTACCGATAACACCGGCCTTCTGGAATACCTGGCGCCCGAGTTTACAAAGGATACAGGTATTGCATTAAAATGGGTGGCGACCGGGACAGGCAAGGCATTGAAGCTGGGAGAAAACTGTGATGTGGATGTGTTGATGGTCCATGCGCCGCCAGCTGAAAAAAAATTTGTTGCTGACGGCTTTGGGAAGGACCGCAGAGAAATCATGTACAATGATTTTGTGATCATCGGTCCGGCAGCAGATCCTGCAGGTATCATGGGAAAAACCGTCACCGCGGCCTTGAAAAACATTGCTGAAAAAGAGGCCGTATTTGTCAGTCGCGGGGACAATTCCGGGACCAATAAAAAAGAGGTATTTCTTTGGAAATCCACAGATCTCAGCATTCCTGAGACGGAAACATGGTATGTCCAGACCGGCCAGGGCATGCTTGCCACCATCAAGGTGTCAGAAGAAAAAAACGGGTACACCATGACCGACCGGGGCACCTATATCAAGTATGCCCACACCGCAGGCGGTGATCCGAAACTGAAAGTGCTGGTGGAAGGCGATGATGTATTAAAGAACCAGTACAGTGTCATGGCAGTCGATCCTGCTCACTGCAAGAATGTGAAATACGAAACCGCCTTGACATTTGCTGACTGGATTACCAGCGCCAGGGCCCAGAAATTGATCGGCGAATTCACACTGCTGGGAAAGATCCTGTTTATTCCCAATGCCAAATAACTGCTCATGACACCCGCAGGGGGGGGAGGTGCCAGCCGGCAATTTTGGGGTTGACAAAAACCGAAATTGCCCTAAATTTCAATTAGGCTTGAGTCAGTTTTACATTTTTTTCGTTTTTGGATCAGTCGCTGGTGTTGCGGCTATGGTTCAAATTTTCTCAGGCGTAATATTAACAAAATCCTTATAAGGAGGTTTATGATGCCAGCTGTAGGTGAAGTTTACAAATGTGAAATATGTGGTAACGTTGTGGAAGTAAAGGAATCTGGTGGGGGCGAACTGGTCTGTTGCGGAGAAGCCATGAAAAAGCAGTAGCAGAACCCTTTTGCACCATTATTATATGAAAGTAGTGCGATATGAGGTTTGAGTAGTGAGAAAAAAATATCACATTAGCTTCTCTCAATACCCATAACTCACCATTCATAACTTTCATGATTTGCTGTGCCCGTCAGGGCATGGTCGTCATTAAAAAAATTATAAAACAGAGCGGAAAGGGCTTGACAGCCTTTTTTTGCTCTGTTTTTTTATCCCTTGATTTGCTCAGTCGAGGAGCGGATCAAGCATATAGAGGATATCACTTTCCCGGGACGGGTAAGGGGCCATGATATGGTCATTCCGAAGCCGGGTAATGGGGGTTTTGTCAATCATGGCCTGCTTGCATGCGTTGACCAGGCCGGTGGTGTTGTCTCCCAGAAAATGGGCACCCAGGATGCAGTTGTTTTCATCCACCAAAATCTTGTAGGCGGCATGTTTCATGCCGATGCGGCGGTAGGTGGGCCATCCAAGGCCGGTGTCATGGCTTTTCCAGTACGGGATCTTTTCCTGCTCCAGCATCTGTTCGGTCCTGCCCACCATGGCCAGCTGGGGGTAGGTGAAAAGCACTGCCGGCACCGCAGTGTAGTCCATGGCCGGCAGGTCGGTGCCGTTTTCCATGGCCGATATTGCTTCGGCTGCTACATGGGCCTCCATGTCCGCCACCCGGGCCAGCATCACGGTTTGGGCACAGTCTCCCACAGCAAAAATGGTGGGGATGGCGGTTCTCATGGCCGAATTTACGGCAATGCCTTTTTTGGAAGCAAAAACACCGGCAGCATCGAGGTTGAGCGGTGCAGTATTCGGTACCCGTCCGGCCCCGTTGACCACCAGGTCTACCGCAAGTGACGGGCCGGATGCAAAATCAATGGTATAGCCTGATGAGTTTTTTGTGACACCGGAAACAGAAATCCCGGTGTGTACCTGGATGCCGTCGTCCTGCGAGGCATTGACCAGCTGGGCCACCATGTCTGTATCAAAAGGACCCAGTGGTCTGTCGGCCGCTTCAAGAATATGGATATCTTTGCTCCCGAGACGTGCGGCAAAATGGGCAAATTCAAAAGAGATGAACCCCCCGCCGATAAAAGCGATGCGTTGGGGCAAAGCGGTCAGGTCCAGAAAATCATCACTGGTGATCACATGCTTGGTCCCTTCAATGGGCAGGTCCATGGGGGCGGCACCGGCAGCGATGATGACGTACCGGGTGGTGTAATCGGCTGTGCCGATACGCAGGGTGGTGGCATCCATAAATTGTGCCCGGCCGGCAATATAGGTGATGTCACTTCCCTTGAGGCCGGCGATGGTGTTTTCCGGTATTTTGGCAGTAAATGCGCTTTTTTGGGTTTGTATCTGCTCCCAGCTGATCCGGGGTGGTTCTGTAATGCCTTTTCCCAGCAGGTGGTGACTGCGGGCCACCAGTTCCATGGTTTCATAAAACCATTTTTTGGCCTGGCATCCCCGCAATGCGCATACACCGCCGGGTGTTTCGCTGTTTTCGGCAATGGCCACACGAAAGCCTTCCTCTGCCAGATCAAAGGCAGCTGTCTGTCCGGCGGTGCCGGTACCGATAACAATGACGTCAAATTGTCCCATGATACTCCTTTTGGAGATAATTAAAGCAGTTGCCTGGCGGATTTCCTGCACCGTGAAGGGAACGAAGCGCACAAAAGAGCAAAGAATGTTTCACTTGATACCCTTTTTCAGCGCACCATGGGTACGGTCAGGCCGCCGTCCATGAGAAACAGGATACCGGCATCTTTTCCTTTTTTTTCCAGGGCCTGGTCCAGAGCGGTCTGCAGATCGGAAAAAGGGGTGATGAACAGCGGGGAGATCACTTCCGGGTCCACGTCAGTGACGGCCCACATCTGTGCCCACAGTCCGATTTCCGCCATTTTTGCGGCCTTGTGGTACCCCAGCACATACCCCTGCTCGATTTTTTCCAGGGCAGCCCCGGGGCTGTCGCAGGATCCCAGCAGGTCGGCAAAGGCTTTGCCGCCGATGCCGCACCGGCATTTGGCCACCAGGAT
>DATFJY010000242.1:0-16303 GCA_035268905.1 Desulfotignum sp.
TACCTTTTAACCGGCTTCCGGTTTTCTCCATCTCTTTGGCCACTTTTACAGCATTGGGAACACCGCTTTTCAGTGTGTTATAGGTATCCACAAGCAGTACACAGTCATGGGGCCGCACGTCGGCAAAGTCCCGGAATGCAGATATTTCATTATCATATCTTTGGACGAACGAATGGGCCATGGTTCCGGAGACGGGTATGCCGTAATCGCGGCCTGCACGTACATTGCTGGTGGCATCAAATCCCCCGATAAAGGCTGCCCTTGCAGCTGAATATCCGCCGGTTCCCGGTGCCCGCCGCAATCCAAAATCCACCAGTTTCCGGTCCCCGGCCGCAAGGCGCATGCGGCTTGCTTTGGTGGCAATCAAAGACTGATAGTTCAGGATATTCAAAAGAAGGGTTTCCATCAGCTGGGTCTCTATGATCGGGGCTTCCACGGTGAGCACCGGCCGGTTGGGAAAAATCAGATCCCCC
Source organism: Desulfotignum sp. (assembly GCA_035268905.1). Taxonomy (GTDB): domain Bacteria; phylum Desulfobacterota; class Desulfobacteria; order Desulfobacterales; family Desulfobacteraceae; genus Desulfotignum. The sequence goes on from DATFJY010000242.1 coordinate 474, forward strand.
TCTTTGCAAGCATAAATATTGCCCCGGAAGCGAAAATCTTTCAAATAATCCAGAAACGCCTGATCCATCCCCTGTGTTTTCAGAAATTTCAGATCTTTTTTATCAAAGCGCAGTGTTTCAAGGGGTTTTAGAAAATCTTCAAGACCGGCGAATATGGCATATCCACCTTCAAAGGGCAGCTTTCTGAAAAAATAGTCAAATATGGCTGTTTCATTCTGCAGGCCTTTGTGAAAATAGACCTGGGACATGGTGACCTGGTAAAGATCCGTATATGTTGCCGTATAATCAAACACAATAAATCCCATCTCTCATTTGGTTGCGTGTTAAAAAACCAATGTAACCATGTTCCCATGAAATTAAATTCAGCCTGTGCAACAGAGCCTGCCGGCAGAATCAGCACCAGGAAATGCCTGGTTTCCGCCCGGCAGCAGTATTGTTTCAGGGTTTTTCCGTTCGGTCACATGGAAATCAATCCCAGGGCGATAAAGGCAGTCCCCACCCCCACCCACTGCCGGCGTCTCAATTTTTCCCTGAGAAACAGCCATGCAAGCAAAACCGTGGCAGCCGGATAAAGGGATGCCAGCACAGCAGAAACATCCAGGCGGCCCAGATGGGCTGCCGTGGAAAAGAGCAGATTGCCAAGGGCATCCAGCACCCCGGTCATGACAATGAAAAACCATTGTCCCGTCAACCGGGTGCCAGATTTTCCCGCCACCAGCACCACGGTGAAAAGGAAGCAGACCGATGCTGCCCGGGCCCAGACAAGGGGCCAGAAAATGGCCAGGTCATTGGCCTTGTCTATAAAGATGAAGAACAGGCCGAAACCGACACCGGCGGCACAGGATAAAAGCAGCTCCCGGCCGGTCATGCGGAACCCGGCATCTGCTGAAGACAACAGCCAGACCGCTATCATGAAACACACAAACCCGGCAAATCGGGTTATGGAAGGCAGGCCCGCATACACTGCGGTATACCCGATGGGAACCAGGGCCGTGAGCACTGCAGACAACGGGGCCACAATCCCCATACGTCCGGTGGAGAGTCCCCGGTAAAGGGCGATCAGCCCAATGTTCCCGAAAATCCCGGCAAAGGCCCCGTAAACCAGGTGGCTGACAGGGGGCATGGTTTCCGCAAACACAAATGCCATGCCCATCAGAAACAGCCCGCCGATAAACTGGGAATACAATACCACCTTCAGCAGGTTGCCTTTTCGGGAGGCCATGCCCCCGCTGAAATCTCCGGCCCCCCAAGCCACAGCACTGCCGATGCCGCATGAAATTGCCAATGTCTCGGTTGTCATCATTCTTTCCCTGTTTTTTTATGAACACCCTTTATAAACCGCTTTTCAGCAAATTTGCAGTATCTGCCAGAGGATATGATTTGTCAACCCCTGCTGCCGGGGTGTACACTGGATATTTGCTATAAGCATTCCAGGTTTTCGACCGTTATTTGCAGCACTCCATTCCCGGCCCCGTCCCTGGTGGTGCCCTGTGCCCGCCCCGAGATCCTGCGGGGCCGGTTACCGTAAATTTTTTCAGATAAGGAACTGATCCCCTTTTTCCGGTTCTGTCATCGTAGCATACCTGCCGGCCCCTCCGGCTCTGACGGTCCGTTCACAGGACACCACCAGGGACTCCCCATAGCGTGTGCGGTGCTATGGCAAATATCCAGGTGTACAGGATTGGTTTGACATTTACATGCGGGCATGTTTTGATCAGTGCGTTTTGCCATGGAATTGAAAATGAAAAAAGAGATGTTCAGAAACTGGTTTGACCAGTATGTGAGCGGGTTCACGGCCGGAGGGGATGCCGCCCCGGATGTGGTGAAGAATATCCGGCTGAAAAAGGATCATTCAGAACGGGTGGTGAAAGAGCTGCTGTGGATTGCACAGCAGCTGGGCCTGGATGACGAGGACCGGGATCTGGCAGCAATCATGGGCCTGTTTCACGATATCGGCCGTTTTGCGCAATATGCCCAATACCGCACCTTTGTGGACCACAAATCGGAAAACCATGCCGCCCTTGGGGTGAAAATCCTGCGGCAGCACCAGGTGCTGGACAGCCTGCCAGCGGATCGGGCGGATCTGATATGCCGGGTGATATCATACCACAACCGGGCTGCCCTGCCCGGGCATGAAACCAGGGATTGTCTGTTTTTTGCACGTCTGCTGCGGGATGCGGACAAGCTGGATATCTGGCGGGTGCTCATCGACCATTACCGGCACCGGCATCAGGATCACAACCCGGCAGTTGAATTGGGGCTTCCCGATACTCCCGGTATTTCAGACCTGGTCTATGACCATGTGGTACATGAAAAGATCGTGGAAGCCCGCCATGTAAAAAATTTGAATGATTTTAAACTGCTCCAGATCGGGTGGGTGTTTGACATCAATTTTGCACCTTCCCTGCAGCAGGTCAAAGACCGCCGCTATGTGGAGGCGATCTGCCGGACCCTGCCAAGTTCTGACAGGCTCACACAGATCGAACAGGTTGTGACAGCCTGGTTTGACAAAAAAATCAGCCGCGGGATTTCATCTGTCTGAGTATGGCTGCAGGGGTATCTGCCTGCAGTATCACCTTCCGGTGGGGGACTTTCAGAAACCCTTCCTGCTGCGCCTTGTCCAGAAGGGCATCCAAAGGGGCAAAATAATTGTTTACATTCAGGAGCCCGAACGGTTTGGAATGGAACCCTAAGAGAGAAAGGGTATATATTTCAAAAAATTCCTCAAACGTGCCGATTCCACCCGGCAGGGCAACAAATCCGTCAGACAGTTCCACCATCAGCATCTTTCTTTCATGCATGGAGGAAACCACATGCAGCTGTGTCAGCCCGGGATGGAAGATTTCCTTGTCCCGCAGCGCCTGGACTGTCACACCGGTCACGCGTCCGCCCGCATCCAGCGCACTGTCTGCCAAAAGCTTCATAAGGCCGGTGTTGGACCCCCCATATACACATGTCAAACCGTGTGCGGCCAGTTGTCTGCCCATTTCTTCTGCTGCCCGGGCATATACCGGGTCAGCACCGGGGTTGGACCCTAAAAAAATACAAATTGACTGCATGGTTGTTTCAGCTCCGTTCTTTGTTCTGCCCGGGGTAGAATGTAACGTCGATGGCGGAAAAAATGTCTGTGTCAAGCCCGGGATTCTGTTTTATCCGGCATGTGGGCGTTTTTCATCATGGCGGTGAGGGTTTCGGCCCGGTTTTTCACCTGACGGTACCACCGGGAATCTTTCATTTGTGCGGCTGCTTCTATGAAATTGCCCGCGTTGACCGCTGCGATCATTTTCTTGAACTGCCGGAATCCGGCGGGACCCAGGTTGAACCGCATGTCAACCAGCACCTTTTGGACCGGTTCGGGCAGTGCGTCAAAATGCTCGAACAAAGGAAAGAGATCTTCCAGGCATTCCTGGATATCATTTTTCAGCAGCATGCGGGCTTCCTGTTCTGTGATGCCCTTTTCCTCCAGGTTTCTGCCAATGCCGATGGTCAGCTTGCCGGCCGGGCAGCGGTAGGGTTTCAGGCGCAGGCCTTCGTGGGTGGTCAGCTGAAGGATCAGGTTTTCTGTGAGCGGGCTCAGGGCTGCCGGTTCCCCTGGATGTACAGCTGGTGTATTCGAATCCTGTCTGATTTTCCGGATTTCATGGCTTAGCGTGGCATAGGTCCATTCCCGCCCTGTTCTGGTTTTCATCCCTTTTTGTTTAAGAAGGTCCAGAATAGCGGTCTGTTTTGTGTTCTTTGACAACTCTTGCAAAAGCAGTTGCTTTGCTGCCAGGAACTGTTCGCGGTATATTTCCTTTCCCGAAGGGGCGGCAGTTATCGGGGTAACCGCAGCGTGCCGCTGTTCCATTGCAGCCAGGGCATCGGCTGCCGCCTTTTCGGCCTTGATGCCCATCTCGTTGTAGACGGGACATGCCTTGCTGCAAGCAGCCTGAAACGCGTTGTTCTCACGCTTGCAGATAAAGGGTTGTTCACTTTGGTATATGTACTTCACATTGGATTTTGTGCTGTGGCGGATACGGGATGCAGACGATTTGGACAACGGTGCCAGCGTTGACACAGCATAGTCGGAAAGCCACGTTCGGCATTCCTCTTTGCCCATGTGAACCTCCCGGCACCATGCCGCCAGGTATTGTGTTACATCCTGTCGGTTGGGTATTTGATCGGATGGGGAGAAGCGGGATAGCTGGATTCCGTTTGCAACCAAGTCACCAATACACGGATAGATTGAGACGTCGGCCGCATCACCCAGCAGGGTGGTGAGTCTGTCAATAAATTGGTTCTGCTCCATTGATCTGTCCTTTTTTCGTTATTTCCCTTGGTATCAGGTGGAAAAAAATCCAGCCTGACAGCACTGCACCCGCCGATATGCTGAAATTCTTTTGTAGGCGAGTTTGTATTGTTGTCTACCATTGTAACCCCATCCAATAACGTCTGGATTTCCGGCAGTGTATAATTAATCCCCTCCAGGTTCACTGCATCACATACAAATTGGGCTAATTGACGCTTTGCAAGCATTATTGCCTTTGCCTTATTCGGATTCATATTACATTGTGTATCTTTTATTTTGGTCACTAAGGATTTAATGAGGTAAATATTTCAAAGGCCGGCCATAACCGGACCCAAAAAGCAGAATGAAACGTGTGGTATCCGCCGCGCTGATTCGCTAACAAAATCATCGCTGGTGTCCGGTAATCAACTCAAATCCGAAAACACCTCCTGGATTTTTTCCATGGCCCAGTCGATGTCCGGTTTTGTGATCACCAGGGGCGGGGCGAATCGGATGGTGTAGGTATGGGTTTCCTTGCACAGGATGCCCTTTGTCTGCAACGCTTCGCAGATGGGCCTGGCACCGCCGGAAACGTTCTTGTGCAGTTCGATGGCGATCATCAGGCCGATGCCACGGACTTCCTTGATGGCCGGGTGCTGGATTTGCCGCAACTGTTCCAGAAAATAGGCCCCCATGTCGGCGGCGTTGTCTATCATGTTTTCTTCTTTCAGTACCTTGAGGGCAGCCCTGGCCACGGCGCAGGCCAGGGGGTTGCCGCCGAAGGTGGAGCCGTGCTGGCCCGGCTGGAGCAGGCCCAGTACCGCTTCATTGGACAGCACGGCTGATACCGGGTAAAACCCGCCGGACAGGGCCTTGCCGATGAGGGTGAGATCGGCCTGAACCCCTTCGTGCTCCTCGGCCAGCAGTTTGCCGGTGCGGCCCAGTCCGGTCTGAATCTCATCTAATATCATGAGCACGTTCTGTTGGGTACAGATTTCCCTGACCTGTTTCAGGTATCCTTTGGGCGGAATGATGACCCCGGCTTCTCCCTGGACCGGTTCCAAGAGGAACGCCACGGTATCCGGGGTGATGGCTGCTTCCAGGGCTTGGGCATCCCCGAAGGGAACCACGGTGAACCCCGGGGTGAACGGCCCGAAGTCCTGACGGGCATTGTCGTCGGTGCTGAACCCGATGATGGACAGGGTCCTGCCGTGGAAATTGTCCGTGCACACAATGATCTGTGCTTGGCCTTTTGCCACGCCCTTGGATTCATATCCCCATTTTCTGGCGCATTTGATCACGGTTTCCACAGCCTCTGCCCCGGAATTCATGGGCAAAACCTTGTGGGAATCGGTGAGTTCACAAAGCTCTTCATACAGCAGGGGGAGCTGGTCATTGCGAAAGGCCCGGGAGGTGAGGGTGAGTTTTTTGGCCTGGTCCACCAGGGCCTGGTAGATTTTCGGGTGGCAGTGGCCCTGGTTTACGGCGGAATAGGCTGACAGACAGTCCAGGTATTTGTTGCCCTCCACATCCCAGACCCAGATGCCGGATCCTTTGCAGAGCACCACGTCCAGGGGCTTGTAGTTTTTGGCGCCAAATTGGTTTTCTTTTTTGATGAGTTCTGTTGTTTTCATAAAAAATGTCCCTGTGTATATATGTCTCCCATTTGCCTGAAATAGTTCAATCCATGCCCATCCGGGCTTCCACTGCAGCGATTTCCGCAAGAAGCTGATCTTTTTCTTCCGGCGGTAGGTCCGGGGCAGACAGTTTTTTCTGCAGCGCCAGAAGAATCATCTCCTCTCTGTATTCTTGGCAGGTATACGGGCTGGTTTGATTGTCAGGCTTCATGGATACTGGTTTTTTCCTTTTCATCGTTTTCAAATGCGCAACGCATTACGCCAATGTGGTTGTAAGGATTGTTTACCATATTTTCCAGGGAAAAACCAGTCAGCTGGCAATTCAGGTCAATCTAATATTTGCTATAACACCCATGCCCTGACGGGCACAACAAATTATGAAAGTTATGAGTGGTGAGTTATGAGTATTGAGCGAAGCTAATTTGATATTTTTTCTCACTACTCAAACCTCATATCTCACTACTTTCATATAAAAGCGTACAAGATATGGAGAGCCCCAGATGCCAGGGATCCGAAGATTTCAGAAATATCAAACAGTTCATGCTTCAGTCAGAACGCACGGTCAACGGATTTTTGTTTTGTTCAGGCGATGCATATGATCGGTGTGGAAAATCCCGCCTGATTCCCGTCGGAGCACACTGCAGGAGTTGTTGAAACGGTGCCGGACAATGCTAGTGCATCCTGGGCTGCGCTGTGGCAGATGGACTGGAGGAGGGCCCGCTGTTTGGGGGTCATGCCGGCCAAAGCGCCGCTGTCCTGCATCAGCTCGGACATGGAACAGGAGATGAACAAAGATACGATGGTGTCGGCATTATGCTTCATACGGGTTCCTTTCTGGTTCAATAAATAAACCGGATTCAAAGTTTATATACTGATTGTCCTGTATCAAAAGCAAATTCCAGACCAGCCCGAACAAAATGAAGGCTGAAATGGTCAAAAGCAGCGGAAAAAGGTGTTCCAGGCTGTTTGCCGGCAGCCGGAAACCCGGGATTCTGCAGCGGAAAGACCGTATCAATGAATATACATGTAGTTGATATGATACATCATGGCTGGTTTTGTCCCTGAAGCAGCAAGTTTTTCTCGACATTTGCAGCTTCAGGGGCTATAACGGCAGCAGGTGTATCAAAATGAATACAATTAAAGGAATACCGGAAAAACTGGCATTGTACGAGCGGATATTTGACAATATCAATGCCGGTGTGCTGGTCATAGATGCCCGGGGGTATATCACCCATTTCAACGAACCCTACGGCAGGTTCCTGAACATGGACCCCAAAGAGCAGATCGGCCGGCACTGCACGGAAGTGATCGAAAACACCCGCATGCACATTGTGGCCCGCACCGGAAAGGCGGAGATCAACCACTCCCACCGCATCAACGGCCAGGACATGGTGGTCCAGCGTATTCCCATCAAAAAAAACGGAAAGGTCATCGCGGTTTACGGACAGGTCATGTTCAAGGATGTGGCTGAGGTGCAGGACCTTGCGGAACAGCTGTCCCTGCTGAAATCCAAGGTCCAGCTGTTTGAAAAGGAGATATTTGACCTTCGGGCCACCCGGTACACGTTTGATTGCATCATCGGTGACAGTGATGCCATCATGTCATTGAAACAGGAGGCAGTCAAAGCGGCAGCCACCCAGTCCAGTGTGCTGGTGACCGGAGAGAGCGGCACCGGCAAGGAACTGTTTGCCCAGGCCATTCACAATGCCGGTCCCAGAAAGCTGCACCCGTTCGTGAAAATAAATTGTGCCGCCATCCCGAAAGACCTGCTGGAATCGGAACTGTTCGGGTATGACAAAGGGGCGTTCACCGGTGCCAGGGCAAGAGGCAAGCCCGGCAAATTCGAGCTGGCAAACAAAGGCACCATTTTTCTGGACGAGATCGGGGATCTGCCCCTGGAGATGCAGCCCAAACTGCTCCGGGTGCTCGAGGACAAAGTGTTTGAGCGCATCGGCGGGACCCGTATCATTGGTTCCGATTTCCGGTTGATCTGCGCCACCAACCGGGATCTGGAAGAGATGATGGCAGAAAACCGGTTCCGGCGGGACCTGTTTTACCGGCTCAATGTCATCCCCATCCATATTCCACCCCTGCGGGAACGGCCGGCAGATATCCTGCCCCTGGCACGGCACATGATGAAAAAGATTGCCAAAGAAGCGGGCCGGCCTGCCATGACAATAGAAAAAAAGGCGGCCGGAGCGCTGGTGCGTTACGCCTGGCCCGGTAATACCAGGGAACTGTCCAATGTCCTGGAGCGTGCCATGTACGCGTCAGGCAGCGGCACCATCTGCATGGGGGACCTGCCCTTCACCCCGGCATCAGGCAGGGATGTTTCCGGCAGGCGGTCAAAGCCCTCTTTGAAAACCGCCCGGGATGAAGCCCAGATCGCGGCGATTCATGAGGCTCTGGCAAAGACCGGATACAACAAGGCAAAGGCAGCCCGGCTCCTGGGCATCCACCGGACACTGCTGTATAAAAAAATGAAACAATACGGCATTGCCCTTGCACCGGAATAAGCTCATCTGCGCAGTACCGGCACCAGGAACACAAAACAGGCCACCAGGAAAAACAATGAACCCATAAATCCCAGCCAGTCTCCGGCCCGGACCGCGGCAGCCATGAAAAAGACTGCGGAGATGATGAACAGGCCCCATCCCCATATCTGGCATTTTTTTTCAAATCCGGTCATACAGGTCAAAATATATTGAACATTAAAATTTTCTTTGCTATTAGAAAACCACATGATGCTATACAATAAAACAAACACAAAACAAACACAAAATAAAGGGAGAAACAACCCATGAAAAATCGCTCCAGACTGCTACCTCTTCTGATCGCCCTGTTAATGGGCCTGTGCATCCATGCTTCATCCGCTCTGGCTGAGGAGGGCCATACCCCGGAAAGCGTGGTAAAGGCATTTGCCGGGGCGTATTTTATGCTGGATGAAACAATGGTTGACTACATGAGCCGGGATGCCCTGTTCAATGAGAATGACGTCAACCGGGTGGATCTGTATTTCCGGGTAAAAGCGCAGGAGGCTGCCAGCCGGGGGCTGGATATCGATTACCTGAAAATGCGCCCCATTCTCATGAAGACCCAGGTGGTCTCCGAAGAGGAAGATACAGCCGTCATTGCATTCAGAGCGGTCATGATCCGCAGCATCAATCCCCTGTACCGCATTGTGGGATATGTCTTCGGCCTGATTGAAGAACATGAATTTGAGACCACGGTCACGGCGGTGAAGGAAGAGGGCACCTGGAAGGTCGGTCCCGGCGGCTTTGCATTTCCTGCATAGCCGGTGCGCATGACTGTTTTCCCCCTGATTGTGTTGTCAGGCCGTCTTCGGGAGGCCACTACAGCAGCAGCCGGCCGGGGCACTGCTGCTTAGTCCAGGACTTCCGCATCCCTGAAAAAATCCGTCAGAATCTGTTCCAGGCAGCGGTTCCATGCCTGCACAAGGTCTGCGGGACTGGCCTGGCCTGCGGGCTGGGAAACTGCGTAGACCTGGTTGAGATTCGGGACAAAACCTGCGCCTGCCTGCTGCTCCAGGGTCAGACGCAGGGCCATGACTGCCCGGGGATTTTCCGGATGCCGGACATCTGCATACAGGGAGATGATTTTTCCCCACAACCGGTAATCAATGGCGGAAGGGGCACTGGCCGGCGCAGGCCGGAAAAAAGCGGAATGGTATAACGCCTCTTTCACTGCATCTGTGATCATCCGGGCCGGTGATACCATGAATTTGTTGTAATAATCACCTGAAAAGCGGTTGTCAGATTCTTTGTAGATAAAAAAACTGCTTTCAAATTCCGGGGATATATCAAACTGCCTTACCAGGAGGCCTTTTCCTGTATCATGGGTGCCGGTTTCCCCGAAGATCCGGGGCGGGGCAATCGTAAACAGGTTTGTTTCCGGAAAATCTTTGATTATGCCGGAACAGCCTGCCAGGCCCAGGGTTATCACAAATATGATCCCGGCGATGATGCTGCCGGGTATGCCGTTCCGGATCATGCGCTCTGCAGCAGCGTATCGGGATGCGACGGCCTGTGTTATTTGCCTGAAGTCATTCCAATGCATCATTTTTCCTCCCCGAATCTGTTTTCCGGGTGTCTTTTGGGGGGACGCTCCAGCAGCAGCCGGCCAGGGTACTGTTTGATTTCCAGACTCAGCTGCTTGAGATTTTCCGAGGTATGTTCAAAGTTGTCAATGGTTCGGTTGATGGTTTCAGTATTGAGCCATACCAGGGTTTCCAGCATTTTGACGGTGCTGTTGAGGCTTTGCAGCAGGGTGTCGATCTGCTCTGACACCCGGGACAGTTTTTTGTCTGTCCGGGCTTCCAGTCCGCTGGTCAGGGTCCTGGCGCTGGCTGCGGTGTACTCCAGGTCCTCCAGTGTCCGGCTGACCGGCTCTTCGGCGTTGTCCACCATGGCCCTGATGCCGGCAAAAGATCCCTGGGCATCCTGGATCATCTGCCGGAACTTAGGAGACCCAATGGTATCGGACAACTGTTGGTTGGTTTGCCGGATTTCCGCCAGCATAGCGGTTGTTTGCCCTGAGATTCCGGCCAGGTCGAAATCTGCTGTTTTCGTGTTCAAAGTTTCCAGCAGCGCTTCGAGATTGGCGGTCATACCGAGAACATTGATCTGGGAAAGATTTTCCAGGATCAGGTTTACGGCATCTCCCAGGCGCTTTATGCTGCTTTTCCGGGAGGGCACATACAGGTGCCGGGGGTCCCATGTGATGTCCAGGCCGGATATGGTGTCAGGAAAATAATCGGTTTCCAGATAGGCGGCCCCGGTCAGCCCCTTGAAACTCAGATACACCTTGAGTCCGTTCTGGATCACATCGGCAAACGCCTGTTCCGGATCTGCTGCACCAGACCCTGCAAAAATATCCTCATCCAAAGAAAAAATCACCAGCACATAGTTGGATGGTGTGCCATACACTCTGGCTGGCGTGGTAATGGTTTTGACCGTGCCGATGCGCACCCCTTTGTATTTGACTTCAGATCCCACATCCAGGCCCTGGACCGATTCATCAAAACAGGTTTCCGCCAGGATCTCTTTTTTGAAAAATGTGCCGGCCCCGAAAACAATGAGAAAACCGACCGCAATGCAAAAGGAGAGGATCACAAACAGGCCGAGTTTAAAATAATTTGCATTTTGTGTCATGGGTTTTTGTCTCTTCTGGGTTTCCGGTTGAAAAATTGATACGCATAGGCATTGGATGGGTCATCTTTGAGATCTTTTGGGCTGCCTGCGGCGATGATCCCTTTGATGTCCGTTTCCAGCATGATGACGGCATCTGCAATGGTGAGGATGCTTTCCAGTTCATGGGTGACGATCACAAAGGTGATACCCAGGGTCCGGGCCAGGTCCATGATAAGCAGGTCCAGCTCGGCAGAGGTCAAGGGATCCAGGCCGGCAGATGGTTCATCCAGAAAGACAATGGCAGGATCCAAAGCCATGGCCCGGGCAATGGCAGCCCGCTTTTTCATGCCCCCGCTCAGCTCACCCGGCAGCAGATGGCCCCGGCCGGAAAGATCCACCAGCCTGAGCTTGGCCCGGGCAATGGTGAAGAGGGCATCCTTTGGCAGACGGGTGAATTCCTGTAGCGGCAGCATGATATTTTCCAGCACGGTCATGGAGCCGAACAGTGCACTGTTTTGAAATGCCACCCCGATCTGCCGGAGCATCTGGTTTTTGGTTTTTCCTGTGGCAGTGATCATGTCCTGTCCGTTGATCAGCACCCGGCCGGAAACAGGGGGCAACAGTCCGATCATATGCTTGAGCACGGTGCTCTTGCCGCAGCCGGACCCGCCCAGAATAACAAAGATCTCCCCTTTTTGGATGTCAAAGGTCAAATCTTCCATGATCGCCTGGCCATGGTAACCGGCAAACAGGTTTTCCACTTGTATAATCGGTTCTTTCACACGCCCAACACATAGTAAAGAATTGAAAATATGCCGTCAAAAACAGCGATGAGGATAATGGAAGACACCACGGCCCGGGTGGCGGCTTCCCCCACCGCAGACGGTCCCTGGCTGGTCTGGTACCCCCTGATGCAGCCGGTGGCGGCAATGAGCACGCCGAACACGAAACATTTGATGATGCCGCCGACAAAATCCCCCCAGGAAACAAATCCTGCCACCTGGTTATAATAGGCCACAAACGGATGGCCCAAAGAAAGGAGCACAACCGCCCCCCCCAAAATACCCACCAGGATGGCAAACACCGTAAGCAGCGGGGTCATCAGCGTAGAGGCCATCACCCGGGGCAGGATAAGAAAGCGCACCGGTTCCAGGCCCATGACCGTGAGGGCATCGATTTCCTCATTGATCTTCATGGTGCCGATTTCCGCGGCAAAGGCGGATGCAGACCTGCCCGCCAGGACAATGGCGGTCATCAGGGGCCCCAGTTCCCGCACCATGGCCATGCCGATGAGGTTGGCCACGTAAATTTCCGCCCCGAACATCTTCATGGGAATGGCGGATTGGAATGCCATGACCAGTCCCACAATAAAGCTGATAAGGGCCACAATGGGCAGGGCATCTGCCCCGGCCCGCTCCGCCACCCGCAGGGTTTCCGCCCACCGGACCCGGCCCGGGTGCGCCAGGCTGGACAAAAAGGCCCGGACAAGTTCCCCGAAAAAAGCGATGAATGTGTGGGCATCCTGCAAAAAATGATCCAGGCCCCTGCCTTTGTTTTCCACAAAAGTCCGCAGGCCCCCCCGGTGGGCGGCGGCCTTGCCGGGTGTTTCCGATGTGGTGTGCCGTATGCGCGCCACCAGGTCAAAAGCGGCGGGATCAAGCCCTGTGATATCGGTTTTTCCCCAGCTGCGGTCTTCGGCCATCTGTTCCAGGTGGGCGATAAAGGCAGCCCCGGCCGTATCAAAGTATTCGATGCCGGAAAGATCGATGGCCAGGGCAGGTCCGGCAGCCTTGCGCATCCGGCTGCAGGCGGTGTCCCATACACTGGCTATGCCTTTGGCATCCAGATCTCCGGAAAAGGCAAATACCAGGGCTTTTTCGGTCTGATCTATGGTCAGGGCGGCATGCTGTGTCATTGTGTCTTCACTGGTTTCCGTCCAGGGGTTTTGGGGGATATGTGGGGATATGTCATGGCGTTTGTCCGGGAATTCCGGTCTGCCAAAAACCGGTCCATCAGTTTTTGCGTGCCACCGTAAGGGTCACCCACTCCTCGCTGGTATCCTGGTGCATGGTTTCCAGGCCATGGCCATGAAGGGCATCCGTCACTTCCGGGAGCCGTTCCTGGATAATGCCCGAAAGAATGGCCCGTGCCCCGGGGGCCATGCATGTTTTGATGTCTTTCATTATGGCGGCAATGGTCTGGGCAATGATGTTGGCGGCAATCAGCTCATACCGGGCCGGCGGGGCCTGGTCCAGGGTGCCGGTAAACAGCAGGCAGCGGTCCTGCGGAACCTGGTTTTTTGCCAGGTTTTTTCTGGTGATATCCACGGCAGTCTGGTCTGTATCGATGCCGGTGAGTTTGGCTGCCCCGAGCTTTGCCGCCGCGATCATGAGAATGCCGGAACCGCACCCCACATCCAGAAAGCGCTGGCCGGGGACAAGGTTTTTTTCGATCTGCCGGAGGCACATGCAGGTGGACGGGTGGGTGCCGGTGCCGAAGGCCATGCCCGGATCCAGGTGGATCACGAGATCTTCCGGTCCCGGATCAAAGGGTTTCCAGGCCGGTTTCACCACGATGCGGTCTGTGATGCGCACCACATGGAAGTGCTGCTTCCATGCCTCGGCCCATTCCTGGTCATCCACGGTGTCAACCCGGAGCGCCACCTGGATACCGGCGTGCTCCAGTTCCTGGAACCGGCGCCCGAGGTCATCCAGCACCGCAGGTGAAAGCTGTGTTTCGGCAACATACCCCACAATGGCGGTTTCAGCCGGCGGTGCAAGGGTGTGTTTGCCGAAACCCTCATCCGGTTCATCCAGGGGAACGCTGCATTCCACCCCTGTAAGGCCCAAAGAGAAAAAGATATCACAGACCCGTTCTTCAGCCAGGGCTGGATTGTCAGCAGTAAAAGCAGCAGTGATTTTCTGAAATTTCATCTATGTTCCGGTCTTAGTTTCATATAAAACTGTCTTGAATTTTCCAGTGAGAAAGATTATTTTGCAAATTTTTGGCATTGTCAAATTTTATTTTACCGCAAAGGCTGGCAGGCACATGAAAAACCCCTACCAGAACCTGGTCATATACTATTATGAGGGCACAATTGATCCGGGCAGGGCTGTGACCGATGACCCGCGGTTTCTGGGAAACTGGCAGGAAGCGGACACTTCTTTTTTGTTTTTTTCCCAACCAATACCGGATCTGATGAAGTGTTCGGCAGATCGGCATGCCGGGGTTCGGCTGGTGGATGTCTACGAGATGACCTGGGAACAGTGGCATGGAGACAGTGTCAAACCATACTGCGTGGCGGGGTTCTGCATCTTTCCCCCATGGGAGGTACCGGAGAATGATCGAAACAAAGCGCGCATTGTTCTGGATCCCGGGGTGGTGTTCGGCACGGGCCGGCACCAGACCACCCATGACTGCCTGGAACTGATGCATCAGGTGTGTGCCGCAGAAACCATACAGACCGTGGTGGATATCGGCACCGGCACCGGCCTCCTGGCCCTGGGAGCCGCCGCTATGGGCTGCCGCCGGGTGCTGGCCTGTGATTTCAATCTTCTGGCGGTCCAGACCGCCCGTAAAAATATAGTGTCCAACCAATGCGGAGACAGGATCCTGGCATTCCAGGCCAAAGGAGAAACCATGATGGATCTGACCTGTGATCTGGTGGTGGCCAATATCCACTATGATATCCTGCAGCACCTGATTGCCCATCCGGCCCTGAAGGACAAAAAATACCTGATCCTGTCCGGACTTTTGCCATCCCAGGCCCGGAAGGTGAAAAAAGATCTGGAAAACAGGCAGGTGCACATCCTTGACCACAGGTGTCCTGACGGCATCTGGAACACTTTTCTGGCAAAGCCTTTGGCAGATAATCCCCAGACGTAACATTTTCATATAAAAAGGACCTATAAAAAACCATGTTATCCAGTTCTTCTGCAGACGTACACCAGGCTTTGTTGAGAACCACACTTGGCGCCATGATGATCAGTTTTTCCGCGGTGTTTGTGAAACTGTCCCATGTGAACCCCACGGTTTCGGGGTTTTACCGGGTGTTTTTCGGCGGCTGCATTCTGCTGGTGATCCTGCTGGTCCGCAGGGAACTTCGGTGGTATGGATGGGGATTCCTGGCCCTGGCCCTGGGTACAGGCATCTTTTTCGCCCTGGACTTGTATGCCTGGCACCGCAGCATTCAGTATGTGGGACCGGGCCTGGCCACCATTCTGGGTAATTTCGAGGTGTTCATGGTGCCGGTGGTGGCGTTTGTCTTGTATGGGGAAAAGCCCAGGTTCCGGCTTATTCTTTCCGTGCCGCCGGCAATGGCAGGCCTTTTCATGATTGTGGGAACCCCCTGGGGGGAGCTTTCCCCGGATTTTCGTGTGGGCATCTATTACGGTATTGCCACAGCAGTTTTTTACACCGGATTCTTAATGATGTTCAGAAGAATGCAGTCCCATGCAGAGTCTCCGCCTGTGGTCTACAACCTGATGGTGGTGTCCTTTGCCACGGCTGCGTTTCTTGCCCTGGAAATGGTGAGAACCGGGGAATCCTTTGCCATTCCAGATACCCAGACCCTGGCATCCCTCGGGGGTCTGGCCCTCATGAGCCAGACCCTGGGATGGCTGCTCATCGGCCATTCCATGCCAAAGATACCGGCAGCGGTTGCCGGGCTGGTCCTGCTGCTGCAGCCCTCCCTGTCCTTTGTGTGGGATGTACTGTTTTTCGGCAGGCCGACCTCCCCCATGGCATGGGCCGGGGTGGCCCTGGCCCTGTGCGCCA
>DATFJY010000243.1:0-2709 GCA_035268905.1 Desulfotignum sp.
ACAATGGTGATGCTGCCAAAAATGTATTGGGACCGGTCCCGGAAGTGTCGGTGAAACTGGAGAATGACGATATGCATGCCGGTGTTCTCATGCCCCCTGACACGGAAGGATATGTGGCCAAAAGCATGATAGACCCGTTTAAGCCGTTGATTCAGGAGAAAAAAGAGATCCCTGTCCCGGAAATCGAAAAGCCGGAGAAACCGCAGCGGATTTTAACGCCCCTGGAAAAGATGGAACTTGGTCAGATCAAACTGGTTGCAGTGGTGATCATGGATGACCGCAAGATTGCCATGGTTGAGGAAGCAACCGGAAAAGGATATGAAGTGGATATCGGCACCTATATGGGAAAAAACGGTGGGCAGGTCGTTGATATCACTTTTGATACGGTTGTGGTCAAAGAAATGGTAACAGATTACAAAGGCAATCAGACGGAACGTATCCGGGAAATTAACATGCAAAAAAATGACAGCGGGGAATGATATGGTTTTTTTTCAGTTTTACAAAATGAATTTTCGGGTTCTGGCCGGTGCTGTGATACTGGCTGCCGCAATTGCGGGCGGATGTAATTCCCTGAAAACTGAAAATCCCGGACCAGTGGATGCCGGAACCCAGAAAGATTCCCAAAGCAGCTTGTCCCATGCCCCGGGCAAGCGGATGATTCATGCCGTGGCCCTGCAAACTTTAGATGATCAGATCGGCATTCGTATCACAGGCAAAGAAAAACTGGAATATACCGCCATCAAACAGGATTTCCCTTTTGGTGTGGCCATCTATCTGCCGGATACCGGGA
Source organism: Desulfotignum sp. (assembly GCA_035268905.1). GTDB lineage: Bacteria > Desulfobacterota > Desulfobacteria > Desulfobacterales > Desulfobacteraceae > Desulfotignum. The sequence continues at coordinate 791 of DATFJY010000243.1, forward strand.
TTGCGCCGAATTTCACCTCGCCGTCGGTTGTGTCTGACCCCGTAGAATCGATAAGGGTGGTGTATGCCGATCAGAAACAGACAACAGCCAAAGTGGAAATCCTGCTGAACCGGGACATTCCCTATGCGGTTACAGAGCTGGAAAACCAGTTGCATGTGACCCTGTTCCCGGACCGGCATGTGGTGGAAACACTTCCGGATCCGGTTGAAAAACCGGTTGTTTCTGAAAAACAGCAACCACCCGCAGACATTGCCGGAGTGAATGAGAATATAGCATCAACACCAACTGCTTTGCATACACCTGCTGTCATGACCGACATCACATTCCATACAGCCGAGACCGGTCATGCAGATATCCAGGTGGAAACCAGCCATCCGGTAAAGTATGAAACCATCTGGCAGGATCAAAACAGACTGAAACTGCATTTGTACAATACCCGGATACCCGACCACCACCAGCGGCCGCTGCTGACACAATATTTTATGGGGGCTGTTGAAAAAATACTGCCCAAACCCGGTGCAGACAACAGCACGGATGCAGATATTGACATCATGATCCGGGAAAAAGTGCCGTTCCGGGTTTCCCAGAACGGAAACCGTATTTCTCTGCGGTTTGATCCTGCCAGTGTTGCGTCGCCCCGGTTTGAAAAGGCAGGGAAAGAGATAACGCCGGCCCGGAATGTAAAAGAAAGACCGTCAGCTGATTCGGGTCCAAAAATTTCCATGACACCCATTGTTACCGCCTCACCGGCAGCAAGCAAAGCTGTTTCAGATGAGTATACAGCGGTCTTCGGGAAAGAACCTGTATATACCGGAGAAAAGATCAAGCTGGATTTTTATGATACAGACATCAAAAATGTTTTTCGTATACTCAGAAGTGTCAGTGGGCTGAATTTTGCTGTGGACAAGGATGTGCAGGGAAAGGTGACCATGACCCTGGAAAAGCCCATTCCCTGGGACCAGGTGCTGGACCTGGTTCTCAAGATGAACGGCCTGGGCAAAAAGATGGAAGGGGATGTGGTGCGCATTGCCACGGTTCAGACGATCAAACAGGAAGAACAGGATCTGCAGGATGCCATTTCTGCCAGAAAAAAAGCCCTGGCCCAGAAAAAAAGCCTGGAACCGCTGGTCACCCAGTATATTCCCATCAATTATTCCGATGCCCAGGCAGATATCCAGCCCCATATCGCTTCTTTGCTGACCCCGGACAGGGGCCATATTTCCGTGGATCAGCGCACAAACATGATCATTGTCACCGATACCAGAGAAAAGGTCGACCAGATCCAGGAGATGATTTTCCGCCTGGATACGGTAACCCCCCAGATCATGATCGAAGCCAGAGTGGTGGAGGTAACAAAGGACTTTTCCCGAAGCATCGGGGTGGGGTGGAACCTCTCCAATGATGCGGCTGTCACTTCGGGGTTTGTCAACGATACATCCGTGTCGGTGAATAATCCGTCAGGCAGTGGAATGAGCGGGGATTTTTCTTTTTTCAGACTGCTCGACTCCTCCAGCATGGCCTTGAGTGCCAAGCTGGCTGCATCAGAAGCCCAGGGGGATGTCAAAATTGTTTCATCCCCGCGCATACTAACCCTGGACAACAAAAAAGCCAAAATCAAACAGGGTGTGGAATTTGCGTATCTTGAGCGGGATGATGCCGGCGGATCTTCAGTGAAATTCAAAGATATTGACCTGCTGCTGGAGGTGACCCCCCATGTGACCCCGGACAAGCGGATTTCCATGAAGGTGTTTTTGACCAAGAATGACATATCCAGCATTACTGCCTCAGGTGCACCGACACTGGCCACCAATGAAACGGAAACCGAACTTTTGGTGAACAACAACGATACCGTGGTCATTGGCGGGATTGTGAAGACCACAACAAACCGGGATGTGGATGGCCTGCCGTTTCTGACAGGC
>DATFJY010000244.1:0-7240 GCA_035268905.1 Desulfotignum sp.
TGCTGGAACCGGCCGGACCGCACATTGTGAAACGTTTGCACCGACGGGGTGGCAGATCCCAGTACCACCGGGCAGTCCGCCATTCTGGCCCGGACCACTGCCAGGTCCCGGGCATTGTACCGGAGGCCTGTTTCCTGTTTATAGGACCCGTCATGCTCCTCATCCACGATGATGATTCCGGGACGGTCAACCGGTGCAAATACGGCTGACCTGGCACCGATGACAATGGATACCTTGCCCGTAATGATCCTGCGCCATTGGTCCAGTCGCTCCCCCTGGGTGAGCATGGAGTGGATCACCGCAATTTTTTCCCCGAATCTGGCCCTAAAGCGGTGTTCGGTCTGGGATATCAACGCGATTTCCGGCACCAGCACAATGGCGGACCTGCCCCGGTGCACGGCATCTGCTGCCAGGCGCATGTACACTTCGGTCTTGCCGGAGCTGGTGACCCCGGACAGCAGATAGGGCACAAACCCTTTTTCCCGGTTTGTGCGCACCGTTTCCACCACCTGGGCCTGCTCCGATGTCAGTTCAGGCGGGGTGTCCGGTTCCACCGGATCTCCCAGCGGGTCCCTGAATACCCGGCGCCGGGAGATGGTCACCAGGTTGTCTGCTTCCAGGAATGTGAGCAGTCTGGGGGCTGTGGGCACCAGGCTTTTTAGGGCATTCAGGGAAATTTCTTTTTTTTGTGCCACAATGGACAGAATCTGCAGCCGTTTTTGGGACATTTTTTTGGCGGGGTCCGGTTTTACAGGGCCCGGGCTGATAAATTTTTCCCGGCGCACAGAGGCGGTTTCTTTTTTCAATACCGCAAATACAGATACCAGTCCCCGGGTTTCCATGTTCCGGATCACAGAGCGGACCGACACGGTGTTGACAGCCTGGATCACCTGTTTGCGGCCAACCCCCTTTTTTTTGTCTGCCATTGCAATGATCTTTGCTTCTGTTGGGGTCAGGCTGCTGTTATCCCGTGCTTTTTTCCCTTCTGGTGTGGCAAACAAGCAGGATACATCCCGGCGGTCCAGTCCGGCCGGCAACGCCGCCTTGATAGTATCCCCCAGGGGGTGAATATAATACCGGGATATCCATTTGAAAAAGCTGATTTCATTTTCCGGAAACAAGGGATGGTCATCCAGGACATCCAGAATCTTTTTGGCGGTATACCCGCCGCTGTCCTGTCTGCCGGCAAGGATATATCCGGTGACCCGGCGCCGGCCAAAAGGCACCAGCACCCGCATTCCCGGCATACAGCTGTCTGCCAGAAAATCGGGCACAGCATATACAAAGCTCTGGTTCACCGGCAGGGTCACGGCAACATCCATGTAAGGCCACTGGGTCATGGGTTTCATTGTGCACAAAAAAACAATTATTGCAATATCAGAACTAATGGTCTTGACGGAATAGCCGTATTCTACTAATTATGACAAAATTTATTTTCCGGACATACACCAGATAACAATAACAAAAGGAGATGCCATGGCCGTTTTTGTGGGGGACCACCCCCTTATCAAACACAAACTGGGGCTCATGCGCCAGAAAGATATCAGCACCAAGGATTTCAGAGAATTGTCATCCGAAATTGCCAGGCTGTTGACCTATGAAGCCACCAAAAATCTTGACACGGAAAAAAAAGTGGTGGAAGGCTGGGCCGGCAATGTGGAAATTGAAAAAATTAAAGGCAAAAAGATTACCATCGTACCCATTCTTCGGGCTGGACTTGGTATGATGGACGGGGTTCTGGATATGATTCCTTCTGCCAGGGTGAGTGTGGTGGGGTTTTACAGGGATGAAACCACCCTTCTGCCGGTGCAGTATTATGTCAAAACCGCCTCTGCCATGGAAGAGCGAATGGCCCTGATTATAGATCCCATGCTGGCCACCGGCGGGACCCTCATTGCCACCATTGGCCTGCTCAAACAGGCAGGGTGCAAAAAAATCAAGGGCCTGTTCCTGGTGGCGGCACCGGAAGGTATTGCCCGGCTCAAAGAAAAACATCCGGATGTGGATGTCTATACTGCCGGCGTAGATGAACGGCTCAATGACATCGGCTATATCCTGCCGGGTCTGGGCGATGCAGGAGACAAAATCTTCGGCACCAAATAATATCGAATATCGGGGTCAGAAGTTAACTTTTTTACATCTGAAACCCTGAGGCAAAGGGTCAGATTTACTTTTTTGCAAAAACAAAAAAAGGTAAAAAAGTTAACTTCTGACCCCAAAAATAGAAAGGAAAATACCCATGTCTGTATCCGATCCCTCATCCACAGAATATCATTTTCAGGTGAAAGACTGTTTTCTGGGTGCCCAGATGCTGTTTGTGGCATTCGGCGCCCTGGTCCTGGTGCCCCTGCTCACCGGACTGGACCCCAACGTGGCCCTTTTTACAGCAGGTCTGGGCACCATTGTTTTCCAGGTCATCACCCGGGGCAAGGTGCCGGTATTCCTGGCTTCCTCCTTTGCCTTTATCGCACCCATTATATACGGTGTCCAGACCTGGGGCATTCCCGGTACCATGTGCGGACTTGCTGCCGCCGGTGTGGTGTATATTGTGTTAAGCCTGCTGGTGAGATGGCGTGGCGGGGATGCCATCCGGCAGGTTCTTCCCCCGGTGGTCACCGGCCCGGTCATTATGGTCATCGGCCTGATTCTGGCCCCGGTGGCCGTGCACATGGCCATGGGCAAAACAGGGGACGGCGCAGCTGTGCTGTTTCCCCAGACCCAGTCCATGATCGTGGGCCTGGCTGCCCTGGCCACCACCATCCTGGTGTCCATCCTGGGCAAAGGTATCCTGCGGCTGATCCCCATCCTCTGCGGCATCGGGGTGGGGTATGTACTGGCGTTGTTTTTCGGGTTTGTGGATTTTACCCCGCTGTTTACATCTGCCTGGTTTTCCGTGCCCAATTTTGTGCTGCCGGAATGGAACCTGTCCGCTGTTTTCTATATCGTGCCCATTGCCATTGCCCCGGCCATTGAACATTTCGGGGATGTAGTGGCGGTATCTGGGGTTACGGGAAAAGACTATCTCAAGGACCCGGGCATCAAAAACACCATGCTCGGGGACGGTGTTGCCACCAGCATCGCCTCTTTTTTAGGGGGGCCGCCCAATACCACTTATTCTGAAGTCACCGGTGCTGTGGCCCTGACAAAGGTGTTCAATCCGGCCATCATGACCTGGGCGGCCATTGCTGCCATGCTCCTGGCATTTGTGGGCAAGCTGGGGGCCCTGCTCCAGACCATCCCTACGCCGGTCATGGGCGGTATCATGCTCCTGCTGTTCGGTGCCATTATGGTGGTGGGCCTCAACACCCTGGTAAAATCCGGAGATGACCTCATGGAGGCCAGAAATCTTGCCATTGTTGCACTGATTCTGATTTTCGGCATTGGCGGCATGAGCTTTTCCGCCGGGCAGTTCCAACTCCAGGGCATCGGCCTGGCAGGCATCCTCGGCGTTTTCCTCAACCTGGTGCTGCCAAGAAAAAGGTAAAAAAGTTAACTTCTGACCCCAAACAGTTTGAAAAGGGCCTGGGTGCCGTCATTTTCACATCCTTTTTCCGAAAGCCTGTCGTAGAGTTTTTTGGCCAGGTCCAGGCCGGGGGTTTCAAGTCCAAGGGAACGGGCGGCATCAGCGGCAATGGTCATATCCTTGATAAAATGCTTGACATAGAATCCCGGGGCAAAATCCTGGTTGATCATCCTGGGGCCCAGGTTGTTGAGGGACCAGGACCCGGCAGCACCCTGGCCGATACTGGCCAGCACGGTTTCCGGGTTCAGCCCTGCCTGTTTTGCATATGCCAGGGCCTCACACACCGACACCATGCCCGCTGCAATGGCGATCTGGTTGGCCATTTTGGTGTGCTGGCCGGATCCGGCCGGACCCTGGTATACAATGTTTTTGCCCATGATTTCCAGCAGGGGAAGGGCTGCGTTGAAAACCGGTTCATCCCCGCCTGCCATTATGGACAAGGTGGCATTGCGGGCCCCTAAGTCACCGCCTGACACCGGGGCATCCAGCACATGGACCTCTTTTTTTTGTCCTTCCTCGTAAAGGGTTCGGGCCAGGGCAGGGTCTGATGTGGTCATGTCAATGGCCAGGGTGCCGGCACCTGCATTTTCCAGGATGCCGTCCGGCCCCAGATAGATCTGTTGCACATCTGCCGGATACCCCACAATGGAAATAATGACATCGGATTGTTTGGCGATATCCCCTGCTGATGAAGCCCATACCGCACCCTTGGCCAGGAGGTCTGCGGCCTTTGATCTGGTCCGGGTATATACACAAAGGTCGTAGCCTTTATCCAGGATATGGCCGGCCATGCTGCGGCCCATGACGCCTAAGCCGATGAATCCGATTTGCGTTTTCCGGGGTGTGATGGTTTGCAAATTTTTCATAATCAAATCCCTGTGTTCCATGGTTTGTAAATATATTGATGGATAGCGCCAATATTCAATACCTGGGTGGTGGCCGGTTTTCGATTAATTGCTGGTTGAAGCCACGTCTGTTTTTTTTCCTTATCCAATGGTCAGGCGGTTGCGGCCTGCTTCCTTGCTTTTGTATAAAAGCATATCCGCCCGTTTGATAAGGCTGTTCATAGTATCGTCCGTTTTGGCAACAGCGGCACCGATGGAAATGGTCACATGGTGTTTTGCTGTACCCCGGACCAGGTATGCGCTTTCCACCAGCATCCGGATCCGGTTTCCCATTTTTTCCAATGTGTCGGGGCCGATATTGCGGATGATGCCGATGAATTCTTCACCGCCCCACCTGCCGTAAAGATCAAAAGGCCTGGTGTTGGCGGTGAATGTGCCGGCCAGGAATTTCAGCACATCATCTCCGGCATCATGGCCGAACTGGTCATTAAAATTTTTAAAATGGTCAATATCCATGAACAATACACCAAAGGGAAGGTTGTACCGTTCTTTTTCCCCAAACCGGGCAGCCAGTTCTTTTTCAATATAGCTTCTGTTTGCCAGGCCGGTCAGATGGTCAAGAAATGCCAGCTTTTCCAGCTCCTTCACCCGCAGCGCATTGGCTTCAAATGCGCTGATATCCGTGAACAGCTCGATGCCGCCGGTAACCCTGCCGTTTTGATCCGTTATCTGATTTACCCTGACCAGCACCGGTACCCGGTGGCCGTTTTTGTGATGCAGCCAGACCTGTGCTTCACGCATCGTTCCATCGGCAAGGGTATGGGCCAGGGGGCACATTTTGTTACACAGCAGTTGGCCCTGTTCATCCACGTGGGTGAGAATATTATCACCACAGGAAGTGCCGATAACCTCTTTGGCAGAAAATCCGGTAATCCTTTCCGCAGCCTTGTTCCAATAGGTTATGACCCGGTTGTTGTCAACAAAATACAGGCCATCGTTCAGGTTTTCAATAATCCGCTGATAGGCATTTTTGTCCAGTGTCATTTTAACCTCATTCACTTTTTCCTGATCTGATGTTGGTACTTTACCCCTCAGTGTCTGTCAAAAGAACAGGAAAATGAGGAGGGGCACCTGGGTTGCCGGTTCCCGTGTTATCTGTTTTTGCCCTTGTGCCGGTCTTCACTTTACCAGGGTTTCCCGGGTAAGGCAATAGAGCAGCGCAATGCCCGCAAGGCACAGGCTGCACAATCCAAATGCCAGGTGAAAGGCGGGCAGGGTCAAAGAGGCGCCGGGAAAAAACCGGGCCATCACATGGCCCATGCCCTGGAGAAAAACCGCCACCCCGGCCATGGTGAAAAAGTTGATCCCGGTCATGGCCATGCCGGCGTTGGCCCGGGGCACCTGCTCCTTGATATGGGCATACATCACCTGGCCTGACCCCGACGCCAGGCCAAAGGAAAAAAATACCAGATATACGATCCACACCCCGGTATCAGGTGAGAGCCGGTTCATTGCCAGCAGCAGCCCCACCATGCAGCAGATACCGGGGATGATGATCTTTTTCCGGGAAATCACCAGGGAATCAGACAGCCACCCGCAAAAGGGACACCCCAGGATCAGGCCGATGCTCATCAAGAAAAGGATATTGCCGGCCGTGACCGGAGACAGCTCCAGGACATGGATGAGAAAGGGTCCTGCCCACAGGGCCTGGACAGCGGCATATATCCCGTACCGGCAGAAGGTGGCTGCCGAGATAATCCAATAGTCTTTTTCGTGAAACAATGCCCATGCCCGGCCCAGGGTCTGGGATACAGTGGGCCGGGTATCCGCTGTTCCCTCGGCATTTTCCGGTGCCGTATCCTTTTTGCCATTTGCCCTGGAGCCTGATTTGCCGCCCGGGCTGCAGGTATTTTCCTGGTTCCCGATACCCCCTGCGGTCCCACCGACGGCACCGTCTCCTGTCTCTTTGGCATTCGCCCCTGGCCGATCTTTGATCACCGCTAGAAAACCCAGGGCCAGGACAAAGGTAAAGCCTGCAATAATAAGAAAACTGTGGCGCCACCCCACCAGACTGACCATGAGCACCAGGGGGGTGGCAGCGGCAATGTTGCCCAGGGTACCCAGGGACACCACCACAGCGGAAAGGGTGGCAAACTGCCGGGGTTCAAACCAGACCGTGAGCAGCTTCAATGCTCCCATGAAATTGCAGGCCATGCCGACCCCCAGCAGAACCCGGCCGAATGTCAGCCAGCCAGGGCTTTCGCCCAAAGCAAAGATAACCGCACCGATTACCGACAAAAGGGTCAGCGCGGTCATGGCGATTCTGGGTCCCACGGTGTCCAGGAAAATGCCCACCGGGATCTGCATGACGGCAAAGGCATAGAAAAATGCGGCAGATATCCTGCTCAGATCCAGGGCGTTCAATCCCATCTCCTGCATCAGATCCGGAGAGATCACCGCCACCGATGCCCGGTAGAACTGGGACATGGCAAACATGACCGCCGCAAGGATGACCGTTGTGAAAAGCCAGGTGCGTGAATGGTTCATAGGGTTGCTCTTATTTATTTAAAACTTTAGCCCTGATTATTTCATTGCATAGGCTTTGTCATGCGGTCCGACCGTTAAAAAAATTATGGTATTGTCAGGAAAATTTTCACAAAAGCAGTATTCGCACTGCGGGATATGGATGCATTCTTCACAGATTACAAATATGATCCGAAAGTTTCTATCGACATGAAAACTTCTGCAACCCTTTAAATTCAGTTTTCCACTCTTTTCTGAAAGAAATTCAGTGTGAAAATAGGGGTCAGGAATAATACGTTCGACGCTGCGTTTAATTTGTTTTTTTGAGCATGGATATTTTTTCAGATTT
>DATFJY010000245.1:0-2561 GCA_035268905.1 Desulfotignum sp.
ACCCACGACCCTGAGTCTTGGCTTTTTTTCCCCTTTTTCCACTTTCCGTCTTTCTCTGACAAATATTTTGGCCATTGGTCCCTCCTTATTCTTGCGTGTGTATAGGTAAATACGGTATATATCACAAACACACATACCATACTGCAATATTTATATCCTTTAAGGATATATGTCAATAGGGGAATATATGCGAAATAGAAATATAGACAAGCCCGGCTCCGGCAGGCAGGAAAGATATCTCCAGGCATCCATCCTTCTGGGCCTGAACACCAAACCCTCATATGGATATGAATTGATCGGCCATATCCAGTCCTACGGGTTTATTGACGGGGATGCCCCGCCGGGGATGGTTTACAGGCATTTGCGTCAGATGGAAGATGACAACCTGGTGAAATCTGCATGGGAAACCAAAGAGACCGGGGCTGCCAAGCGCATTTACACCATCACGGAAGAGGGAAAAGAGGTCCTGTCCATCTGGATAGACTACATGGCGGCCAAAGCCAAAAAATTACACAATTTTATTGAAATGTACCGGAATGCCGCCGGGGATTAGAAGGCAGCCTCACGCGCTTTCCAGATTGTCAGGCGTGTGGATACACCATTTTTCCGGTCATGGAAAGGTCATAGCCCCCGTATTTATCAGCGGTTTCCCGGATTACCTTTCCTTTGAGTAGAGACAGGAACAGCTGGATGCCCTGGTCAAAGAACCGTTCCTTGGTGATCAGCAGGTCAAACCGCTCCCAGCTTACCGGGATGAAATCCAGCCCCAGGATGTTGGCCACCGGCCGGATGGCAGGCCCGGCATCGGCCCGGTCATTGAGAATCTCCAGGCCCACATCCATGTGCCGGGACAGTGTGGTGTCATATCCGTTGATGGTCTGACCGTCAATGCCATGGGTTTGCAGCAGTTTATCGAACAGTTTCCGGGTGCCGGTGCCCATCTGCCGGTTGACGATTGTGATTTCAGGACTGCACAGGTCTTTTACCGAATCGATCTGCCCGGGATTTCCTTTCTGGACCACAATTCCCTGTTCCCGCTGGCAGAAATTGACCACCGCCGGCATCTGGTCCATTTCATCCTTTAGAAACGGAAAATTGTATTCATCATTGTCTCCCAGAAGATGGCTGGATGCAATGTGACACAGGTTCTGTTTCAGGGCTTTCAACCCCCCCAGGGAGCCGGCCATGCCAAACAAAGCCATGTGATGCTCATGTTTGACATTGAAGGTGGCGATCAGTTTGTCCAGCAGCAGATCATTGCTGCCGGCAATGAGCACCAGACCGTGGTAGGCGGGCAACTGGGCGGTCTGGGGATAGTTTTCCGTGCCAGCTTCCACCCACTGGCGCACAAGGTTGATGGGAAACAGCCATTTTCCGGTGACCTTGGTGGCGGGCAGGCCTTTTTCCGATATCAGGGCGTATACCATTTTTTCATTGATATTTAAAAATTTTGCAATCTCCCTGGTTGTATAAAGTTCGCCCATTTTTACTCCCCTTTGTTCAAAAAACCGGTGTTATTGTATGTGCAGCCGTCTGATTTTTGTTTTGCGGTCCACCCATCATGCTGTCATGGAGGACAATACGTGCATCATATAAGGGTGTAAATTTTTTGTAAAGGATCTTGTGGGGAATAAAAATACCACCCTGTGTAATGCATTACCGGAAAAATCCATTGTTATGACCAATGTTTTTACCCAGAGACAGAAATACCAGCAGCCCGGCCATGGCTGCCGCAAAAATGCCGTGCAGCATGAGCATCAGAAATTGAAAACCGGTATGGCCGGGAAGTCCGGTCCATAACAGGATGCCGGTGACAGCAGTGCCGGCACCGCACGCCTGCAGACTGGCAGACAAAAGACCGGGCCGGACCCGGGTATGAACCAGAAAGAAATATCCGCCTGCTGCTGCCAGCATCAGCAGCATTCCCTGCCATGACGGCATCTGGGAAACTGTTTTTTGCCAGTAGGCGAATAAACCGGTATGCATGAGTATCATCCCATGGGCTGCAGTAAAGCAGAGGAACACACAGATACACCAAAAAAGAATTTTTGATTGTGCCGTCCCCTGTCCGGTCCTGCTGGGATGCCTGAAAAACAGAGCACCTGCACCTGCAGTGAGCATCAGGATCCCTGCCGCAAACAGCCAGGGAGCAGCTGCCAGAAACATGCTGAACAGGGTGTTGAAGGTTTTAACGGATCCGGGCAGGCCCATGAACCGGGCCATGGAAATGGTGACCGGCCGGCCGTTGTCTCCGAAATAATCCATCACCACCCGGCCTGAGAACATATGGGCATCTTTGGCATGGCAGTCGGTGCAGCCGCCGCTGCCCAGGGCCTTGTCTGCCGGGGCTACGTTGTGGCTGATGGAATAACAGGGAATCCGGCTGACCCAGGTGGTGTCCTTCCGGATTTCCAGTTCGGCATGGCTTGCCTGCTCTCCGGTATTCCGGGCTGTGCCGGGATCCGCAATTGTGCCGGTGTTCGTGGTTTTAGCGGGCTGCGGCTTACTGCCGCCTGCCAGGGTGTATAGTTTACCGCCGGTGTGAAAAACCGGTGTCACTG
>DATFJY010000246.1:0-10361 GCA_035268905.1 Desulfotignum sp.
CTCACGGGTGTGGGTCAGGAACCCGCCGATGATCTCCTCCACCGGGTTGACCGGCATGAGCACTGCATCCACGGGCCACTTCTTCACCGCCTGTGTAAGAATCTGCGGATCATGATGCCCTGTCACGCCGATATGCCGGACCAGCCCCAGATCCTTTGCTTCCAGAAATGCTTCCAAAGCCCCGCCGTTTTCTGAAATCAGGTCAAGATCTTTCTGATCCCTGATATCATGGATTTGCCACAGGTCCAGGTAGCTGGTGTTCAGGCGGTCCAGGGTCTGCTGCAGTTCCGCCAGTGCCCCCTGACGGGTTCTGTCGGCTGATTTGCTGGTGTGGAAGATGGATTCACGTTCCGTCTGGTGGTCTTTCCAGAAGGTGCCGTAGTAGACTTCACTGTCCATGTAGACCCGGGCACAATCATAATAGGTGATACCCTGATTTACGGCTTCGTCGATAACCGCATGAGCTTCCCGGTCTTTACCCGTGGTTCGCAAAATCCCTTCTCCGCCGAGTCCCACCCGGGTAATCTGTTTGCCGGAACCCGGGAAAAGATTTTGATCTATGGGCGCGATGCTTGTATCTGGATTATTCATATCTGTCCTGTCCTTTACCAAAAATCGTTGGTCTTTGGGTTGACGTTGACGTGCAGCAAGCTGAGACTTGCTTTGAATAATAAATTTACCCCTTTTTTTGTTGATTTTCAAGGAATTGCCATCTCATTGCCATGTGTGGATTTTTTTTGCTGCTTGTTTGCCGTTGCAGTCATTGATTTTTTCTGCGATGATTTGAACCGGTATCCGGTTTAAAAGACGACGACCATGCAACCGACAGGAGTTTTCAGATGACTGCCCGATTCAGACCCAAAATATCCCTTGCTGAAACCAGGGTGGACTGGCACCATCCCACCCATATCCGGTTCGGACCCGGCCGGATAAAGGAACTGCCCGAGGTATGCTGGCAGCTGGGGATATCATCGCCCTTGATTGTCACGGACCGCGGGGTGTCCAGACTGCCGTTTGTGAAAGCCATCATCCGGCTGAACAAAGAGGAAAGCATTTTTACCGCTGTGTTTTCAGACATCTTTTCCGAGCCTGATTTTGACACGGTGAAAAAAGGGGCGGAAGTGTTGCGGCAGGGCAGACATGACGGGATCATCGCCATCGGCGGGGGCAGTGCACTGGACGCGGCCAAAGCCATCTGCCTGGCAGCGGCTGCCGGTCCGACACGCATCTGGGAATTCACCTCCGGCACATCCGGTGATGCTGTCATCCGCAAGACACTGATGCCCATTGTCGCAGTGCCCACCACCGCGGGCACGGGATCTGAGGTGGATGCCAATGCCGTCATCAGTGATCCGGAGTCCGGCAAAAAAATCAGTATTTACCATCCAGATCTGATGCCTGAGGTGGTCATTGCCGATCCGGAGCTAACCCGGGGACTGATTCCGTTTCTGACAGCAGCCACGGGTATGGATGCCCTGTCTCACAATATCGAAGCCCTGAGCAGCCCCGTGTTTCACCCGGTCCTGGACGGGGTGGCTCTGCAGGGGATCTATTACATCAAAGAAGGGCTGCTGCCGGCATTTTACAGCGGCCGAAACATCAAGGCCCGCACCTATACCATGGCCGCCTCCATCATGGGGGCCATTGCCTTTGACAAGGGCCTGGGGACGGGCCATGCCGTGTCCCATGCCATCGGCGGCATGTTCAAGGTGCACCACGGACGGGTGATCGGCACCCTGCTGCCCTATGTTCTCATGCTCAACCGCGCCAGTATAAAAGACAAAATGTCACGGACGGCCCGTTATCTGGACCTGCAGGGCCAGAATTTTACTGCGTTTGTAAACTGGGTAACCGATTTGAAGATAGAGATGGGCATGCCTGCAAATCTGAAGGAACTGGGGATCAGAAAACGGCATATTCCCGATATTGTGCAAAAAGCGCTGGAAGATGCCAACATTCATACCAATCCGGTCAAAATGGATGCAAAAAAACTGGAAGCCCTGCTGAACCATGCCCTGAAGGGATAAGCTGTTCGGGCCGGGCACAGCATACCACCAGGGCCGGGGATTGGGAAAGCGTACTGCACAGAGCGATCGAAAACCCGGCATGCTTATGGCAAATGTCCAGTTCCCATTCTTTTTCCTTGACAGGGAAAAAACAGAAGACTAAAGGATGTAACAACGTTCATCACGATATTAATAACCCCTGCTTCCGGAGGAATGTATGAAAAAATTGTTATTGCTCAGCCTGGTGCTGGTTGCTGGTTGTTTTGTTTTTACCGGATCTGCTCTGGCACAGGCGCCTATTGTGGGAAAATGGAAAACCATTGACGATGAAACCAATGAGCCCAAATCCATTGTCCAGATCTTTGAAAAAGACGGACAATATTACGGCAAAATCATTGAACTGTTTTTGAAACCGGATGCCGATCCCCATCCCACCTGTGACAAATGCCCGGATGATGATCCCAGAAAAGACCAGCCCACCTTGGGTATGGAAATCATCCAGGGCCTGAAACCGGACGGGGACACCTATTCCGGCGGTACGATTCTGGATCCCAAAAAAGGCAAGATCTACAAGTGCAAAATCTGGGCCGAAGGGGATGAGCTCAAGGTTAAGGGCAGTTTTTTGTTCATTTCCCGGACCCAGACCTGGCACCGGGTAAAGTAGACAAGGTACAGAAGGTATCATAAAAAGCAGCCTGCTCCCCCATGTCCGACAGGCCCGCATGGGTGAGAAAATTCACGGCACCGCTTTTGTGCCACCAGCCCTGGTGCATGAAAGCGGTGCTCTCACAAACGGCGTCATCCAGAACCAGCCTTGCCGTCACTTTTCCCTGCCGGGTGGAGATGCACACCTTTTCCTGTCCGATAATGCCAAGGCTTTGTGCGGTTTTTTGGTTCACATACACGGCCGGTGCCCGGTCTTCAAAAACAAATGCTTGTGAATGCATGGACCGCTGGGTTTTGCAGGTGAGCAGCCGCAAAGGAAAACACGCCTCGCACTGGAGCGGGGAAAGGAAGCAGGGCAGCGGCGAGTGACCGGCAGCTTGGGCTGCGGGGCTGAAAATTTCAATTTTCTGTGACGGGGTGGCAAATCTTTTGTCTGCCCAGGGAATGTCATGACCGGGGATGCGCAAGTATTCACCGGCAAGTGCATCCAGGTCCGTGTCCGGATCTTTTCCCAGGCTTTCCAGCAGCGGGGCCGCACATTGGGCCAGATATTCCAGCGAAGAGGAAAACCCCATGGTATCGATGCCCATGTGTTTTGCCAGGGCCAGGAAAAAATCACTTTCCGGCATCAGGGTATCCGGCGGTTCCACCGCCTTCTGCGAATAATTGAGCACATGGGAATACATGGAGGTGACAAACAGATCTTCCTGCTCAAACACCGTGGCGGCCGGCAAAACCAGATCCGCATGCCGGGCCGTGTCTGTCATAAAGTGATCAAACACCACCTTAAAGGGAATCCGGTCAAATCCTGATACCACGGCTGCGAGATCCGGGCTCTGGTTCAACGGGTTTGCCCCGGCCACAAACGCCGCGGTAATGGGGGGATTATCCACGGTCTGGAGAAAATGGCCCAGCCTGGGGGCTGAAAAGGTCCGGGATGCCGTGACATGGATTTGGCTTTTTTTTTCCGGCCGGTTCAGCAGCGGGGCCAGGGATTTTGCCGCATAGTTGGCCCCGGTGCCGGGTCTGCCCACATGGCCGCACACCGCAGCCAGGGCATCAATGCTGCGCACTGTGTTCCCGCCGTTGGCATACCGCTGCAGACCGTAGCCTATCCAGATGCCCGGGGCACTGGCTGCGGCATAATCTCTGGCCAGATTCCGGATGGTGTCCGCTGATATGCCTGTGATCATTGCAGCGGTTTCCGGATCAAACCGGTCCAGATATTCACAGAACCGGTCAAACCCCAGGACATGGTTCTGCACAAATGATCTGTCATACCGGTTTTCCGTAACAATGACATGGGCCATGCCCAGTGCCAGGGCCGCATCTGTACCAGGTTTTACCGCCATATGCGTACCAAGGGAGGTTGCTGTATCCGAAAGGATGGGATCGATAACAATGATACGGGTGCCGTTTTTTTCTGCCTGTTTGAGCAGGGTGTAAAAATGCAGGCTGGTGGCTTTGGGGTTTCTGCCCCACACCATGACCAGATCGGAATTGGCAGCATCTTCGGGCAGATGGCCCCGGACCTCTCCGAAATCAAAGGTCTGGGCTGCAATACCCGCTGCCCAGCAAAGACTGCCGGAAAACCGGGTATCTCCGCCCAGGCAGTTGAAAAAAATGGACTGGATCCGGCTTTTTACCCCCCCGTATCCGTCACTGGCATAGTTGAGCACCCCGGTGGGTCCCCATTGGTCATGCACGGATGTCAGGGTGTCTGCTATGCGATCCAGCACCTCGGCATAGGTTGTACGTACAAAACCGGACTTGCGCCTTACCATGGGATGCTGCAGCCGCTCCGGATGGAATTGCCGCTTCACCAGGTTCCGGCCCTTGGAGCAGATCATCCCGCAGGTCAACGGATGGTCCGGATCACCCGTTATCCCGGTGATCCGGCTGTCTGTGACCGTTACCTGAAACCGGCACAGGTCAAAACAGTCCATGGGACAGGAAACTGGAACCGTGCGGGTCATGTCAGAACCCGGCAGGTCATTTGAGCAGATTGCGCAGCCGCAGCACCGAGCAGTTGGCTTCCTTGACCACCTTCTGGGCGCAGGTGTTGGAAAACGCCTCGTTCACGGTCCGGCTGCGGTTATGGTACACCACGATGAGGTCTGCACCCCATTTGTCTGCCATTTTCAAAATTTCCTCATAATGTTTTCCCACCAGGACCTTGTGGGAAACATTGCCCCCGTGACAGTTTGCCGCCACAAAATCATCCAGGAATTTCTGAAACTGCGCCCGTGCTTCTTTTTTGATCTCTTCAGTGACAAAAGAGGCCACAATGGGCATGGTAAACCCGGGCATCACCGACACAATACGGATCTGGGCACCGCTCAGGGAAGCCAGTTCCGCTGCATTGTCATACACTGCCTTGGATGTCTTTGGATAATCAATATCCACAGGCACCAGAATTTTATTGAACATACACCCCTCTCTTTTACAACTGCAGCCTGGACGCCTCTTCCGGTGTCTGCCGCCGTTTTTGCAGAAAATAGATCAGGCCCAGCAGGGCCAGGGCCGGGATAAACATGAGCTGTTTGGGGGGGCGATCCGCCTCCATCATCACGGACACAATTTCCTGGTCAAAATCGATGCCCATTCGTTCGGCATTGCTGCCGAACATGATATTGTCAACAATCATTTTCCCATCATCTTCCAGCACTTCGAAACCCACCTCCCTGAGCCGGTCTTCCGGCGCGCCTTCCTTTCCAACCGGCAGCATCAGGGATTTGGTATATTCATCACCGTCCATGGTTTCGCCCTGGATCACCAGGTGGATCATGGTGTTTTCATCCTGCTTTTCCATGGCCTGGAGCAGCTCGACCCCCGGCCGCTCATTATAGGGCTCATACACCTTGTCCCAGAAAAACCCGGGCCGCAGCAGGGTAAAGGTCACCAGCAGCAGTGCCAAACTCTCATAAAACCGGCTTTTGGTGATCCAGTATCCCTGGGTGGCCGCACCAAACACCAGCATGGCCGCCACGGCGGATGTAATGACAATGGTCAGATGAACCCAGTTCTGGATCCCGATCATGAGCAGTTCTGTGTTAAAAATAAAGAAAAACGGCAGCACCGCTGTCCTGATATCATAGGTGAACCCCTGGATACCGGTACGGATGGGGTCTCCCCCGGATATCCCGGCCGCAGCAAAGGCTGCCAGCCCCACCGGCGGGGTATCATCCGCCAGGATACCGAAATAGAACACAAACAGATGCACGGCAATCAAGGGTACCACCAGCCCGTTCAAGGCCCCTAAATGCACAATCACCGGCGCCATCAGGGTGGACACCACAATATAGTTGGCCGTGGTGGGCAGGCCCATGCCCAGCAGCAGGCTGATGATGGCGGTGAACAACAAAATGAGCAGCAGGTTGCCGCCGGAAATAAATTCCACGAACGCGGTCATGACAAGGCCGATGCCGGTGAGGGTCACCGTGCCCACGACAATGCCGGCAGCTGCCGTGGCAACCCCGATGCCGATCATGTTTCTGGCCCCGGCCACCATGCCGGCGATCAGGTTGTCCCATCCCATTTTAAAGGCAAATTCCGGGGCGCTGTTTTTTCGGACAATCCCTTTCAACGGCCGTTGGGTGAGCACGATAAAGATGAGCACCACCGTGGCATAGTAGGCAGACAACGACGGTGACAGCCGCTCCACGGTCAGGCACCACATGAGCACCACGATGGGCAGCAGAAAATAATACCCGGCCTGGGCGGTTTCTCTGAGTTTGGGCAGCTTGCTGATTTCATGGGTATATTCCAGCTCGGGCACCTGGCAGGCCAGCCAGATAAGAATAAGATAAACGATCACGATCAGCGGCACCACCACATAGAGGGTGGCACCACCGGCAACTGTCTTGATCCAGCCCAGGCCATAGTAAGTCCCGCCGGCCAGAATGATCAGGGTCAAAATCGTAAGCACAAACGACGTCAATTTCTGGGTCACGGTTTTGACAACCGGCTTTTCCATACCTTTGAGGCCGATTTTACAGGACTCCAGATGCACGATATACACCAGGGCGATATAGGAAATAATGGCCGGCAAAAATGCATGTTTGATCACCTCCACATAGGAGATGCCCACATATTCCACCATGAGAAAGGCGGCCGCCCCCATGACCGGCGGCGTAAGCTGACCATTGGTGGACGCGGCCACTTCCACGGCCCCGGCTTTTTCCGCCGGAAACCCCACTTTTTTCATCAACGGGATGGTAAACGTCCCGGTGGTGACCACATTGGCAATGGATGATCCGGACACCAGCCCGGTCATGCCCGAAGATACCACGGCTGCCTTGGCAGGCCCGCCCCGCATATGGCCCAGTCCGGCGTAGGCGGTGCGGATGAAATAGTTGCCGGCCCCGGCTGATTCCAGCAGCGAGCCGAACAGTACAAACATGAACACCATGCCCGTGGATACCCCTAATGCCACGCCGAATACCCCTTCGGTGGACAGCCAGTAGTGGGACATGCCCTTGGACAGGCTGGCCCCTTTATGGGCAATGACATCCGGCATGTAGGGCCCGAAAAAGGTATAGGTGAGAAACACGGCCGCCACCACCATGAGGGGTGGCCCCAACGCCCGACGTGTCGCTTCCAGAAGCAGTATCAGGCCGATCACCCCCACCACCAGATCCAGAGTGGTGGGAATGCCGGGTCTGGCTGACATCTGCTCGTAAAAAATAAACAGATAGGCGGAACAGAATGCTGCCACCAGACCCAAAAACCAGTCCTGTATCGGGATATACTCCCTGGGGGATGACTTGAAGGTGGGATAAGCGGTATAGGACAGAAACATGGCAAATGCCAGATGAATGGAACGGGCTTCGGTGTCATTGAGAACAAAAAAATTCAGGATAAACGGCAGGGGGGATGCATACCAGAGCTGGAACAGGGTCCAGATCAACGGAACGAAAAACAGAATGTTTTTCGGAACCGCACCCACCGGATTTCTGGCACCGGCTTCCACCTCGGCCACAAAGTCCTTTACATCATCCGGAACCGTTTGCTTTTTGTCAGCGGTCATGGTGACAAAGCCTCCGTAAAAAAGGATTGTGCAATAGGAAAGAAAAAAAGATAAGCGTGCGCGGCAGCCTTTCGCCCCGCACGCTCATATGGTTCAGTCTGACCAAAAACTACAGCAGACCGGCTTCTTTGTAATATTTGGCAGCACCGTCATGCAGCGGGGCTGACAGGCCGTCTTTGACCATCTCTTCTTTTACCAGCACCTCGAATGCCGGGTGCAGTTTCTTGAAGTCGTCAAAATTTTCAAATACCGCCTTGACCACGTGATAGATCACGTTTTCTGGCACGTTTGCCGAAGAAACAAAAGTAGCGCCCACACCGAATGTCGTGGTGTCGGTATCTGTCCCCCGGTACATGCCGCCGGGAATGGTGGCTTTCCGGTAATAGGCATTATCCGCCACCAGTTTGTCGATGGCCGGGCCTTCCACAGGTACCAGGATGGAATCACAGGAGGTGGTGGCTTCCTGGATGGAACCGGAGGGATGGCCCACGGTGTAGATAATGGCATCGATTTTGTTGTCGCACAGGGCTGCGGACTGTTCCGCCGGTTTCAGCTCGGAGGCCAGCCTGAAATCATCCATGGTCCATCCTAAGGCTTCCATGACCACTTCCATGGTGCCCCGCTGTCCGGATCCGGGGTTGCCCACATTGACCCGTTTGCCTTTGAGATCGGCAAAAGTCTTGATACCGGAATCTTTTCTGGCCACCACGGTAAAGGGTTCCGGATGCACGGAAAAAACGGCCCGCAGATCTTTGTCCGGCCCGGATGCTTCAAAAGGGGTACCTGGTGTGCCATGATAGGCATGGTACTGCCAGTCCGACTGGGCTACGGCCATATCCAGCTCACCGGCCCGGATGGTGTTCAGGTTATACACAGACCCACCGGTACTTTCCACGGAGCATCGGATGCCGTGTGTTTTTCTGTCCTTGTTCACCAGGCGGGCAATGGCGCCGCCGGTGGGATAATAAACCCCGGTAACCCCGCCGGTCCCGATGGTGACAAAGGTCTGATCTGCCTGAACAGGAGCGGATCCAAAGAAAAGAACCATGCCGAAAAATGCTGTGATTGCCAAAACGAGTAATTTTTTCATCTAAACCTCCATAAAATGTAAATTATCAGCCAAGATGCAGGCAACAATCCTGCACCATAAATCTTTTATCTGATTTTTTTCTGTCGTTTCCTCCTTTCTGTACTTTGTTTGAAGTTTCACGTACCAAAACTGCTGACTATCTGAATAACCCCCATGTCCTGGCGGGCACAACAACAAAAGCTGTTAGACATTAGCTTTTAGCTGTTAGCCATTAGCTGTTAGCTGAGCACTGATGGCTTTCATATAAAAGGTGTTTTTTTGGGACTTTAACACCCTTCAGGAATTTAGCGCCTTACCGGTTTTTTGTAAACCTATTTTTTCAGGATAATTCTGGCATCCACCACATCCAGGCCATGTTCATACAAAAGGACCGGGTTCAGGTCCATTTCCTGAATCTCGGGATAGGATTCCACCAGTTCCGAGCAGATGCCCAGCAGCTTACGCAGGGCTTTCTTGTCATACCCTTTCTGTCCCCGGACACCGCTCAATATGACCGAAGACCTTGTATCCTCAATCATTTTTTTGCAGGAGGCCGGGGATACCGGCAGCACCCAGAAGGTCACATCCTTCATGATCTCCACCATGATGCCCCCGAGGCCGTACATGATCACCGGCCCGAACTGCTCATCGATCTTGGTGCCGATGATGATTTCCAGACCTTTGGCTGCCATGGGTGCCACCAGCACCCCCCTGATGTCTGCTCCGGCATCATAGATGCGGGCATTTTCCATGATGATGTCAAATGCCGCTTTTATCTGGGACGCATCCCCGATATTGAGCATCACCCCGTTGGCATCACTTTTGTGCAGAATATCAGGGGACACTATCTTCATGACCACATGGCCGTCGATCTCCCGGGAAATAGCCACGGCCTCGTCAGCGGTTGTTGCCAGACCGCCCACCGCAGTGGGGGCACCGTGCAGTTTGATGAGCTGCTTGGCTTCATGTTCCAGCAGCACATGCCGGCCTTCGGCAAGGGCTGCCTGAATAACGGAATTTCCCTCGGTTCTGGCTTTTTCCCGCCAGTTGAGTACGAAATTGGTCTTGGCATGGTAGGTCTTCAGGTAACTGCCGTAGGTGCACAGACAGGCCATGCTTTTGCAGGCAATATCCAGCGAGTCATGCACCGGGATGTCATAGTGCCGCAACAGGTCCAGGGCATGGGAATCATAGGCACTGTAAAGGGAATGCACAAAAATGGGCTTGCCGCGTTTCCTGCCCATGGCCCCCAGGCGGTGGGCTGCCTGTTCTTCACCAATGGCCAGGCTTTTTTCAAACCGGATGCCATAGCCCCCGAACAGCCCCACAATGAGCAGGCCGCCCACGGCCGGGTCCTTGAGCAGAATTTTGGCGCAGTCGGCAAATATGCTGGGATCCGCATCCGTGCCGCCGGCCACATCCACAGGGTTCACCACAGAGGCTGCCTCGGGCAGCAGTTTTTGTAAACTCTGCCTTGTTTTTTCAGACAGATCCGCCAGCTGAATGCCGTAGTCGGTCAGCAAATCCGCTGCAATGGTGGCATGGCCCCCGCCGTCAGCCAGCACCGCAATGGCGTTGTTTTTCACCGGCG
>DATFJY010000247.1:0-17074 GCA_035268905.1 Desulfotignum sp.
CTGGTGGTCATCGGTGGTGCCACCGCCCTGTGGGGGGCGGTCCAGGCCCTGGCCCCCTGTGATCTCAAACGGATTCTGGCCTATACCACCCTGATGGCTTTAGGGATTCTGACGTTGTTTCTGGGGGGCAAAAATGTCCTGTCCCTCACAGCTGCAGCCACGTTTCTCATGGTCCATGCCCTTTACAAGGCAGCCCTGTTTCTGGCCGTGGGCAGCATTGACCACCAGACCGGCACCAGGGACCTTGCACATCTGGGCGGGTTGTTAAAACAGATGCCCCTGACAGCCCTGGCCGTGGCAGCTGCCACCATGTCCATGGCAGGGTTTCCGCTGTTTTTCGGGTTCATCGGCAAAGAGATCATGTATGAAGGTGCCCTGGCCGAAGAGATGTTTCCAGCCTTTGCCACAGGTGCCACCCTGATATCCAACGCCCTGATGACAGCTGTGGCAGCCATCATCCTTATCACCCCTTTTTTGCAAAAACCACCACAAAACATGCAGGCTGTTCAGGAAGCCCCCTGGACCATGCGCCTGGGCCCGGCCGTCATGGGCACAGTGGGCATCATCTTCGGCATCATACCGGAGTGGGTTTCCGCAAACCTGGTACAGCCGGCGGTATTTTCCATCCATCCGGACAGAGCAGACATCCGGCTGGCTTTTTTCCACGGCATCAACCTGCCCCTTTTTCTGAGCATCCTTACCCTGGCCCTGGGCAGCCTCATCTATCGTTACCGTATTTTGCTCCGGCATGGGGTTGAAACCTTTGTGCAGCGGTCCTGGATCACAACCCCTGAGCTGTACCAGCGCGCCCTGGATGGGTTTCTTTCCTTGGCCGGCGGTTTCACCAAAAAAATTCAGAACGGGTCTCTGCACTTTTATCTGTTTGTCACCATTTTTACCATGGTGGCGGCTGTGGGATGGCCCTGGATATGTCATTTCCCTGCTGCCCTGGTGTTACCCGAAATCGTTGGCCCCCATATCGCATTTGGTCTGTTTGCCTTTATCCTGGCATCCACCGGTGTGGTGGTTACCGCCAGAAAACGGCTTTCCGCCATCGGCGGACTGGCGGGTGTGGGATCAGGGGTGGCCCTGATTTTCCTTGTTTTCGGGGCGCCGGATATTGCATTGACCCAGCTGCTGGTGGAAACCCTGACCGTCATCTTCGTATCCCTGGTACTGCTGCGGCTGCCTCCCATGGATACGGTCACCAAAAGACCATATTCCAGAACCATCAAGGATGCCGGTCTGTCCCTGGGGGCAGGCCTTGTTTTGACCACCGTGCTGATGGGTGTTTTACAGGTACCCCTGGACCGGACTCTCACCGCCTTTTTTGAAAACCATGCCTATATTGCCGCCCACGGCCGCAATATCGTCAATGTTATTCTGGTGGACTTCAGGAGCCTGGACACTTTAGGGGAAATCTGCGTGGTGGTGCTGGCTGCCTGGGCAGCGGTAACCCTGATCCGCAGACACAAGGAGGGGTAATGCAGTCGGTTATTTTAAAAACCGCCACCCACCTCATGGTGGGCCTGATGCTGGTATTTGCCGTGTATGTGCTGCTTCGGGGCCACCATGAACCAGGGGGCGGGTTTTCCGCCGCCCTTCTGGCAGGGACCGCTTTTGCCCTGTTTGCCATCACCGAGGGGGCGGACCAGGTACGCCGGGCCATCCGCATCCGCCCGGCTACCATGGCCATGACCGGCCTGGCCATGGCCATGGCAGCAGGACTGCCGGCCCTTTTCACGGGAACCCCTTTTCTCACGGGAATCTGGTGGCATGGGAACGGGTTTTCCGTGGGCACGCCGCTGATCTTTGACATGGGGGTTTTTCTGGCGGTTCTGGGTGCCATTCTTTCCATTTTACTGGCCTTAGAGGAAAACTAGCCATGGAACATTTTCTGGCAATTGTGGTGGGACTGATGGTCAGCGCAGCCTTTTTTTTAATGCTTTCAGGGATTTTGATACGCTTTGTTTTCGGCCTTATCCTCATGGGCAATGCAATAAACCTGCTGATTTTTACCGCCGGAAGACTGGCCCCTGTGAATCCCCCGCTGATTGGTGCACAACAAAGCCTTCTTGCGGCTCCGGCTGCCAATGCACTGCCCCAGGCATTGATACTCACCGCCATTGTGATCGGGTTTGCCATGACCATTTTCCTGCTGATCCTGCTGTTTCGCACCCATGACCAGACCGGTACCCTGGATGCTGACCAGGACCGGTTTGTTCTTGAAACAGACGAAACCGATCTGCCGGAAATTACCGGGCAAAAGGGAAAAGAATGACAAACCTGCCGGCCTTTCCCATCCTGCTGCCCCTGGTGGTTGCAGTTTTGTTCATCCTTGCAAGGGTGAAAGACCGCCATGCCGGCACAGTGGCCATTGCCGGGGCTCTGGCTCACCTGTTCATATGCTTTTTGCTCATGGCAGAGGTAATGGAACAAAACGTCATTGTCCTGTGGGTGGGGGCCTGGCCCTTTCCTGCCGGTATCTGCCTTGTGGCTGATTATCTGAGCGGGGTTATGGTGCTGGTTACGGCAGTCATCCATACGGCAGTGGTGGTCTATGCCGCAAAAGACATAGAAACCCGGCAGATAAAAGCCGGGTTCTATCCCTTTATGCAGGTTCTAACAGGTGCCATCTGCGGGGCATTTCTCACAGGAGATCTGTTCAACCTGTATGTGTGGTTTGAGGTCATGCTCATGGCATCCTTTGGTATCATGGTCATGGAAAACCCGGCCGGCCGCCTGACCAATGCCGTGAAATACGTTGTATTGAACCTGTTGGCAACGCTGTTTCTCATAACCGCCATCGGGCTGCTGTACGGGCTTACCGGCACCCTGAACCTGGCTGACCTGCATGACAAGGCCGCACAGGTGGAAAACACCGCCCTGTTCACCAGCACCGCCATGCTGATGATGACGGCATTCGGCATAAAAGCGGCCCTGTTTCCTTTGTTCTTCTGGCTGCCGGCAGCCTATCACACCCTGCCGGCTGCAGTGGCTGCGTTTTTTGCAGGTCTGCTCACAAAGGTGGGGGTATATGCCCTGATCCGGCTGTTTACCCTGGTGTTTGTCACCCAGACCCACATCACCCACACCATCCTGATGGGTGCAGCCATGCTCACCATGGTAACCGGGGTTGTGACGGCAGCATCCCAGATGGATATCCGCCGCATCCTGTCTTTTCACATCATCAGCCAGGTGGGATATATGATACTGGGACTTGCCGTGTTCACCCCCCTGGCCCTGGCCGGCACCCTGGTCTATATGGTGCACAACATTATTGCCAAATCCAACCTGTTTCTGGCGGGCGGTCTCATCCACAGGGCCACCGGCACATTTCACCTGTCCCATATGGGCGGCCTTTACAAAACCCATGGTCTGCTTTCTGCCGGATTTTTCATCCCGGCATTTTCCCTGGCCGGGTTCCCCCCCCTGTCGGGTTTCTGGGCCAAACTGCTGATCATCTCCGCCTGCCTGGAGAGCGGCCATTACACAGCAGCGGCTGTTGCGGCGGCTGTGGGGCTGCTGACACTGTTTTCCATGGCCAAAATCTGGCTGGAAGCTTTCTGGAAACAATCTCCCCGAAAAGTCCCCCTGCCGTTGCCAAAGAACCATTTTGCCTGGATGATGGCCCCGGTGTTGTGCTTGTGCCTTTTCACGGTACTCCTGGGACTCTTCATGGAGCCGGTCATGCAGCTGTCACTTGCAGCCGGTGAACAGCTGATGAATCCTGCAGCCTATGTACGTGCTGTAAAAGGAGGTGGCTGATGCCGCTTTTTCTGCTCAACATCTTTTTTGCCGGTGTGTTCACCCTTTTGCTGGGCTCGGGCAGCATTGGTGTCTTTGTGTCCGGTTTTGCCGTGGGATACCTGATTTTGTGGCTTTCCAGCCCCCTGTATCCGGAAACCGGATACTTTACAAAACTGCCCAAAACCCTGAACCTGGCTGCTTATTTTTTTGGGGAACTGATGGTTTCCAGCCTGCAGGTAGCCTGGGATGTCATCACCCCCGGACACATCAATCGCCCGGGTATCATCGGGGTACCTTTGACGGCCCGGACAGATCTGGAAATTTTTCTGGTGGCCAACCTGTTGTCTTTGACCCCGGGCACCCTGAGTGTGGACCTGTCGGAAGACAAAAAAATCCTGTATGTCCATGTCATGTTTCTTCAAGAGATTGACAAAACCAGGGCAGACATCAAAAACGGACTGGAACGGCGGATACTGGAGGTGATGCGGTCATGACCGGGGGAACTGCTTTTCTGCATGGGGCAGGCCAGGTGTCCATGGCCATACTGCTGGCCGGCATGCTTCTGCTTTTGCGGCGCCTGTCAAAAGGCCCCACTGCTGCGGACCGGGTGGTTGCCATGGACCTGCTGTCTGTTCTGGTGGTGACCTTTCTGGTGATTCTTTCCATCCATACACGGGAAACCAGCTACCTGGATGTGGCCATTGCCTATGCCTGTATCGCTTTTTTAGGCACCA
This sequence comes from Desulfotignum sp., assembly GCA_035268905.1. Classification (GTDB taxonomy): domain Bacteria; phylum Desulfobacterota; class Desulfobacteria; order Desulfobacterales; family Desulfobacteraceae; genus Desulfotignum. Next base: position 4,485 of record DATFJY010000247.1, read on the forward strand.
TCGCCCTGGCCAGATTCATCCAGAAAGGCTCCCAAAAAAAACCATCCCAACCTGATCACCACCAAAAATCAGACACCCCCTGTGAACACCTTCCAGAAACACCTTCCAGAAAAAAGGAGATTCCATGATTGAATATCTCACCGGCACCCTGATGATCCTGGGCAGCCTTTTCTGTCTGGTGGCGGCACTGGGGGTGATCCGGCTGCCGGACACCCTGACACGCATGCATGCGGTCACCAAAGCCGGGACCCTCGGGGCCGGCCTGGTGGTCCTGGCCCATGCCTTTTTCCATCAGCAGACAGGCATTTTTCTGCGGGCCGGTTTCATCATTGCCCTGCTTTTGTTCACCGCCCCTGTGGCTGCCCATCTCATTGCCCGGGCCTCCTACCGAAGCGGGGTTCCCTTGTCCGGCCGTACCCGGGTTGATGAACTCAAAAAACAGCATTGAAATCAGATGCAGATGACACACCACGACGCTTATCCAGGACGATTACCCCTCCAGATCACTTAATTCCCTTTTTTTGATATCATAATCACATATATGATTACATTTATGATTACATGTTGACAAATTTTCAGGCATGCATTAAGGTTGTCAGAATTTTTTAATGGTTGCGCATGACAACTTTGTTGCACCTGTAACAGCTAAAAAAGGAACGGAAACATGTCACCTGGTGGAATTTTTGTTCAAGGCATTATCAGTGTTTTTTTCGGTATGACCATGCTGTACCTGTCTATTAAAATCACTGCCTTTGTCGTTGACCGCATGGCACGAAAAAAGAAAGGAGATATCCAGGATGATAAATAACTTATATTCGTTGCTGAACACAACCGGTTTTGTGCACCTGACACCAGGTATGATCGTGATGTGGATTATCGGCCTGACCCTGATCTTTCTGGCCATAAAAAAACAATATGAGCCGCTGCTGCTTTTGCCCATCGGGTTCGGTATCCTGTTGGTGAACCTGCCCTTGAGCGGACTGATGGAACCTGAGCTGGGACTGCTGTGGAAATTTTACCACTACGGCATCCACTGGGAAATTATCCCGCCGCTGATCTTTCTGGGCATAGGCGCATTCACGGATTTCGGCCCCCTGCTGGCCAACCCGCGGTTGATCTTTTTAGGGGCCGGTGCCCAGGCCGGGGTGTATCTGACCTTTTTTGCCTCCCATGCCATGGGATACAATATCATGGAAGCTGCCACCATCGGCATGATCGGCGGGGCTGACGGACCAACCACCATCTTTATTTCCTCCAAGCTGGCACCCCAGCTTTTAGGGGCCTGCGCTGTGGCAGCCTATTCCTACATGGCCATGGTGCCCATTATCCAGCCGCCCATCATGCGGCTGATGACCACCAAAGCGGAACGTCAGATAAAAATGGCCAAGGCCCGGCCGGTGAGCAAGCGGGAAAAACTGCTGTTTCCCATTGTATCCACCTTTCTTATCATCCTGCTCATTCCGGCATCTGCACCGCTCATTGCCATGCTGATGCTGGGAAACCTGTTCAAGGAATCCGGTGTGGTGGAACGGCTCAAAGGTGCGGCACAGAATGAATTGATGAACATTGTCACCATTTTTCTGGGGCTGCCCATCGGCGCCACCATGCACGCGGACATCTTTTTGCAGCCCAAGGTGCTGTTTATCTTTGTTCTGGGACTGATCGCCTTTATTTTGAGCACAATGACAGGCCTATTGCTGGCCAAGGCAATGAACCTGTTTTCAAAGGAAAAGATCAACCCGCTGCTGGGCGCTGCCGGCGTGTCAGCGGTTCCCATGGCAGCACGGGTGGTACACAAGGTCGGCATAGAGGCGGACAAACGGAACTATCTGATCATGTATGCCATGGGGCCCAATGTGGCAGGGGTCATCGGCACGGTAATCGCTGCAGGCATATTCATCACCCTGCTGGCGCCCTGATAAAAATGGCATAACCTAGCGGTTAACACCTGATACATACAATTTTACAGAAAACAAAAATAACCAAAGGAGAAAAACCATGGCAAACGAAGTAACAGCGCCCTTACCAGGCAAAATCATCAGAATGGACATTGAAACAGGCGCAACCATTGAACAGGATACCGAAATCATGGTGATCGAAGCCATGAAAATGGAAACTATCGTGTATGCCCCCTGTGACGGTGTGGTTGAAAAAATTGTGAAAAATGTGGGCGATGAAGTGGAAGAAGGGGATCTGATAGCCACTGTGGCATAATTATTTCACTTCTGTCTGAAGATATCGTCAAAACAAATGCCCGGCAGTGTCATGCTGCCGGGCATTTGTTATTTTTTTTATGGCATGTCAGGGTCAGTCATAACTGAAAACCTTGTAAACGGTTGAAGACCCTAAAAGGGCATCAATCCGGCCTTCCAGCTCAGCCCGCTCATTATTGCGCATCCACCAGTTCCATGCCTCAAGGGATTTCCATGTACTGATCACAAGGTATTCATGGGGATCATCCACATTCCGCAGTGTCTCCCCGGAAATATACCCTGGCTGGCGGTCCGCCATGGCCCGCAGGTCAATGAGCATTTCAGACAATGTCGGCAGCAAAGACAGGTCCATGCCGCTGGTCAGTCTGGGAACCCTTCTGGTCATCAATACACGGATGGTCATGTTTTCCTCCTAATAAAATTCATCATATCACCAGGCTTTTCAAGGTCAGGAGCACGCCTGCAGCCACAGCAGATCCGATAACACCTGCGACGTTGGGTCCCATGGCATGCATGAGCAGGTGGTTCTGGGGGTCGGCTTCCATGCCCAGTTTCTGGCTCACCCGGGCTGCCATGGGAACAGCAGATACCCCGGCAGAACCGATGAGAGGGTTGATCTTGGTTTTTAAAAACAGGTTCATCAGTTTCACCATGAGGATACCGGATGCCGTGCCGATGGAAAAGGCAATAGAGCCAAGCAGAAGAATCCCCAGTGTGGACAGGTTCAAAAACTGTGCCGCAGACAGCTGTGCCCCCACACCCAGGCCCAGCAGGATGGTGACAATATTGATCAGGGCATTCTGGGCAGTTTGGGAAAGCCGTTCCACCACCCCGCATTCGCGCATCAGGTTGCCGAACATGAAAAAACCGATAAGGGGAGCGGCTGACGGCAACAGCAGCACACAGAGCCCCAGAACAATCAACGGGAAAAATATTTTCTCCACTTTCCCCACCGGCCGCAGCTGGGTCATGCGGATCTTACGCTCATTTTTTGTGGTCAAAGCCCGCATGATAGGGGGTTGAATCATGGGCACCAGGGCCATATAAGAGTAGGCTGCCACGGCAATGGGACCCACCAGATGGGGAGACAGCTGGCTGGACAAAAATATGGCGGTGGGACCGTCCGCTCCCCCGATGATACCGATGGAAGCTGCATCAAACAGGTCAAAATGGATGCCCGGCACAAACTCGGATAAAACCAATGCACCGATAAGGGTGATAAAAATGCCCACCTGGGCCGCAGCCCCCAGAAGAACGGTTTTGGGATTGGCAAGCAAAGGCCCGAAATCGGTCATGGCCCCCACACCCATGAAAATAAAGAGCGGAAATACTCCGGTTTTAATGCCGATGGTATAAATATAATACAACACCCCGCCCGGATCTGCCATGCCGGCCACAGGCGTATTCACCAAAATGGCGCCGAATCCGATGGGTACCAGCAGCAGGGGTTCAAATTTTTTGTTGATGGCAAGAAATAAGAGCAAAATCCCGATGCCGATCATGACAAATTGTCCGATACCGTCAAAAAAACGCCCTGTTTCCGGGAACAAAAAACTGAACAAGCCCGTGGATCTCACAAAATTGGCAGCCATCTCAAAAATGGGCGGCAGAAGGACCGCTTCCGGATCAGCAGCCTGGGCCGCAGTGCCTGCTGCCTGCACCGGGGCTTCCATCAGCAAAAGCAGCGCAGCAAAACACAGGAGGACGTAAAATGGGCTCTTCCTATACATGGTAAACATCCTTTTTATCTGGCTGCTATTCTTCAAGGGTCAACAGCACCTCGCCTGCCTGCACGGTCTGACCCTTTACCACCGGAATGGCGGCAATCACACCACTGGCAGGGGACATCACCGGGGTTTCCATTTTCATGGCCTCCAGAATCACCAGGGTTTCCCCTTCTGTAACCGTATCCCCTACATCAAACAAAATCTGATACACATTGCCCGGCATCTGGGCATTGACCTTTACCTTGGGTTTTTCTTTGGGCGCTTCCTCAGACTCGGTTGGGGGCTCACTGATGCCGGTAACATCCCCGGTTTCATCTTCCACTGTGACCTCATAGGTTTTTCCATCAACTGTCACTTTATAATTCAGGGAGACGGTGCCTTTTTTTCCATCAGCAGATGCAGAGGGACCGGGAACAGGTTCTGCCTTGGAAGCCGTTTCTTTAGGAGATGTAGTTTCTTTAGGAGATGTAGTTTTTTTGGGGGATGTTGTTTCTTTGGGAGATGTTGTTTCGGTGGAAGGCTTTGTCGTAGTTTTTTTCTTCCGGACATGGATAGGCCTGTCCCCTTGCAAAAAATCCAGGCCCTTGTTTCCACCGGGTGTTGCCAGAGCCCCTATGATGAAAATATTCTCATCTGTCACCGGCAGGCCCTCTTTTTCAAGAATCTTTTTTGCCTTGGGAATCCCCGGTTCCAGCAGATCAACCGGATCTCCGTCAAATTTTTTCATGCCCAGCTGCTTTTCCGCTATTTTTACAATTTCCGGGTCAGGGGGCAGAGGGGTTCTGCCAAAATATCCCAGGACCATTTTGCCGTATCCGTCTGTCATCTTCTGCCAGCTGCCCTGGGTCACATTGGCATAGGCCTGCTGGAAATAAAACTGGGACACCGGGGTGACAGAGGTACCGAATCCCCCTTTGGCAATACATTCAGACATGGCCTTGATCACTTTCGGATACAGGTGCAGGGTCCCGGTATCGCGCATCATCATGGTATTGGCGGTCAATGCCCCGCCCGGCATGGGGGACAAAATAACTTCAGAGGACACCTTCAGGGCCTCGGGCGGGAAAAAATACGCTGACAGGCACTCCTCCTGGACACGGTTGGCTTCCAGGATCTTATCAATATCAATGTCCAGAAAAAAATCTGTGCCTTTCAAGGCATGCCACATGGAGATCATATCCGGCTGGCAGGTCCCCCCGGACAAAGGGGATCTTGCCAGGCAGACACCGTCACATCCTGCTTCAATGGCGGCTTTGTACTGTGATACACCGATACCGGCTGTTTCATGGGAGTGCATCCAGATGGATGCATCCTCTCCCAGCAGTTTCCTGGCTGCCGTTACCGTGTCATACACCTTGGCAGGATTGGCGGTGCCGGATGCATCCTTGAAACAGACAGAATCGAACGGGACCCCGGAATCCAGAATCTCCTGCAGGGTCTTGCGATAAAAATCCGGATCATGGGCGCCTGTGCAGCCGGGGGGCAGCTCCATCATGGTCACCACCACCTGGTGGTGGAGCCCGGCATCTTTGATGCACTGCCCTGAGTACACCAGGTTGCGCACGTCATTTAAGGCATCAAAATTGCGGATATGGGTCATGCCGTGTTTTTTGAACATCTTTGCATGCAGATCGATCATATCCTTTGGCTGGGCTGAAAGGGCCACCACATTGATGCCCCTGGCAAGGGTCTGGAGACGGGTATCCGGCCCGGCAGCTTTACGAAACCGGTCCATCATGGAAAATGCGGATTCGCCGCAGTACATGAAAAGGCTCTGGAACCGGGCCCCGCCCCCGGCTTCCAGATGATCGATACCGGCTTCCACAGCAGCTTCCACAGCAGGCAGAAAATCATCTGTCAGGGCACGTGCCCCGAAAACCGATTGAAACCCATCCCGAAACGAGGTGTCCATAATGTGAATTTTTTTCATTGAAACCATCCTTGAGGTATTGGAAACAGCTGTCAATGCCGGCCCGACCGCGCCCTGTGGGCTGCAATTGCAGCACTGACAACGGCTGTCAGTTTCAGGTGTTCGTCAGGTGCCTGCCTGGGTTTGTTCCGTGCAGGTTTTCGGGCACCAGCCTGTGATAATTCTTTTTTTGTGAACGGTGCGAGCAGTCTGGCAAAAACAACAATAAGAACAAACAGCAGGACAAGAAAAGAAAAAACCACCCCCATACCAAGGAGGGTGAGCTTTAACCCCTGAATAATCATTGATAATACGTCTCCAAAAAATTTTTACGATCTTGATGCAATATCATTCCAGCCAATTACATACCCGAGATATGCTTTAAAGTAAAGTCGGTAAATGCCGTATTTGCTTGTAAGAATTTTTCTGACCGTTGGAACGGATCTGCAAAAGACTCTGGATGGTAATTTTATCCAGCCGCCGGAACATGGCTTTACTGGCCTCCACCCACACCCACCTGGACAGACAGTCGCCTGCCTGGTTACAGATTCCGCAGAGCTTTTGATCCTCTTCTGCACAATCGGTAATTGCCGTGGATTGTTCCAGGGTGCGGACAATATCCCCCACAGTGATGTCTGCCGGTTTTTTGGCCAGCATATGGCCACCGAAAGGGCCGCGGTGACTGGTGATAATATTGGCTTTTTTCAGTTTACCGGTCAGCTGTTCCAGATATTTCACAGAGATATTCTGGCGCCTGGACACATCACTGAGGGGGACGGGTTTATCCCCTCCGTATATGGCCAGGTCTATGATCAGCCGGGTACCGTACCTGCTTTTGGTTGTTAATCTCATGGTATTCCGTTATTTTTCCCCAGTTGCGGGCAGGGTCCTGGCTGCAGCTGTTCAGGCGATGGCCGGAGGCAATCCGTTTGATGGAAGGTTGTTCGGACGTTTTCTGGGCAAGTTGATGGTAAAGACAGACCCCTGCTTCTGCTCGGATGTCACATCAACCGTTCCCCCATGCTGGCAGATGACCCGATGGGCAATAAAAAGCCCCAGTCCGGTTCCCTGGGATCCTTTGGACGTAAAAAACAGGGTGAACATTTTTTCCCGGGTTTCCTGGTCCATGCCGATACCATTGTCTGTGATTTCAAAGCAAATGGTATCATTTTTTGAAGCGGTAACGGCCAACGTCACCTGGTGCTCGGATTTTTCCCGGTCGAACGAACAGGCATCCACAGCATTTTCCAAAAAATTTATCAGGGCAGCCTCCATCCAGCTGGGATCAATTTCCATTTCACCTAAGTTATCAGGCATGGATACGACAAAATCCACATTGTTGCGCAGGGCCACAGGCTTGACACTGTTTACAATGCCGGCCACAATAGCACATATTTCCATGGTGGTATACTGTAATTCCCGGGATTTTGCATAATACAGTATTTCCAAGACCATTTTCTTTATTTTGTCGGTCATCATCTTGACCTGGGCAAATGCTTTGAAAACCCGCAGCTCATCTTTCTGGTTCAGACCAGTTTCCAGCTGATAAATGCCACCATCCAGCGCCGTCAGCATGCCTTTTACACCATGGGACATGGAGCCGAGCATCAGGCCCAGAGAGGTCAGGTGATCCTGAAGCTGGCGGATCTGGGTGATATTGGTGGATATTTCCATGACCTGGGTGATCTCCCCTTTTCGATTTCTAATCGGTGCCGTCTGGGTCAGAACGTTGTACTGTTTTCCGGAAATGGACGTGACAATTTCTTCGGTGCTGTGAATTTTTCCGTCCTGGAATGTCTGTACCACAGGACATTTTTCACACTGGCTGGTGCGGTGCTTATAGATTTTGTAGCAATGCCCGCCGATATGGTTGCCGAAATGCTGCTCAAACCGGCTGTTCATCGCGGTTAACCGAAGATTTCTATCCTGGACGGTGATATAGCAGGGAACGGCATCAAACAGCTGGTTGAACTGATTCTGGGCACTATGAAGATCGGTCAGCCGTTCCACATACCGGTGGGTTTTGCGCATTTGAAAATTGGTTTTTTTTGCCCGTTTCAGAGCAAGTGCCAGGGCCTTGCTGTTCAGCGGAAGGACAAGGTATGCAGACACCTTGAGGCCGAACCGGTCCATGGCCTGATTCAACCGGGTTTCAGATCCATATACAATCATCTGGGTGTAGGCTTTGGATCCTGTGATGTGCGTAACACATTCCGCTGTTTTTTCGTCCATCAGCAAATTGCCGATCACAATATCCCAGCTGGCACTTTCCAGATGGTGAACCACCTCCTCCGACGTTGCTGCCGGGGTGATATCATATTGCATCCGCTCAAGATAGGTTTGTAATGCATCGCTATGGTCGCGGTCATCATCAATGAGTAAAATCTGTTCTGCCATGGCGTTTCTCTTCTGCCGGATCAGCCGATGGCATCTTTTACAATACCGAGCAGCTTTTCACGGTCAAATGGTTTTTTAATGGAGGCAATGGCCTTTGGAATGGCATGCACGTTTCCGGAAAGACCTGAGATAACTATAACCGGAACATTTTTAAGGGTTTTTTCCTGCACCATCTGCCGATAAAAGCGCGGACCCCAGTCACCCGGCATTTCAATATCCAGCGTAACCAGATCCGGCTTTTGCGCCAGGGCCATTTTCAACCCTTCCTTTGCGTCTCTGGCAGTGTATGCATCATATCCATTGTCTTTGAACAGGGCTTCCAGGTAATCCAGAATATTCGGGTCATCATCCACAATCAAAATTCTTTTTTTCATGATATCATTGTCTCCAATTATCGATTTACGCTGATAACAGGGCAGCCTGCCCTGACAATTACCTGTTCAACATTGCTGCCAAGGATGGGATCCGCCTGTTCAGCCTTTTTGGAATGATGCGCCATCACAATCAGATCAGAATGAATATCCCTGGCATATTTCACAATTTCAATATAGGGAATGCCTTCCCAGACATCCATGGAATAGTGTTTCAATTCTTTGAGCCGTGATTCATAGCGGCCCCGGATCATCCGCAATGCTTCCCGGATTCTCTGCTCAATCTCATCCTGGGACAGCATGTCTCCGGTGGCGCCGGAGGTAATATCCAGAGCATGAAAAACATTGAGTTCACAATCCAGGGTTTTGGCCACTTTCATGGCAAATGCAAAGGCTTTATCCGAGGCTTTTGAAAAATCCGTGCCAAAGGTGATATTGGACAATCCGCCCCAGAAGGAGGCTGCAGGACGGTTGACCACCAGTACCGGGCATCGGGCGGATCGGGCAATTTTCTGCAAGGTGGTGCCTGCCACACTTTTCTTGTAAACCGCTTGCTCTTCATCCCCGGTGCTGCCGCCCAGCAGGATCAAATCCGGTTCTGTATCCTTTGCCCGGCGCAGAATTTCCCTTGCAGGAAACCCGATGGCAACGGTAATATCATATTTCAATCCGTTTTCCAGATATTTGGCATAATAGGTTCTGATCTCTTCTTTGACCCATTCCATATAATCATCGTCAACATCCACCTGCTCTTTGGTTTTGACATCAACCACCACCTGGCTGTATCCCCGGGAAGGCACCCCCGGCACATGGAAAATATCCAGATGGGCATCATAGCTTCCGGCAATGTTGAATGCGACTCTGGCGGCATGATCGCTGTCTTGGGTTGCAGATGTCGCAAATAGAATCTTTGTAAACATGATACACCTCTTTTGGTTGGGCGTTCTATTCCTCGGGTTTCATATGATCCGGCACCACCAGCATCTTGATAATGATGGGTTTTAAAAAAGACCACCTGATGCCGATTTTAAATTCTTCTTCCAGGTCTCGAATGGCATCCCAGCAGTTATGGCAGGGCGCCAGAACCAGTTTTGCGCCGGTGGCAAGAATCTGGTCCCGCTTTTTCTCCAGCCCTTTGTTGCGCTGTTTCCGGAACAGGCCGATCCCGTTGAACCCGCCGCCGCCGCCACAGCAGAAATTGTGCTCTTTGTTGGGGGACATCTCAACAAAATAACCCGGTTCCACAATATGGCGCATGATCTCACGGGTGGCATTCTTCAGCCCCTGGTTCCGGACATAGTTGCAGGAATCCTGGATAGTGACCGGCTCCTTGATGCGTTTGGAGGGATCAATCTGTAATTTGCCTTGTCTGAGCGCCTCTGCCAGCCATTCAACGTAATGGATGGATTCCACCGGCGGCAGGCCGTTTTCCCGCCCGGCCCAGTAGGGACCTTCAATCACGGTGGCCCGGTGGGCATGGCCGCATTCGGTTCCGATCATCCGTTTGGGTTTCAGTTTTTCCATGGCAGCATACACCGATTCCACCTGCATCTTGCAGGCGGCCCAGTCTCCGGCAAACATGGCCAGACTGGTCTGCTCCCATCCCTCGGATGGAACCGTCCAGTTTTCACCGGCAGCATGGAACAAAATGGCGGCTTCTGCCAGATCTTCGGGATAATGTTTTACCTCCCGGGCATTGACGGTATACATAATATCGGCATTTTCAACGTCAACCGGCACGGTCAGGCCGATGTATTCCTCTTCGTTTTCTTCCACCATCCATTCAAAGGTCTCGACAAAGTCTTCATCGGTGACATCCATCTGGGCACGATAGGCCCGGTGCATGCCGGCACCGATTTTCATTTCCCAGGGCACAAACCCCTGCTGATACAAGAGTCCCCGCAGATATCCGAACATGATGCCCGTGTCAATGCCATGGGGGCAGTAGGTGCCGCAGCGGTTGCAGCAGGTGCACTGTGCCCATGCCACTTCCATGGCATGGCGCATAAAGGCGTTGTCCACCCGGCCTTTTCGCTTGATGATCTCCCCCAGGGTGGATTGAATCTTATAGGCCGGAACCTGTTTGGGATCACGGTCATTGACCAGGTACAGGAAACAACTGTCCGCACACATCCCGCAATGGGCACAGATTTCAAGCCAGGTCCGCAGCCTTGATTTCAAGGTTTTCTGGATGGTGGCCCACAAAAGATCGGAATCCACCTCAAGGCTTTGCATTTCTGTATAGTATTGATTTCCGCTGGTATCTGACAGCAGAGAATTCACTTCTTCCGGTGTGTTGATCGGTGTTTTATTGCAATATTTTCCTTCCGGCATGGATGTACATCTCCTTACATGGTGTTTTTGTCAACAGCACAGCTACCAGGCCATTCTGGTTCCCTTCATCCCACCCCGCTTGATACCGAAATCCATACCCAACTGGGCCCGTGAGGCGAAAAACAAAAAAACGTGGGACATTTTGGTAAACGGAATAGCGATCAAAAGGAGTTCTCCGCAAAAAATGTGCAGGTTGAGCCAGAAAGAATAATCGCCCACATGGTACCGGGCCGTCAGTCCTGTGACAAAGGGTGCCAGTGCGATGAAAAGGATAAAATAATCATACAGGGTGGTCAAGATCCGGACTTCCGGCAGAACAATGCGACGGAGGATCAAAAAAAGGGCACAGACCAGGGTCAGCCACGTCAAAAAGTCTGCAATACCGGCAGGCAGCGTGAACAATGAAAACCCCACCATGTTTTCGAGAAAGATATTATGGGCAGACAAAAACAGCGGGACAAACACCGCGCCAATATGAAAGCCGAAAAACGCGGCTGCCATAAACGGCTGGGTACGCCATCCATACGTGCCGTAGGGAATCAGCCATTTGTATATGGAGCGGAACGCGCCTTTCATCCCAGCCTTTGGGTGGGCTTTATAAGCCACCCGGTCCAGCTGCCAGCTCAGCCCCCGGAAATACTGAACAAATCGCACCAGCATTCCCACAAGGCAGACAGTGATGGCAAACCAGAAAAAGATGCCTGTTAAAAATTCATGCATGTATATGTGCCTCCCTCTTTTATATTATTGTTGGTGCGCTGCCGGCATTGGTCACTCTTTTTCCCTTTCAGTTAAAAATAACCAGAACAGCGGCAAAAATACCAGGATACCGCCCATGATCAGATAGGTGATATTCTTGGTGTGTGTCATAAAATCCTGAAGTGTATAAATGATGGTTTCCATTTTACGTCTCCTTCATATTGCGGCACAATTCAATGGGTTTTATAATCCGGATGTTCGTAAAGCACCGGCATCCGGGTTGCGACAAACCGATATACCACAATCCCGATGGTGACAATAAAAACCGATGTGCCGATTTCCATGAAACTCGGAAAGTACCGGTCTGCCGTGGGCAGATGATAATTAAAGGCAATGACGGAAATGTTCAATCGGTTCAGAACAATGCCCAACACCGTCAGCACCGCAGCAATCCGGACAAACATCAGATTTTTTTCCCGGGACCCCATGGCAAAGAGAATGGCCGGAAATGCGACAAACCCCGCCAGCTCGACAAGGAACCAAAGCCCCCAGCCGGTGGCCAGATAGCCCCAGTTGTTGTCAATGGCAAGGCCGACAATCTTGATGGCCAGATACCCCATCATGATAAACGAAGCAGCCTTGGCAAACCCGAATGCCACACCAGGGGCTTCTTCGTGGTGGGTATGGTCCATTTTATGGCCCAGGTACCGGTGGGCCAGGGTGCTTTCAAAAATCACCATGGACATGCCGGCAAACATGCTGGAAATGAAAAAATATACCGGCAGATACCCCGAATACCATAGCGGATGCAGTTTTGACGGTGCAATCATGAACAGGGCGCCCAATGACGACTGGTGAAGGGTGGACAGCACCACACCGAAAATGGTGAGCAACAGGGTGAGCTTGACCACAACCTGCCGGATCTTCTTCCATCCCAGCC
>DATFJY010000248.1:0-4428 GCA_035268905.1 Desulfotignum sp.
ACGGCCCAGATGCTGGGCAAGATCTATATGAAGATCAACCTGAAAACCATGCCCAAGGCCCAGTACTGGCCCGAATTTGACAACCGGGCTGCCGACATGATGATGATCGGCTGGCACTCTGATACCGAGGATTCCGGAAACTTTTCAGAATTTCTCATGATGTGTCCCAATAAGGAAACCGGTTACGGACAATACAACAGCGGTTATTGTAACCCGAAAGTGGATGAGCTGACCCTTGCTGCCCAGTCTGAAACCGATCTGGGAAAACGCGCTGAAATGCTCCAGGAAATCGAACAGATTCTGTATGATGATGCCGCATTTGTTCCTTTTCACTGGCAGAACCATTCCTATGGCGTTAAAAATACTATCCAGGCGCAGCCCGTCATCAATGCCCAGAACTTTCCGTATATCGGAGACCTGGTCATCGAATAAATACAGACAAAGTTTACCCCGTATTTCAGTTTAAACTGACACTGCCGTCCGGGAAAATTTTCCGGGCGGCAGTGCCAAAATCTGGAAACAATGGCATCACATGATTGCATTTATCATACGCAGAATACTCCAGGCAGTGGTGGTCATGCTGGTTATCAGCCTGGTGGTATTTGCCATAAAAAATGAGTTTGGTGACCCGGTCCGGGACCTTGTAGGGGAACGTGTCACCCCGGCAGAAAGAAAACAGATTGCCGATAAAATGGGGCTCAACGATCCTTTTTATGTCCAGTATGCACGGTTTGTCAAAAATGCCGTCACCAAGGGGGACTTGGGGCGCTCTTTTTTATACAACAAACCAAACCTCGAGGTGATCGGCAACCATGCGCCAGCCACCATTGAACTGGTCCTGGGAACTGCTTTGATTATCATTTTGATATCTCTGCCACTCGGTGTGTATTGTGCATTGAAACCCCGGAGCTGGCTGTCCCGGTTCACCATGAGCTTTTCCACCCTTGGGGTGTCCATGCCGGTATTTTTGACCGCCATCCTGCTTATCTACCTGTTTGCGGTGCACTGGCGGATTCTGCCGTCCTACGGACGGGGGGAAACTGTCGATTTGTTCGGCAACGGCATCTGGATGACCGGGCTTTTAACAATTGACGGTCTCAAACATCTGATTCTGCCCTGTATCTCTTTGTCCACGCTCATGCTGCCCCTGTTTATCCGCCTGATCCGTTCAGAGATGATGGAGGTGCTGGAAACTGAATACATCAAATATGCCTGGGCCAAAGGGCTATCTCCCAGGCGTGTCTGGCTGGTCCATGCCTTCAAGAACACCCTGCTGCCGGTGATCACGGTGTTCGGTGTTCAGATCGGTATTATGTTTGCTTATACCCTGCTCACGGAACTGGTATTTCAATGGCCGGGTATGGGATTCATGTTTTTAGAGGCGGTGAACCGGGCGGATCTTTCATTGCTCATTGCCTATCTGGTGGTGGTGGCGGCATTGTTTACGGTGGTGAATACGGTTGTGGATATTCTCTATGGCTTTATCAATCCCACGGTCAGGATAGCAGGAACCCAATGAAAACAAAATTTGAGCAGTTTAAAGAATCGTATTTTTTATACAGTTTCCGGCGGGATATGGTGGCCATGGCAAGTTTTGTCATCCTGATGATTTTTTTGGGTATAGCCTTTGCCGCTCCCTGGATCTCTCCCATGGATCCCTATGATGCGGCAAATATTGACATCATGAATTCGGAAATACCCCCCATGTGGCTGGACGGGGGATCTGTGGAATTTCCCCTGGGCACGGACAACCAGGGCCGTGACATGCTGTCCACCATGTTCTACGGGCTGCGCACATCGATTATTATCGGTCTCGGGGCCGTGGCCATCCAGGCGGCCATCGGCATTGTTCTGGGGCTTATGGCCGGGTATCTGGGGGGCAAAACCGATGCCATTCTCATGCGCCTGGCAGATCTTCAGTTTTCCTTTCCCTATCTCATGGTGGCCATTTTCATGAGCGCCATCTTCCAGGTGGTGTTTGGTGCCGGCAGTTTTGAAAAGCTGGCAATACCGCTGTTAACCATTATCATCGGCCTGTCCAACTGGCCCATGTTCGCCCGGACCATCCGGGCATCGGTCATGGGGGAAAAAAAAAAGGAATATGTGGAGGCAGCCCGGGTCATCGGCCTGCCCCAGCGCACCATCATGTTCCGCCATATCCTGCCCAATGCCCTGACCTCGGTGATGGTAATTTCCACCATACAGGTGGCCAACGCGGTCATGAGTGAGGCTGCCCTGTCATTTCTGGGGCTTGGCATGCCCGTGACAAAACCATCTTTGGGGTCTCTTATCCGGTCAGGACAGGAATATTTCTTTTCCGGGTCCTGGTGGATCACCGTGCTGCCGGGGCTGTGGCTGGTGCTGTTTGTCCTGGTGATCAATCTTTTGGGGGACTGGCTCCGGGATGTACTTAACCCGAAATTATACAAAGGATAACCAAAGGTTACGATGTCTCATCTTTTAGAGGTCCGGGACCTGGAAGTAAAGTTTGCCCTGCGGTCCGGTGATATAACGGCCATCGACGGTGCCGGCTTTACACTGGACCCGGGAGAACGCATGGGCCTGGTGGGAGAAAGCGGTGCCGGCAAATCGGTCACCGGATTTGCCATCATCAACCTCATCTCCAAGCCGGGATTTATTTCCAGGGGCAGCATCCATTTTGAAGGCAATGAGATATCAGCGTATTCTCTGGACCGGATGCGCAAAATCAGGGGAAACCGGATTTCCATGATTTTCCAGGATCCCATGATGACATTGAATCCGGTGTTTACCATCGGGTTCCAGATGATCGAAACCCTGCAGGCCCACCGGAACATATCCAAAGCACAGGCCCGGGCCATCGCCCTGGACAAGCTCCAAAAAGTGTATATACCGTCTCCGGAAAAACGGTTGTCCCAGTACCCCCATGAACTGTCCGGGGGCATGCGCCAGCGGATCATCATTGCCATATCCCTTCTGGCGGACCCGGCCATTATCATTGCGGATGAGCCCACCACGGCCCTGGATGTCACCATCCAGGCCGAAATCATGGACCTGCTCCAGGAGTTGTGTGAAAACGAGAAAATGGGCCTGATCCTCATCACCCATGACTTAGGGGTGGTATCCCAGGTGACAGAAAAAATTGCGGTGATGTATGCCGGAAAGGTTATTGAATACGGACCAACGGAAACCGTGGTCCACCATCCGGTGCATCCCTATACGGTCGGGCTGATCGGATCCATCCCCGGCACCATTGAACCGGGAAAGGACCTCAAGCAGATTCCGGGGATGATGCCCACCCTCACCAATATTCCGCCGGGATGTGCCTTTAATCCCAGGTGTGAACTTGCAGCAGATATCTGTACCCGAAAAACCCCGGTTTTTGAAAAAAAACAAAACGGCATTATGGCTGCCTGTCACATGAAATAGGATGGTAACAAAACCAATGACAACGCATCAGACCCCTTTATTGACGGTAGAAAACGTGGACAAGCATTTTGATATTTCCGGCGGTTTTCTGGACCAACTGGCCTTCAAGGGCGGGGTGCATTTGGAAAAAACCACGGTCAAGGCTGTGAATAATGTGTCTTTGTTTGTCAACAAAGGGGAGACCCTGAGTGTGGTGGGGGAAAGCGGATGCGGTAAATCCACCCTGGCCCGTGTGATCCTGGGGCTGTACCGGCCCAATGCCGGCAAGGTCTATTATGACGGCCAGCGCATCGACCACCTGTCCCATGAACAATGGCTGCCCTACCGCCGGAAAATGCAGATGATTTTCCAGGATCCCTATGCCTCCCTGAATCCCAGAAAAACCGTACGCCAGACCCTGGAAGAACCGCTGCGGTTTCATAATCCTGCTATGACGGCCCGGGAAGCCGGTGACAAGGTGGCCTATGTCATGGAACAGGTGGGCGTGGACCCGGCCTGGATTGCCCGGTATCCCCATGAGTTTTCCGGGGGCCAGCGCCAGCGCATCTCCATTGCCAGGGGCCTGATCCTTGATCCTGATTTTATTGTGGCGGATGAGCCGGTATCGGCTCTGGATGTATCCATACAGGCCCAGATTCTGAACCTGCTCATGGACCTGCGGGAAAAACATGACCTGACCTATCTTTTCATCACCCATGACCTGTCTGTGGTGCGCCACATCAGCACCCGGGTGGCCGTACTCTACCTGGGCACGGTGTGTGAACTGGCTTCGGCAAAAGATCTGTTCGAATCCCCCCGGCATCCCTATACCCGGGCCCTTTTGTCCGCCATCCCCAGGGTCGGGGAGAAAAAAGCCAAGCATATCAGGCTCAAAGGAGAGGTGCCCACGCCGGTGAACCTGCCGTCTGGATGTGTTTTCCACGGCCGGTGTGTCTATGCCCGGGATCGGTGCCGTCAGGAATTTCCCCGGTTCAATGAATTGGCCAACAGCACCTTTGTATCCTGCCACGGGGTAGAAGA
>DATFJY010000249.1:0-3657 GCA_035268905.1 Desulfotignum sp.
AAAGAGTTTACCCGGGCTTACCTGGCATACGCGCAAAAAAGCGGCACGGTTCTTGACTTTACTTCCACCTTTGTGCCCGAAATTTTCAGGGGGCAGGGTATTGCAGCAGACCTGGTGAAAACCGGTCTGGAATTCGCCAAACAGAACCATTTTTCCGTCATTCCCACCTGTTCCTATGTTGACACTTATATCAAACGCCACCAGGATCAATATGGCCCGCTTCTGGCCCGGTAAAGGGGTGACAGTGCCGGCAGCCTTTTTCCTGGCTGCTTTCCTTATGTTTCAGGGGTGCAGCTTTGTAACACCTGATTCCCGTTCCCTGGAGACCCTGCCGGCATCAGTCCACACCGCATCTTCAAAACCCCTTGATTTATCTTTTGCCGCTCCGTGGTGGGAACAGTTCAACAGCCCGGAACTGAACCAGCTTGTCACCCGGGCGCTGACACACAATTTTTCCATCAGAGAGGCCCGGGCCCGGCTGGAACAGGCTGCCAGCCTTGCAGCCACCAAAAAAGCAGATGCACTGCCCCTCATCACCCTGGAAACCGGTTACAACCGCACCCAGACCGACCAGGACAACACCACATTCAGCACCTATTCCCTGGGGCCGGCAGCTGCCTATGAAGTGGACCTGTGGGGCCGCATCCATGCCGGGGTCACTGCTTCTTCGCTGACGGCCAGGGCCACGGCATCAGATCTGGAAACCGCTGCCATGACCGTTGCCGCAGAGGTGGCCCGCACCTGGGTGGACCTGATCACGGCCAAGGAACAGCTGGCCCGGGTGAAAAAACAGCTGGAACTCAACACCATGGTCCGGGATCTGCTGGAACTGCGGTTTGGAAAATCCATGTCTTCTGCCCTGGATATTCTCCAGCAAAGAGAAATTGTGGCCCAGACCCAGGCCAAGATACCGCCCCTGGAAAACCGGATACAGCAGTTGCAGGCATCTGTAAATCTGCTGCTGGGACAGACTTCGGGAACCGGTCTCACCATCACCGGTGATCTGCCTGCAGCATTGCCAAAACTGCCCCACAACGGGCTGCCGGCCAATCTGCTGGCCCTGCGCCCGGATGTCAGGGCCCGGGGCCTGCGCCTTCTGGCAGCTGACTGGGATGCAGCTGCTGCCAGGACCCTTCGCCTGCCTGATCTGGTTCTGACAGGAAATTTTTTGTTTCAGGACAACGCCCTGGACCTGCTCCTTAACAACTGGATACTGACCCTGGGGGCCCGTCTTGCCGGCACCGTGTTTGACGGGGGGCAGAAAAAAGCGTTGTCCCGGCAGGCCGATGCTGTGGCGGCAGAGCGGCTGGCAGCCTATGAAAAAGTGGTGTACACCGCCATTGCCGAGGTGGAAACCAGCCTGGCTGCGGAAAAACACCAGCAGGAACACATTCTCCTGTTGACGGCCCAGCTGGAAACCGCCCGGCAGGCCCTGGCAGAGGCCCGGCGCCGCTATATCAAGGGGCTTGATCCCTTTATTCCGTTTCTGACCGAACAGCTCAATGTCCAGGAACTTGAGATCCGCCTGCTGGAACAGACCGCTGTGTTGATAAAAAACCGCATCACCCTTTACCGGGCCCTGGGAGGGGACTGGCAGGCCATTGTGCCCCCCACGCCCGAGGAAATACCATGACATCCTCTTCTCAAATAAAAAAACCCATTTTTGTGCGGTTCATCCGCTTGCTTGTGCCGGTCATCATTATTGCCGCAGGGGTATTCATTGCCCAGTATCTGTATGACACACGGCCGGTTGCCAGCCGGGGCCGCCCCGATATCCCCCCGCCCCTGGTGGAAACCGCCATCATGGAAACTCAGGACCACCAGATTTCCCTTACAGCCATGGGCACGGTCATACCGTCCCGGGCCATCACCCTGAAATCCCGGGTGGGCGGGTTTGTGGAAACCATTTCACCAAAACTGATTCCCGGCGGGGTATTTAAAAAAGGCCAGGTGATGCTCACTTTGGAACAAAAAGATTTTGAACTGAATGTGGCCAGAAAGAAAGCAGTCCTGGACCGTTTGTCCGCCTCCCTTCGGCTGGAAATGGGGCGGCAGGAGGTGGCAAAAGCGGAGATGAAAATTCTGCAGAAAGATGTCGGGTCCCCCATCCTGGATGCAGACCTTGCCCTGCGGGAACCCCAGATGGCCCAGATCAAAGCGGACATTGCCGCTGCCCGGGCAGACCTGGATCTGGCCCGGCTGAACCTGGCACGTACCACCATAAAAGCCCCTTTCAACTGCCTGATCACTGCCGTGCATGTACAGACCGGGTCCCAGATATCTGCACAGGATGCGCTGGCCGGGTTATCCGGCACTGATGCCTTCTGGGTAAAGGCGGCCGTTCCTGTGGAACATCTCAAATGGATCCAGATCCCGTCTGTGACTGGTGACACCGGAAGCCCGGTCTTGATCACCGGCCAGAACAACACCCGGCACCAGGGGCGTGTCATCCGCCTTTTGGGGGAACTGGGCAGCGAAACCCGCCTGGCCACACTGCTCATCGCCGTTGATGACCCGTTGGGCCTGTCCCGGACGGTGGATACGCCCCTGCTGTTGAACACCTATGTTCAGGTGGCCGTGCATGGGAAAAAAATATCTGATGTCATTGCCCTGCCCCGGCCCATGGTGCGCAACCAGAACCAGGTGTGGGTTGCGGCGGAGGGACACCTGGATATCCGGACCCTGGAGATCGTCTGGCGGGATTCAGATCATGTGTTTGTCACCAAAGGCATTTCGACCGGAGATGCCGTAATCCTGTCGGATATGTCCTCTCCGGTGGAGGGCATGGCTTTGCGGGTGCACAGCAAAGACCGGCCGGCTGCAGCCGAAACCGATACAGGGAACCGGTCATGAACACACCCGGATCCATGTCCGCAGCCGACCATACCGGCGCCATCCCCTGGATGGCAAAAAATCCTGTGGCAGCCAACCTGCTGATGATTGTCCTTCTTTTGGGGGGGCTGGTCATGGCTTTCGGCATCAAACAGGAGGTGTTTCCTGATTTCGAGGTGGGCGCTGTTTCCGTATCTGTCATCTACCCGGGTGCCGGGCCTGAAGAGGTGGAGCGGGGGATTATTCTGGCCATCGAGGAAGCGGTCCAGGGACTGGAGGGCATTGATGAAATGCATGCCACTGCAGGGGAAGGGTTCGGCCGTGTCACCATTGAGGTGCGCCAGGGAATGGATGTGCGCAGCTTTGCCCAGGAGGTGGAAAGCGAGGTCAATGCCATCACCTCCTTTCCTGACGAGGCGGAACGGCCCATGACCGCTGTTGTGGCCCGCAAGCGCCATGTCATCTCCCATGCCATTTTCGGGGACCTCTCCCAAAAGGTCCTTACGCAGCTGGCTGAAGACTATCGTGATCTGCTGCTTCAGGACCCCCTTATCACCCAGGTGGAACTGCAGGGCACCCGGGAGTATGAAATTCATGTTTCCGTTCCCCAGGCGAGTCTGCGGCGGTACGGCCTCACCCTGGCCGGGGTGGCAGAGCGTATCCGCAACCTTTCCATTGAACTGCCCGGCGGTTCCGTCAAAACCCGGGGCGGCGAGATCATGGTCCGCATGAAAGAGCGGCGGGATGTGGCGGATGCCTATGCCGGCCTGCCCATCATCACGACAGAAGACGGCGCACAAGTGCTGCTGGCAGACATTGCCGATA
>DATFJY010000250.1:0-4384 GCA_035268905.1 Desulfotignum sp.
GCACCATGGCCAGCGGGGTGGCCCATGAAATCAACAATCCCCTGGCCGTGATCCAGGATTCTGCAGGGTGGCTTCAGCAGATTCTGGAAAAACCGGAAATGCAGGCCATGCCGCGCAGGAACGATTTTCAAAAAGGCTTGGAACGGATTCACAATGCCGTGACAAGGGCAGGTAAAATCACCCAGCAGCTGTTACAGGCCGTTAAAACCCAGTCTACTGAAACGGTTGACCCTTCCACCTTTGTGGAGGTGGACCTGATCAAACTGGTCAATGAAGCCATCTCCCTGGTGGAACCGGAAGCGGCCATGAAACAGGTGACCATCGAACTGGAAAATGAAGATCTGCAGCCATCGGCCTGGAGCGATCCTTTGCAGCTGCTTCAGGTCCTGCTCAACCTGTTGACCAATTCGGTACATGCAACCCGGGAAGGGGGACGGATCATCGTGAGTTTGAACGTTTCGCTGGAAGAGGTGACCATCATTGTCAAGGACAACGGCTGCGGCATTTCCGAAGAAAACCTTTCCCGGATGTTCGAACCTTTTTTCACCACCAAGGACGCGGACCAGGGAACCGGTATGGGACTCTATGTCTCCTGGGGCATTATTACCAGCCTGGGGGGATTGATCTCCGTGGAAAGCGAACGCAATCAGGGAACCACATTTACCATCTCCCTGCCGGGAAACAACGGGACAAAGGAAACATGACTGAAGAAAAACAGGATAAGGTATCAGACCAAAAAACAGATTCCAGAAAAAAAGACCGGATAAGGCTGCTGCTGGTGGATGATGAAGTCGCTTACGCAGATGTGCTCTCCAACCGGCTCGGCAAGCGGGGATTTGACGTACACAAAGCCTATACCAGCCCGGAAGCGCTCCTGCTTCTGCGCACCCAGTCCTTTGATGTGGCGGTATTGGACCTGAAGATGCCGGATATGGACGGTATCGAGGTGCTGAAAATTGCCAAGAAGGAAGATCCCGGCCTTCAGGTGATCATGCTTACCGGTCATGGCTCCGCCACAGCCTGTGAACAGGGACTGGCACTCGGGGCCTTCGACTATCTCATGAAACCGTGTGAACTGGACACGCTGGTGGAAAAAATCCATGAAGCGTTTGAGCAAAGACCCCCGGCGGATACGAATCCGGATTCTTAAATTTCACAGGCCTCCATGAGGTCACATACCTGGTTGAACACATCGGTGAGGCGTAAAATACCGACAATTTTTTCACCTCTGGTCACCAGCAGCGACTGTTTCTGTCCCACAACCATCTGGTGAATGGCGGCATTGATGGATTCATCCTCTTCAATATACTCCCCTTTGCCGGTTTTTTCCATGATATCCCTGACCTTGACGGCAGCGGCTTTGCGGCAGATATCATCGATGGGCTTTTGCCAAAGGCCGTAATTTTCCATGGAATTTCGGATGGCATCCACATCCACATGCAACAGGGCCAGGTTGTCCAGTTCATCCAGGCCTTTGTATTTTGGTTCCAGGCTTTTGAGTACATCCAGTTGCGCCAGTTTACCCACAATCTGTTTTTTGTCGTCAAACACCAGAACGGCCCGATGCTGATACCGGTTCCGGGCAAATTGGTTCTGGGCCTGTTTCAACGCCTGAACAGCATCGAACAAGGTGGCATCCTGCTGCACCGTGGCATAGTCTGCCAGGGGTATCATCATTTCCTTGACGGTCTTGGTCTCCATATTTCGACTCCTCTCCTATGAAATTCTCTTTTTTCAAAAATCAGACCGGGTTCGGGTTCCGGCTTTTGCCGGAACCCATGTTTCACCGTGATTTATGCAGGCCAGGGCAGCCACCGCCAGTAGCCCAGGATCACCCAGAACCACAGCAGTGCAAAGGAGATCAGCAGGACAAAAAATCCGTGGACAAAGAAATCCTTCATGGTGATCAATTGTTCTCCGGTTTCATAATCTTTGCTCAACGCAAATATGATGGCGTTGTTGGGGGTGCCGATGACCAGCATATGGGCAAAAGAAGAGGCAAATGCAGTGGCCAGGCCGATCATGATAGGAGAGGCTTCGGCAATGGTGGCCATTGGTACGGCAATGGGACCGATGGCCGCCACCGTGGCACCATCACTCATGAAATTGGTGAGCACCCCGGTGAAAAGGGAGACGGCAATGCTCAGACCGGCGGCCGTACTGGTAAAAAAATCAGGCAGGTACAATATAAAGGTGTCGGCAATATACAGGGCTGCGCCTGTGGCAGCCAGCCCCACCCCCATGGCACTGGCTGCGGCATACAGCGCCACCACATCCCAGTGAATCGAGTTGACCTCCTTCCATCGCAGAATGCCCAGAACGTTCAGGGCCACCAGGGCCAGAATCACGGGCCCGCCCATGCCGAACCGGTCGGAAAATGCAGACCACGTAAAAATCAGCACCACCAGAACCACGGCTGTTTTGTATTCATCCGTGGTCATTTTACCGATCTTTTCCGCCTCCCGTTTGACTGCAACCGAAATGTTCAAATCCTTGACCTTGACTTTTCTGTGCATCACCAGATAGAAATACAGACCAATGGCAATGGCTGCCACCGGTACAAACGGCAGGCCGTACATCACCCACTGGCCGAATGAGAGCGGAATGCCGTAATCCCCCAAAATGCCGATCATGATAGCATTTCGGCCCCCGGCTGCCGGAGACCCGGGTCCGCCCAGATTACAGGCATAGTTCAGGGTCAGCATCATCATGAGCACCAGGGCCTTGTCCTTGGACACCCCGCCGGCTTTCATGGCCCCCATGTATACCATCATGAAAAGCGGGGCAATAAACGCGATCAGGGCATGTTCAGACAGAAACGAAGCGGAGATGGCAATCATGGGCGCAAACAAAAGTGACATGCGCAGCAGGGACGTGGTGGGACCCAGTAAAAGGATGCCGATACGCCGGTCCAGACCGGTTTTGGAAATGGCCGTGGCCATGGCCAGAACACCGAATATGAAAAACACCGCATCCTTTGCATAGGCCCGTGCCACCCCGTCCGGCGGCAGGATGTTGAAAAAATACATCAACACCCCTACCAGCAGGGCGGTGATACCGATGGGAACGGCACCCGTGGCCCAGAACAGCGCGGCCACACACAAAATTCCGATCATGATATGGGTGCGCTTCATTACCCCTTCGGGTCCCACCTGCACTTTGGTGACATTGCCGTCCGAGTCCTTGATTTTTTCATACAGGTTGGCACGCTGGGCATAGTAATGGGCCGGACTCTGTCCTTCCGACAATTTGCGGTAGTCTCCGAACCCTTTGATGACCTCTTCCTGGAGACTGCCCTTCTGCGTGGTCAACAGTGACTGCAGGCGATCCGAAGGCGGCAGAAAATACAGCAGCGCAAAGATCAGCACCCCGAGAATCATAAACCCGGGACGGCGGTTCTGCACCCCGATCAGCCAGGTCATCAGGTTTTTCTTTTCAATTTCCGGTATTTCATGGCGGGCCATGGCATAATGCCGCTCCTGGCGGGCGGATTCGATGGTTTCGACAATGTCTTCCAGGGGACAGGGTTTTTGGAGAAACCCGTACACATCATGTTTGCCCGTGACCCGTGCCGATTCGACATCACCGTGTCCGGTGAGCATGACAATCTGGACCTCAGGACGGATCTTCTTGAGTTCCCGCAGGGTTTGCACCCCGTCCATACCCGGCATTTTCAGATCCAGGAGCACCACTTCCGGATTGTCATGCCGTACCATCTTGATGGCATCTTCGCCGTTGTCGACATCGATCACATGGTAACCGCGCTTGGAAAGCCGCTTGGAAAGGGTGGAACGAAACTGATCTTCATCATCGATCAGCAAAACAATGGGTCTGTCATCTGGTGTTTCCGCCATTTCTGACTCCTTTTCGCTGGTCTAAAAAAAGCTGCTTGAAAACGTTTCCGCCGGGCATAATTCCGGCACCCAACCAACCTGCAAACGCAGATGCGTTGATTAAAAGCAGAGCATCATCTGCCCCGGGTAGTGATCTTTTTCATCTGAGCTTCAATGATTTTTTCCTCATGCCGGCGCTTTTTGGCAACGGCCTCGGTCACTTTCTCCACCAGCAGATCGATATCACTGGGTTTCATCAGATAGTCAAACGCCCCCATTTTCATGCCCTCGATGGCGGATTCAACAGTGGCGTGCCCGGTGAGCATAATCACTTCCACCAGGGGATATTGTTTTTTGATCTCCTTGAGGGTTTCGATTCCGTCCATGCCCGGCATCTTGACATCCAGGACCACCACTTCCACCCGTTTATGTTCCGCAAGTTTCTGCAGGGATTCTTCACCGCCGTATGCCGGCAGAACATCCATGTTCCGTTTGCTCAACCGCTTGATCATGGTATCCACGAACGGGACTTCGTCATCTACAAGTAAAAT
>DATFJY010000251.1:0-6506 GCA_035268905.1 Desulfotignum sp.
AACCTTGTTTTAAAGGCATTGCTCAACGGGGCGGACAAGGTCATTGTGGCGGGTTGTCATGAAGAAAACTGCCAATCCATGGACGGCACCACAGCTGCCGCCGCAGAAGTGGCAAGGATGATGGCCATACCCGGCATCACACCGGACAAAGTATCCCGGTATTCGGTGGCAGCCAATGAAACCCGGACGTTTGCCCGCATCCTGTCAGATGCAAAAAATTCATAAGGAAAGTGATAATGAACACCGCAACCCGTAACACAGATACGGACCTGGGCCGGCTGCTCAACCAACTGACCTGGGGAGACAATATAGATGAATGCCTGACCTGCGGCATCTGCAACTCCCGGTGCACCTGGTTTGACGGCCCGGGCGGACCCATCCCCCGGCAAATTGTACGCATGGCGGTTTTGGGACTGGAAGATGCCCTGGTGGAAAGTGATATGCTCTGGGACTGCCTGATCTGCAACCGCTGCACCCAGGAATGCCCCATGGGCATTACAATGGATCTTGTGGTAACCCGGGCCAGAAGCCTTGCCAAAGCGGACGGTCAGATTCCCGAAGACATCAAAAAAGGGATCAACACCCGACTGGAACTGGGGGATGTCAATGGTCTGACCAAAGAGGAGTTTGTGGAAACCGTGGAGTGGATGTCCGAAGAATTTTCTGATGACATGGAAGACCCAAAAGCCTTGATTCCCCATGACCAGGCCGGGTGCAAATTTCTGTACCTGCCCAATCCCCGGGAACTGGGCATCAATCTGATGCATTTGACCGCCATGGCAAAGCTGTTTTACGCCATGGGCGAAACCTGGACCCTGTCCTCACACCATACTGATGTGACCAACTGGGGGTATTTTGTGGGCAAAGATGACGTGGCAAAAGAAATGGCCCTTATGGTGGTGGAACCGGCCGAGGCGCTGGGGATAGAAACCCTGGTCTTAAGCGAATGCGGCCATGGATACCATGTGCTCAAATGCAGGGTGGCACAGCTGCTGGGCAGAGAACCCCGGTTCAATGTGGTCAGCATCCCCGAACTGTGCCTTTCCTATGCACAAAAAGGCATTCTCACCTTTGACCCGGATGTCCACCCTTATGAAATTGCCTACCATGATCCCTGCAATGTTGCCAGAAAATCCGGGGGATACGATCCCCCCCGGCAGCTGCTGGCCATGTGCTGCCACGGTGTAAAAGAACTGGTGCCCAACCGGGAGGACGGGGTATGCTGCGGCGGTGGGGGCGGCATTCTGCAGGATTCCACCACCACCAAAAAACGGATGATCTCCGGCAAACCCAAGGCGGACCAGATGCGGGCCACCGGGCTCAAACACCTGGCCACGGCCTGCCTGTCCTGCCACCGGCAGCTGGGAGAATTGTCCATCCATTATGAACTGGGCATGAAAGTGGAAACCGTTGCGGCCCTGGCATCCGAGTCTGTGATACTTTGAGAAACTAATTACTGATACTGTCTTGAGAAACGGCATCACCCGGGTTCAGACGAACCACCCGGGTGATGCCCGATAGGAATGCTTTGCTTTAGACTGTTTCTGTTTCTTCGGTGTTTGCCCAGTCATGTTTCCGGTCACCGTCCACCGTGCCATGGACCTTTTCCCTTTCCTCGGCAAAGTCGAACCCTGTCCAGATGCCGATGGACTTGAGAATGGAATCCTGGGGGTGATACTGCCTGAAAATCTTGAAATAATAGGCGGCTTCCTTGCTGTTGATAACCGCTTTGGGATGCCTTTCTTTGATATCTGTAAACTCTTCATCACTCATCTGGTTGGCCAGGCGTTCCCCGAGATCTTCACAACCGGCACCCTGGGTATACTGCACCTTGTACCGCCATAAAATGTCGTCCGGCAGGTATCCGGTATCCTGAAACGCTTCCCGGAGAATCCATTTTTCAATTTTTGCCCCGTTGTGCTCGCGTATTTTCAGTTCCGGCGGTATCTGCATCCCCAGTTTGATCATTTCCACATCCAGAAACGGTACCCGCAACTCCAGGCTGAACAGCATGCCCATGCGGTCGGCCCGCTGCAGGTTGATGTTATGCAGGTTTTGTATGCACCGCCGGGCCTCCATATTCAATTTGTCAAACGGATAATGCTTCATGTAGTGATACCCGGTAAACACCTCGTCCGCCCCTTCACCGGTGAGCACAACAGTACAGTGTTCGGCTGCGGCCTTGCACGTAAAATAACACGGCACAGCACATCGGACCAGAGAGGGATCATAGGTTTCCAGTTTGTTGATGACTACGGGCAATGCCTCATAATAGTCATCTTCGGTAAAAATATACTCATGATGTGTGGAGCCGATATGTTTGGCTGCGATCCGGGCCGCCTTGATATCATCGCTGAGGTCTCCGTTCTGGTCCTTCATGCCCACCACATAGGTGTGAAGATGGGGAATTTCATCCGCTGCAATGGCCGCCACCAGGCTGCTGTCCAGGCCGCCGCTGCAAAAAGATCCCACCGGGACTTCCGGATCGGCCAGAAGCCGTTTTTTCACAGATTTGATAAATGTGTCCCGGATTTTTCCGGCAGTGACATCTTTTTGGGTCAATACCCGTTCTTGTACCGGCGGCACCTTGTAGAACTGAACAAAGCCTTCTGCAGGGGTATAATAGTAGCCGGCGGGGAACTCATGGACCTCTTCAACACCGGCAAGGCTCATGGCACCCAACTCTGACGTAAAATACAGTTTTTCGTCAATATACCCGTAATACAGGGGCTTGATGCCGATAGGATCCCGGGCCAGCAGAAAATCGTCTCCATCAAACAGGGCAAAAGCGAACATGCCGTCCAGTTTTTCCACGCAGGATGGACCGTATTCCTGGTACAGGTGAAGAACGGTCTCCGTATCCGACTGGGTTTTGAACGCATATTTGGACGTCAACCCGGACCGCAGCGTTTTAAAATTGTATATTTCACCATTGGCAATAATCCCTTTGCGGCCGTCAGCGGTCAGAATGGGCTGGTGACCGGTGGCAACGTCCACAATGGACAAACGGGTATGGCCCAGCGTAAAATTGTTGCCACTGTGAATCCCCCTGTCATTAGGTCCCCGATGTGTCAGCGCATCCAGCATCTGATTAATGGTTTTTTCATCCTTGACACCAAAACACCCTGCAATCCCGCACATAACAAATTCCTTTTTTCTATATGATTGATTGTAACAATAAAAAAATTTTTTTCTGTGAATTTTTTTTACAAACATATTTCACAAACGAAATATAATGTTTCCTAAACATAATGAACAGAGGTCAGAATGTCAAGGCTTTTTTCAAGCAGCGCATTTCCGGCTGATCCATCTGCAAAAACATCTCTTTCGCCTGGATTACGCCTGGATATTTGCCATGAACATACCAGATGCCCGATCGTTCTGTGCAGCACGCTGTCATTGCAAATATTCAGTTTTACGCATATACCCGTTATGTGGTAGAATCGTTTGAAAGACCATACAAAGGAAGAATAGATATGACGGCATATTGGAACAAATCCACGGATGTGGTGATTATCGGCAGCGGTGCAGCCGGCCTGTCCGCCGCCATTGAGGCCCGGCTGGCCGGGGCCTCTGTCATGGTGTTTGAAAAAATGCCGGTCATGGGCGGCAACACCCGCATCAGCGACGGCGGGCTGTCCGCACCAGGCAACTTTCTGCAGAAACGTTCAAGGGTGGCGGATTCCCTTGAGCAGTTTTGCGACGACATCCTGCAGGCAGGCCTGGGGCACAACCACCCGGACCTGGTGACGGTGTTTGCCCGGCATGCAGCAGAGGCTGTTGACTGGATCTGGTCTCTGGGGGTACGGTATGCCGACCGCCTGGACCAGTTCGGCGGGCATTCCGTGCCCCGGACTGTCACCATTGAAAACAATGCCGGTCATGCAATCACAAAGGCCCTGACAGCCAGATGCCGTGAGCTGGGGGTTGCCATACACACCCGCTGCACCCTGGAGCACCTGATAACTGGGGACAGCAAAAGGGTCAGCGGCGTATGCCTGTCCTGCACAGCACCGGCATCTGCCGGCACACCAGACCCGGAAACAACTGCCAGCGCCGGCAGCATCCGGCATATCCGGGCGCAAAAGGCCGTGGTACTGGCAACGGGTGGTTTCGGCAGTGATGTCGCTTTCCGCACCTGCCAGATCCCCCGCCTGGATGCGTCCATCGGTACCACCAACCACAAAGGCGCCACCGCCGAAGGATTGACCGCAGCCCTGAAAATTCATGCCATGCCCCTGCATCTGTCCTGGATTCAGCTGGGTCCCTGGGGATGCGCCGATGAAACCGGATATGGCAAAGGGGCACGGTTCGCCTCCTACAGTGTGTTTCCCGCCGGTATCTTGGTAGATCCAGATTACGGCACCCGCATTGTCAATGAATGGGCCGACCGCCGGCAGCGCAGTGATGCCATCCTCAACACCGGCCATGCCTGCATCGGCATCGTGGATGACCAGGGCGCCAAAAAAGAGCCGGACAGTCTTTCATCCTGCCTGAAAACCGGAAAAATCCGGCAGTTTGACACCCTTGCCGCTCTGGGGAGCGCATACAGCATGCCTGCCGGCAGCCTGGAACAGACCGTGGCGGATTACAATACGGGGATCAATCAAAAAAGTCCCGACCAATTCGGTAAACTGCCGAAAAAAGACACCGCCCCTCTGGACACCCCGCCATTCTTCGCCATCCGTCTCTGGCCCAAGGTCCACTACACCCCGGGGGGCCTGCACATCGACACCCATGCCCGGGTAATGGATCTCTCCCACCATCCCATTAGCGGCCTTTTTGCCGCCGGAGAGGTAACGGGCGGCATTCACGGCGCCGGCCGCCTGGGGGGATGCGCCCTGACCGAATGTATCGTGTACGGCCGCATCGCCGGCCAAAATGCCGCCGCCACTGAACACAATAACGGACATGCGCTGAAGGGTACAACAAAATAGGAAAGCTGTTAGCTGTTAGCTCTTAGCCCGGCAGGGACCTGCAGGGAAAAATTTGCAATTGTTACTGGAAGCTGATAACTGAAAGCTGACGGCTTTCATATAGATATGGATGGACCGGACACTGCGGAAATAGACATTGCAACGAGGAAAACAATATGGCCAGAATTTCACTTTTCATGCCCGGCACCTATGCCTATGCAACCGAACTGAATGTCCGGATCCAGGATATCAATTACGGCAACCACGTGGGGCATGATGCCTTTGTCTCCCTGCTGCACGAAGCCAGGATCCGCTATTTCAACCATTTGGGATACACGGAAAGCGATATTGAAGGCTGCGCCATTGTCATCAGCGACCTGGCAGTGATCTACAAGGCACAGGCCCTGCACCGGGACCGGCTCACATGTGAGATCGCAGCAGGAGATTTCAACCAATACGGGTGTGATATATTCTACCGGATGACCCATGCCGTGAACCACACCCTCATCCTTGAGGCCAAAACCGGCATCGTGTTTTTCAATTACCGTGAAAACAAAATCACCCGGATGCCCCGGGCGTTTGCCAAGGCTGTCGCAACAGTTTGTTCAGGCCACCATCCACACCACTGCCCCCACCAACAGACAGGCGATGATGCCCAAGGGAATGGTGTAGCGGAGGATGGCGCCTTCCCTGCCCACCGCCCCCACCATGGCGGTGGCCAGGGCCACCTTGAAAGGCGATGAGATGGAACCCAGGGAACACCCCACAGCCAAAGCTCCGGCCAGCCAGGCCGCAGAAGTACCCAGCAGGCTGGCGGCCTGGACCTGCAGCTGGCCGAACAGCATCAGAGAGGCCACCCCGTACCCGGTCAGAAAGGTGCCCACCCAGCCCAGTAGCGGCACAAAAACCGGATAAAATCCCCCGGTGAACTGCACCAGGCCCTGGGAAATGATCCAGGGAATGTTGCGGGCCGTATCCAGATCGGCAAACCCGGGGGCATAACCGGTATAGGAAATCACCTGGCCCATGGCACCGAACAGGGCCATGGCCGCAAAAGCGGGCCAGCTTCTGGCCAGGCTCTGGAAGACCACCTGCTGCAGCCGGGTCCTGGAAATCCTGTGCAGGACAGCGGTCACAAAAAACGCCAGAAAAAGATACCCATAAGCGGAAAACAGCGGCCGGAACGTAACGGTGTGAATTGGGATCAAACGGACCTGGAAGATGATCCGTTCAAAGGTCAGGTCCTTTACAAAGGGAATGACATTCACTGAAAACAGACAGGCCACCAGGCAGACAAACGGGGCCAGGTCTTTGAGAATACCCGGGGGCATGACCATACGGCCGGGCCCGCCGGCCACCAGCACCACGATCACCAGTACCCCGGCCAAGGCCCCGGAAACGGGCAGGGCCCCCATCCAGACAATGGCCAGGCCTGAAAATCCCAACAGCAGGCCCACCCCCACAGCAGGTATGAACCCATGCCGGCCGTCCGGACCTTTTCCAAAAAACAGAGGAGCGGACAGGGCCATGACCAGCACTGCGGGAATGGAGATCCAGGCAGCAGCCAGCCCCAGGTCTCTGAGGGGAAGG
>DATFJY010000252.1:0-4589 GCA_035268905.1 Desulfotignum sp.
CTGGTGCCGGTCAAGCGCAAAGTGTTCGGAAAAAAAAACCGCGAAACCGTGTTCGAGGTTATCTTTTCCTACAAGGGCCGCCTGTATTACCGCCTGATGCCTGACACCCGCGTGGAGGTGCTTTCCATCGGTACCAAACACACCCAGGCAAAGGACCTGTCATTTTTGAACAACCTGTAATCCGGATCAGACGTCACCCCCTGGAAGGCTGCCTGACCAATGCCCTGATCTCCTCTATTTTGGCTGTGCAGGCATCTTCGCCCCTTTGCATCAACACCCTGCCCCGGTGAAAATCATCCCAGGCAAAGCCCTGGACATCCGGATAGACCACCACATCGGCATGCTGCACAAATCCGCTGGTGGCCCTGCCGTGCACAAT
The DNA here is from genome assembly GCA_035268905.1 of Desulfotignum sp. Lineage (GTDB taxonomy): Bacteria > Desulfobacterota > Desulfobacteria > Desulfobacterales > Desulfobacteraceae > Desulfotignum. The sequence continues at coordinate 380 of DATFJY010000252.1, forward strand.
ACTGATGGTTCTGGCAATCACCTGTTTGATACCCGGAGACCGGTCTGTCAGTTCTGCCTCTGGATGGGGGCTTTCCACACACACGGCAATTATCCTGTCCGCCCCCTTCTGCTCCAGTATATTCACAGGCACCGGATTGAGCAGGCCCCCATCCACCATCCACCGGCCGTTGTACCGGATGGGAACAAACAGCGCCGGCACAGAAAGGCTTGCCCTGACCGCCTTTGCAACATCACCGGTTTCAAACAGCACCTCTTCGCCCTTTAAGATATCAACCCCCACCACATAGGCAGGTATGACCAGATCCATGAAATCCGCATGGTCAATGGCACCTGCCACAAGGTTCATGGCTTTTGTCCCTTTTAAAAAACCATGCAGGGGCAGGGTATAATCAAAAATTTTTCTGCGCACCTGGGACCGCCTTTCAAAACGGTCTATGGTGGATTTCATGAGATGATCCACTGATCCCTTTGCTGCAAATATGGCCCCCACCAGGGCCCCCATGCTGGTGCCGGCAACCATGTCAATGTGGATATTTTCCCGGGCAAGCGCCTTGATTACACCGATATGGGCCCATCCCCTGGCCGCCCCTGCACCAAGCGCCAGTCCGATTCTGACACCGGCAAGTTCCCGTGCAATGGCCCTGGCCCCTTTCACAGGAAACCGTTTTTTTGTATCGATCTCATCGTTTACCGCTTTATCGGATTTTTCCACCCATATCTGGGGGGTCTCAGACAGATGCAGTATTTTTTTCAATGTCTCTCTGGGGATACCAATGGTTCCGCACAAATGGCTCACCCCTACCCGGACCCGGTCCAGACCGGTCCCGGCAATATTTTCCAGATCTGCCAGTTTCTCTTTTACCCCGGGCAGGGCCGCCTGTGTGTTGTTGATAATCAGCAGATTTTTGTCACAAAGCCGCACCGCCTGCCGGGCAAAGGGGCCCAACTGATGCCCCAGACCGAAAATGACCAGGTCATAACAGGTTTTGAAATTTTCCATGAGCCTGGCCAGCACATCCTTCAGGCAGGGGTTGAACCCTTTGTTGACCTGCAGCACGCAAAACCCGGATGGATGACAGAACCAGTTGATATCATCCGGTGTAAAAAGCTGTGCAGGCAAAAGGGAATACAGGGATGTATCCGGGCAGGAGATGGGATGCAGCCCGAATTTTTTCATGCTGTTTGCAAGTTCCAGATGGGGTTCGATCACCAGCACTTTTTTGTCTGATTCCGTGGCAATATGATAGGACATGGAATACAAAAAATGGGACAATCCAAGGGCCGGATCGGTTGCACTGACAGTATAGAAAACCGGGGCCGGCTTCATGGAGGAACCAGCCGTCCCGGAGGAAAGGCGCCGGGCATACAGGCGGCTGAGAAACAGCCCGATATGCCGGTTGTGGTGCAGAAGGTCGTGAAAATCCTGTTTTTTAAGACGAAACAGCCTGGCATCCAGGGTGACGCGGGCACTGGCGGTCCTTGGCAGATCAGACAGCAGGGCCATTTCACCGAAAAAATCTCCCCTTTTCAGTTCAATCTCCAGGGATGGAGTTTCCTTTTTTTCCGGTTGCATGGCATAGATCAATACCGCACCTGAATAAATCACATACATGCTGTCGCTTGGATCCCCCTGCAGAAAAATTACCGTGTCTTTCTGATAATCAACCACCAGAAAACATTCGGCAATCTTTCGGATCTGTTCATCCGGGATGGCGGAAAACAGGGGCGTTTTTTTCAAAAAATGCGCCAGATCCGTATGCAGGCCCAACGTATCCATCTATTTAATATGCACCCGGTAGAGGGGGTCACCCACCAGCACCATTTTCCAGGAAAGATAGGGCAGGCTCACCAGATAGGATTCGGCCAGGGTCAAATACCCTTCCACCAGAAAATCAAAAAAAATTTCCGGTAAGGGAAAGGCCTGGACATAGGGCTCTCCCACCGGTCCAATGGTCGCAGCAGCACCATTGTCCAGCATTTTCTTACACCAGACCTGGCTGTTCTGGTTTTTCAGGGTGGCGCATTCCGAGCTGGCAATGTGATACCCCACAGACCCTTTCTGCCACACAAAGGCATCCACATATTTTGCCAGGCTGTACCATCCGCAGTAAAGGGCCGTATCCGGGCTTTCTCCTTTCTGGAACAATGCACTGGTATCATTGCGCACCACACCCATTGCCGTTTTATCTGCCACCTTTTGCGATGCCCTGTGAATGGACCGGTCATACAAACCATATCCGCTCACTTTTTTGTCTCCAGGATCCTGCCATCGGGCATCAAAGTATGCAGACCCTGTGAGTCCGTCTGTCTCGGCTTGTATGCTGTCGTCGATGATGCGTTTGACAATTATGTCATCCGCCGCATCCAGGCGGCTGACCATGATCACCTCTGATTTCTTCACAGAATGTTTGCGGTCTGCAAATCCCAGATAATAGGGATTGGGTACCCACATATTCAACGGATATGCGGTTGCTTTCACCAGCATCAGCTCCGAATCAAACGACGCTGTCTTGTCCAGCTGGCGGACACGGGAAGAGATGGTCTTTTTCAACCGGCTCAGTTTTTGTTCTCTTTGCCGAACAATTTCCTGGTCTTGGGCATCAACGTCATCTTCGGACAGCAGTTCTTCCAGAAGCATTTTTTCAGATTCCAGGCCGTCCAGCTGTGTCTGCTCTTCACTGGTATGCCCGGGGGAGGTGATTTTCAATGGCACCCCATACATGGTGACAATTGCCCTGATATCAGGATTGGTATCCAAAGCCCGCAAAACAGGGGGCTTCACTTTTTTTTCATAGGTTTCCCTGGAACAGTGCTCTTGGTCGGTGACAAACAGCAATACCAGATTCTCTTTCGGAATCCTTCGCTTTGCCATGTAATAGACTGCCAGGCCTTTGCTTTTTGCGGCATTCCTGTTGGCCACAACCAGCACCTCTTCCGGCGTGAGGGCTGATGCAACAGACGGAACAAAACCGACAGAACAAACAGTGAAAATACCGGTCAAAAAAATTAACAATCTGTTCATGGCATCTTTTTTCCTGTTTTTTCTCAATAAAACCCATGCCCTGGCGGGCACAACAAATTATGAAAGTTATGAGTGGTGAGTTATGAGTATTGAGAGAAGCTAATTTGATATTTTTTTCTCACTACTCAAACCTCATATCTCACTACTTTCATATAAACACCCATGCACGGCCAGACATAAAAAAGCATAAAAAAGAACCGGTCAGCAGACCGCACTTTCCCATAAAATCCAAATGGAACATCCTGATAACTCTATACCGCAAACACACGGGTTTATCAAGTCAGGGGTCGGGGCCCTACCCGGCTTATGGATAGCCCTATTTGCCTGCACCTGCCTGCAGGGCTGATCCCTTTTCCTGCTGGTTTTCCAGCAGGTTGTCGTATTGCGGTCCCATGATCTCCCAGGAAAACTGCTGTACATGTTCACACAACGTTTTTTGCAGCGGCTGAACAGCCTCAGGATGTAACAGAAGGTGTGCCAGTTTTTCCACAAGCTGATTCTCGGACTGGTACAAAATGTCAGGAAGAAATTTTTCCGGCATGATCTCGGGATAGGAAAGCCTTTGGGGCAGCAGGGGAAAGCAGCCGAACCGCACCGCTTCCACCACGGAGATGCCGAAATTCTCCTGGATGGCTGTGGAAACCACCACGCTGCCCCGGGCCAGCCAGGCGTGATACGCAGTCCGATCCGGCACATACCCGAACACGTTTATCTGGTCGCCAAAAATGTGTTGTGCCCTGTCAAACACCTTGGGATACCGGGCATACTGCTCTCCCATCACAGCCAGAGAAAACGGCACCCCTTTGTCCCTGAGCCTGCCGAGCACCCGGAAAAAAACCTCCGGCTGCTTGTCATACTCCCACCTATGGTTCCAGATAACCAGCGGCGGATCTGACCGATCCGGTGTCACAGATCCCTTTTCTGACGGAAACCAGCATCCCGGATATACCACCCGGGCTTTTTGTAAAATGCGGTCGACCATTTGTGACGGACGGGGGGCGGGCATCTGCTTTATCAAATTCCGGGACGCTTTTGCGAACGCGTCCAGATGAAACGCAGAATTGAACAGCACCTGGTCAGCCGCCAGGGCAGAGGTGATATTGATAAAGCCCAGCCCCACATCCGGTGCTCTTTTTTTCTCCCTGGAAGATAGGGGATAAGACAGCTGGTTTTCATGAAAATACAA
>DATFJY010000253.1:0-3214 GCA_035268905.1 Desulfotignum sp.
TTCCAGGGGGCCTGCCGCCGGGCCGGCCTCAATCCGTATTTTTTCCAGATGGCCTCGGTGCGCGAACAGGTCTCCTGGGTGACAAAAGACAGGGACCGCGCCACCCGAAAGGCCCGGCATCTGGTGGCGGCTGCCGTCAGTAGGGTGTGCTTTCAACAGCCGCTTGTTCCGGGTATTTCTCCGGTAAATCCGGATGTGGCAATCATCGGCGGCGGGATCGCCGGGATGCAGGCCGCCATAGATATCGGTAATTCCGGCCGGCAGGTGCACCTCATTGAAAAGGACAGCACCATTGGCGGGCACATGCTCCAGTTTGACAAAACCTTTCCCACCCTGGACTGTGCCGCCTGTATCGGGACCCCGAAGATGGTGGAGGTGGCCCAGAATCCCAACATCGATCTGCTCACCTTCAGTCAGGTGACACAGGTTTCCGGATTTGTGGGCAACTATACGCTGGAGATCACCAAAAAACCCAGATATATCAATGCGGACCTGTGCACCGGGTGCGGTGAATGCGCCACGGTCTGTCCGGTAACCATTCCCAATGCCTGGGACATGGGCATGGCAGACCGCAAAGCCATCGGCAGAAGTTTTCCCCAGGCCATTCCCATTACCTTTCAGATTGAAAAACAGGGGCCTGCCCCCTGTACCCGCACCTGTCCGGCCGGCATCAATGTCCAGGGGTATGTCCAGATGGTGAAACAGGAAAAATATGACCGGGCCCTGGCGTTGGTCATGGAAAAAGCCCCGTTTCCAGGGGTGCTGGGCCGGGTCTGCCCCCATCCCTGTGAAGGGGCGTGTACCAGAGGGGAAAAAGATGATCCGGTTGCCATCCGCCAGCTCAAACGGTTTGCCGCGGACATGGCAGGGGAAAGCCGGTGGATTGTGCCCGATATCCCGGAAAGAAAAGAAAAAATTGCCGTTATCGGCTCTGGTCCGGCCGGCCTGACAGCTGCCTATTTTCTGCGGTGCAGGGGGTATCAGGTAACGGTGTTCGAGGCATCGGGCCAGACCGGGGGCATGCTCAGGAGCGGTATCCCTGCCTACCGCCTGCCCAGGGAGGTGCTGGACAAAGAGATCCAGTATATCCTGGATCATGGGGTTGCCCTGGAAACCAATGCCTGTCTGGGAAAAGACATGGATATCCCGGACCTGAAAAACCGGGGATTTGCGGCTATATACCTGGCCATGGGGGCCCACACCTCCCTGAAGCTGGGGATTGCGGGAGAAGACAGCCTGGAAGGGGTCATGGATGCGGTAACATTTTTGAAACAGATTAACCTGGGGCAGAATACCGGGTGCCATGGCCATACCGTTGTGGTGGGGGGCGGCAATGTGGCGGTGGATGCAGCCCGAAGCGCAGCAAGAATTCCCGGATGCAAGGTGACCCTTTTGTACCGGCGGACCAGAAAACAGATGCCTGCCTATGCAGAAGAGATAGACGGGGCTTTGGCGGAAGGGGTCACCATTGTGGATCTGGCACACCCTGTGGGATTGAAAAACCATGATGGGCGGGTGACACAGGTGGTGTGTGCGAAAAATGAACTGGGCCCCCCGGATGCATCGGGCCGGCAGCGGCCGGTGCAGATACCGGATGCGGCATTCACCCTTGCCTGTGATTTCTTTATCCCGGCCATTGGCCAGTACCCGGATGTTACGGGTCTGGCATCGGTGCCCGGGCTTGACATCACAGCGCGCAACCGGATCAGTGTGGATGCAGACAGTTTTGAGACAGGTGCGGCCGGCGTTTTTGCCGGCGGAGATTTGGTACTGGGGCCGGCAACCGTGGTGGAAGCCATCGGCCAGGGCCGGAAAGCAGCAGAATGTATCCATTGGTATGTGCAGCAGGCAGCTACGTCAAAACCAGCCCAGGCACCGGATGCTGCAGCCGCAGGCAGCGAAACAGCGCCTGCCGGCAGGGCAGATGCGCCGGCATTATCAGATGCGCAGGCCCTGCCGGATGCGCCGGAAAACACAGTACCGAAAAACACAGTACCGGAAAATACAGGAGATGATGCACCATCAGCATCCCGGGGCCCCTCAGATATTCTGAAAAGTGCAGATGCGGCTGGAAAACCAGATTTTCGGGATACAACAGATTCCTCGGATACAGCAGAATCCCGAAACACAGAATCCAGAAACACTTCAGACATGCCGGCGCCATCCAACCATGAAGCTGCGGCGGCATTCCAAAAGCTTCTGGACGGGGTACCTTTCCAGGCCCGGGCACAGGTGACCTGGGCCGATCCGCAACAACGGATCCAATCCTTTGATGAGGTGGAGCCCTGCCTGACCCCGGATATGGCCCTGGCAGAGGCAGGCCGGTGCCTGAACTGCGGGGTGTGCTGTGAGTGCCGGGCCTGCGTGGATGTGTGTGAACCCGGTGCCATTGACCATGCCATGACAGCGCAGCACTCCCGTATAAAGGCTGGGAGCATCATTCTGGCCACAGGATATGATGCCCTGGATCCCTCTGCCATGACCCGGTTCGGGTACGGCCGGTATCCCAATGTGTTCACGGCCCTGGAATTCGAGCGCCTGAGCAATGCCACCGGTCCCACAGGCGGTCAGATCCTGATGCGCTCCGAGGACCGGCAGTTCACCCGGGCCCCTGATTCGGTCGCCATTGTCCACTGTGTGGGCAGCAGGGATGTCAACTTCCATGAATACTGCTCCCGGGTGTGCTGCATGTATGCCCTGAAATATACCCACCTTATCAAGGAAAAGGTGGGCCATGACACACCGGTGTATGATTTTTACATTGACATGCGGTGTTTCGGAGAGGGGTATGAGGAGTTTTACAACCGCTGCCAGCAGGAAGGCACGGTTTTTATCCGGGGCAAGGTGGCCAGCATTACGGACAGGGCAGTACGCCCGGAAGAACAGGGAAAGCTTGTGGCGGTTGCAGAAGACACCCTGATGGGCGAGGTGGTCCGGGTGCCGGTGGACATGGTGATTCTGTGTACGGCAATGGAGGCCCGGCAGGATGCGGAAGTTATCGGCCGTATCCTGGGAATCAACCAGGGAGCGGATGGGTTTTACCTGGAGGAGCACCCCAAGCTGGGGCCTGTGAACACGGCAGTTGACGGGGTGTTTTTGAGCGGGTGCTGCCAGAAACCCATGGATATTCCGGACACGGTTTCCCAGGCGTCGGGTGCGGCAGCCAAGGCCCTGTCCCTGGCTGCCAGGGGCGAGGTGGAAATTTCCCCCACCG
>DATFJY010000254.1:0-5615 GCA_035268905.1 Desulfotignum sp.
AGCATTTTGCAGAAAAATATTCCCAAAAAATGGGCAAGGATATTGTGAAGCTGTCCTCCTATGCCATTGATTTTCTCAACAAATACTCATTTCCCGGCAATGTCCGGGAGCTGGAAAACCTGATTGAACGCTCAGTGGCCCTGTCTTCCACCAACATTATCCTGCCTGAAAGCCTCACCATTTCCATGCACAAGAAACGGCGGTGGATCGAGGTGGTGGAAGACCGGCGGTTCAACCTGGACGAGGTGGAGCAGGGTGTGGACCTGGATGAGATTCTGTCCACCATCGAAGCAGCCTACCTGAAAAAAGCCATGGAAATTGCCGGCGGCAACAAAAGCAAGGCAGCAGAGTATCTCAACCTGACCCTCCGGTCCATGCGCTACCGCCTGGACAAAGCCGCCATCGACACCTGAATCACAACCGGATATATGCGGTTGTTTCGTTTAAAAAAGCGGCATTGCTCTATTTTTCCTGCCGGGAAAAAGGGATTACGGTTCGGAGTACCATTGGCTCTTTAATCGCGCAGACAGCAATAGAACATGATGTGTTTCTTCTTCAAAATGACAGGGACTTTGAATACATGGCTCCCGTCATCGGGCTTAAACCATATCCGGTCCAATAGGTTGAAGAAGCTGTCGCTTATTGTATCCGCAGAAGGCTGAATTTTGGTGTCCCCAAAATTCATTACCGCTCCGGCCGGAGCATGGTGTTGGTCAACCGGTAAAACCCTTTCAGGTTTTCCAGCCAGAATACGTCAAATACGATGTTGTTGCTGTTGAATGAGATGACCTTCCGGCGTTTTTCAGAGGCATAAATGAGGAAAAGCTTGTCTGTGGCCGCTTCAATGTTGTAAATCATGGCGGCGTGGTGGTTGTTCAGCACCATGAGATCTCCTTTCTGCAACTGGTTTTCCGCTACTTTTTTTGTTTGCTGCAGCAGGTTTTCCATGGGCAGGTACCCATAATATGTCAGCCCTGCAATCTGGGCGGCCCTGGCGTAGATGGAGAAAAAAAGGTAGGAATTGTCAGCGGTGCCTGTGGTCATGGGATTGCCCCCGTACTCATAGGGAACGCCGATAAATTCCCGGGCCACAGATGGGATATTCTGTCTGAAGACCTCTTGGGCCGCACCCGGAATAACCCCTTGCGGTTTGCCGGAAAGATCGTCTTTTTGAAACGGTATCCCCCATGCAAGAATGGCAGAAAAAAGGATCAGTGCCGGAATGAGAAGGATTTTTTTCATGATTTTTCCCTTGTATTTAAAACCGTTATGTATCATATAGGATATTGGGGAAAAAAACACAAGGCATATCCCGGAACTTACAGGTATGTGTTACGTGTATTCTGTATAATTTCCAAGAAGGCAGATGATGCTGTGTTATGAAAATGATAACAACCCACAAAGGAACGGATTTTGATGCTTTGGCAAGCCTTGTTGCAGCCACCCTGATCTATCCGGATGCCACCCCGGTACTTCCCGGTAATGTCAATGAGAATTTAAAGCCGTTTCTGGCCATTCACAAGGATCTGTTCCGGTTTTCCGGCCCCGGTGACATCAATCTGGACATGGTGGACACATTGGTGGTTGTGGATACCCATTCCTGGGGCCGGCTGGACAACCGCCTGGCGGTTCTAAAAGAAAAACCGGATCTGGAGATCATTGCCTGGGACCACCATCTCCATGGAGACATGGCGGTAACCCAAGCCCATATACAAGAGACCGGTGCCTGTGTGACCCGGCTCGTACAGCAGATTGAAACAAACAGAACCCTGATCACCCCGATCCAGGCGACCCTGTTTCTCATGGGCCTGTACGAAGATACCGGTAATATGACCTTTGCTTCCACTGTGGCGGAAGATGCCCAGGCAGCCGGGTTTCTTCTGGCCCGCAAAGCAGATCTGAATATCCTGGCCACTTTTTTGAAGCAGGCTTATGCAAAAAAGCACAAGGATATCCTCTATGATATGATCCGGAAAAGTCAGGCAGTAAAAATTGCAGGCTTTTCCGTGGGGTTTTCGCAGCTGGATATCCAGGGACGGGTCCAGAACCTGGCCATGGTGGTGCAGATGTACAGGGAAATAATGAATGCAGATGCGGTGTTCGGGATTTTCCGGGACCTGGAACAGGACAAATGCATGGTGATCGGCAGAAGCGGTGTGGATGAAATCAACATCAGCCTGATCATGCGCAGTCTCGGGGGCGGGGGCCACCCCGGCGCCGGCTCTGCCCTGATCAAGGCCGCCAACCCGGATGTTGTCCAGGAAATGATTGTGGAATTGATCAGCGGGAACCAGCAGACATCGGTGATGTTGTCGGATATCATGTCCTATCCGGTTGTCAAGGTCCATGAGGACACGCCGGTGGAAAAAGTGGTCATGATCCTGCGGGACCTGGGATGCACCGGCATGCCGGTGGTGGATGCAGATGACCGCCTCGTGGGCGTGGTGTCCCGGAGGGATCTGAAGAAACTGCGCCAGTCCAAACAGATGACCGCCCCTGTCAAAGCGTTCATGACCCGGGGGGTGATCACCATTTCCCATGACAGAAGTGCGGTGGAGGTGGCCCGGCTCATGATCAAACATGATATCGGCAGGGTGCCGGTGATAAAAGATGACAAAATGATCGGCATCATTACCCGGTCAGATGTGATGATGTATTTTTATGACCTGCTGCCGGATTAGTGCCTCTCCCCTCAGTTTCTGTTACAAAAAACAAGAAAATGAGGAAGGGCAATTGGGTTGCGGGTTTCCCGCGATAGTGTGTAAGGCGCCTGACCCTGTTTAGTTTTCAAGTCCGTTTATGTGTTTTTTTCCGGCGGTGACAGCCAGTTTTTCCCTGAAGATTTTGGCATTGTGCCGGATATCCACGGGAAACGCCTTTTCAATGAAAATATGGGCAATATCTGCGGTGAGCGGGGTACTGCGCGCCAGTTCCAGAAGCTCTGCAACAAACCGGTCTTTATCGGCAATTTTGCAGCAGGGTTCCACAAATATCACCGGTATCTGGCGGTTCAAGGGGCCGACCCCTGTCAGGGCGCTTCTGTACACTTTTTCATGGGTGTTGAAGATGGCTTCCACAGGGATGGTGAACAAGGTCTCTTTTTCCGTGATCACCCGGTGGCTTTTGCGGCCGCAGAACCAGATCCGTCCCTTGGAATCCCTCCATCCCAGGTCCCCCATGCGGTGCCAGACCCCGCCGTCCGAATCCGGGATCTTGGCCGGCAGGTCTGCTTCCGGATTGTCAAAATAGGATTTTGTGACCAGTTCCCCCTTTACCGTGATTTCCCCCACCTGCTTTTCCGGAAGCTGCAGGGCGTCTTCCATAAGAAGGATGGGGTCATCCGTGATTTTGATGATGCGTACCCGGGTGGTGTTGATGGGCCGGCCGATGCACATGCCGAATCCCTTTTCGGTGAGCTGCCTGGTTTCAGACAGAATTTCATGAGAACCGATGGAGATGACCGGGACCGCTTCTGTGGCACCATAGGGCGTGTGGATCTCGGTGGTATCCGGCAGCAGGGCGGAAAACTGTGCAATATTGGCGGGAGACACCGGGGCCCCGGCAGAAATCACCCGGCGTAAAGAGGGCAGGGTGATCCCGTTTTCTTTGCCGTATTTTCCCACCCGGTGCAGCAGGGCAGGGGAGGCAAACATGTTGGTGACCCCGTGGTTTTCAATGGCTTCAATGATTTTTTCCGGATCTGCCTTGGCCGGCCGGGTGGGGTCCATGTCCGGGATCACCGCGGTCATGCCCAGGGCCGGATCAAACAGGGCAAACAACGGAAATGTGGGCAGATCGATCTCATCGGATCCGATATGGAAATGCTCCTGGATCTGCTGTATCTGGGCGGCAAAATTGCCGTGGGTGTACACCACCCCCTTGGCAGGACCAGTGGAACCGGTGGTAAACACAATGGCAGCGGTTTCATCCTTTGTGGTCCGTGCCTGGGCAAAGGCCTGACGGTTATTGCTGATCAGCTGTTTCAGGGTATGCCCGCCCCAGAACCACCTGCGGCCCACGGTGACCCAGTGGGTGATCTCTTTGAAGTATCCGGGTTTGAGCCGGCGCAGCACATGGGCTTTTTCAATGCCGATGAACGCCTTGGGCCGGCCCTGCTGCAGGCACTGCACCATACGGTCGATGCCCATGCCCGGGTCCACGACCACGGGTACGGCCCCCACCTTGAACATGGCAAATACAATCATGAAAAATTCCATGCCCGGCGGCACCATGAGAATGGTGCGGGTCCCCCGGACAATGCCGATACCTTCCAGGCCATGGGCCAGGCGGTCGGAAAGCTGATCCAGCTGGCGGAATGTAAGCTGACTGTAAAGCACCCGGCTGCTGTTGTCCCGGGATGCCGGATACACCACCGCCCGTTTATAGGGAAATGCCCGGGCGGTTTCTTTCAGGCTTGACGCAATATTACAATAGGTTGTCATAAAAATGTCTTTTTCAGTGTATGAAAAACTCCCTGGATAATCCCTTCGGGTTTCTGTGACGGCGGTTGTGTGATGTTACCGGCCTGGTCCCTGGCAGGGGCCAGGGCATCCTGTGCGCTGCTGACCAGGTCGTCATTTTTTTCCTGTATCATGGCCAGCCCCTGTTCCTGGTTGACCTTGAACAGCACATACATCTGTTTGACCGTATCCTCTATTCTTGAAAATGACCTCATCAGCCGGTCTTTTGCTCTTTCCCAAACTTTTTTTTCCGCATCTGCAATTCTTTTCTGTTCCGGGTATTTTCCCCCGATTTCTGCAATGCGCGCAATTTCATGGTCAAACAATGCAACCGTTTCATTGTATGTCACAAACGCGCTGTACAGCTCCGGCATCCGGTCGAAACAGAATCTGCGCATCTCTTCCGGCAGAGAGACATGGGGCATCTGGATAGTTGTATATTCAGGTGTTTTGGCTCCCTGGTCTGTGAAAAACCAGGCATACCCCACCCAGGCCCCGGCTGCAATCAGTGCCGGCAGCACCAGAAACAGCATGAGCCGTTTGGGGGAGAGTTTGGGGCGCCGTTTTTTTATTTTCTCCCCGGGCGGAGATCCGGCATCTTCTCCGGATACAGGCGGCTCAACCTCTGGGTCTGCTTTTGGTGCATCCGGTTTTTGGCCTGGTTCCAAAAGGGCCTGGTCGTTTTCTTTCTGTTGTTTCTTTTTTTTTCCAAATCCAAGCATACCTGTATTTACCCCGGCGGCAGCAAAATGTCAAAACCTGATACCCAAAAACACAGGGTAAATCCATTCTTTCATTATGATATCATAAATTCAGCAAGTTAAATATGATAATGGATATTTGCCATAGCAGCGTACCCGCTATGGGGAGCCCCTGGTGGTATCCTGTGAACGGACCGTCAGAGCCTTAAGGGGGCCTGGTAAAATTTGCCGGGATGATCCCAAACAGAGGGCGGGTGGCTGCACTTCATTGTTCTTGTGCAGACAGGCCCCCGCAGATCTCGGGCCGGGCACAGGATACCACCAGGGGCGGGGCCCGGGAAAGCGTGCTGCATAGAACAATCAAAAACCTGGCATGCCTGTGGCAAATATCCAGACCACCCTGGTGTCATAAGGTTGCCCAGGTATTCTGGCATTTTGAGACCGGACTTTGCCG
>DATFJY010000255.1:0-19807 GCA_035268905.1 Desulfotignum sp.
GGTTTGTCATCCAGGTTACAGCACACCACCTGTTTTGCTTCATGGGAGCGCAGAATGGGCATGCCGGATATGGGGGATCCGTCCGTTTCCATGGCTGCCGGGTTCACCACATCGCAGGCCCCGACCACAAAACACAGATCGGTCCGGGAGAATGCCGGATTGATATCATCCATTTCCGCCAGCATATCATAATCCACCCCGGCTTCGGCCAAAAGCACATTCATATGCCCCGGCATGCGGCCTGCCACCGGGTGAATGGCAAAGGTCACCGTTTTGCCCATGGAAACCAGTTTGCTGGACAGATCGATCACATCGAATTGGGCCTGGGCAACCGCCATGCCGTATCCAGGCACAATAATCACCGTTTGGGCAATCCGGGCAAGGTCCGCCGCAATTTCAAAAGGATCGGATGCCGGTTTTTCCGCTTGTGGGACCGGTTTTGCTGCAGGCGGTTCTACCCCGGTCCAGTCAGGTGTATCAGGGTCTGGGTCTGCCACCTGCCCGGCACCTAATTTTTCCGGGGCTTTTTCCGGTACAAACACATGGAAAAGGCTGCGGTTCATGGCCTTGCACATCACATGGGTGAGGATGGAACCGGAGGCGGCCACGGTGGCACCGCAGGCGATCAGCAGCTGGTTCTCGATAATCATACCGCAAAAAGCCGCAGCCACCCCTGCGGTGGCGTTTAAAAAGGAGATGAGCACCGGCATGTCCGCCCCGCCGATGCGGATGGAGAACACGATGCCGAACAGGATGGAAAGGGCGATGATGAACAGATAAAATACCAGGACCGTTCCGGCAGGGGCGAAAAATGCGGCAATGAGCAATACTGCCATGGTCCCCAGGTTTGCCATGACAAGCCGGGTATGGTGCGGCAAAATGGTCGGGGTCTGCCCCAGCCTGCCTGACAGCTTGCCTGCGGCAACCATGCTGCCGGAAAAGGTCAGTGCACCAATGGCCAGACCCAGAAGACCGGATATTTCATTCATGGCCCCCAGGTGCTCTAACCCGCGCATCAGTTCTGCAAGGGACAGAAAAAACGCGGCAATCCCGCCGGCACCGTGCTGGAAGGCCACCATGGCCGGAATCTGGATCATGGTGATCTTTCTGGCGACCCAGTACCCGGGAACAGCCCCGGCCAAAAGGCAGATCACCACGATATTGGGGTGCATGATCCCGTTGCGGAAAATCACCAGAATGGCGGCACACACCAGTGCAAAGGCTGCTGCAAGGTTCCCGTATTTTGCCAAAAAGGGCCGGCGGAACAGCCAGATCCCCAGGATCAGAATACCGATGACACAAAAATCCAGAACCAGGTTCACAAACGCAAATGGCTGTGGCATTATTTTTTCCCCTCCCCCTGTTTTTTCCGGAACATGCGCAGCATCCGGTCGGTTATGGCAAATCCGCCCACCAGGTTGAAGGCTGCCATGATAAAGGCCACAGATCCGATGATCTGTTCAGACCGTGTGGATGTGACCGAAAAAAGAATCAACACCCCCAGTATGGTGACTGCGGATATGGCGTTTGTCATGGACATCAGCGGTGTGTGCAGCAGGGTCGGGATGCGGGAAATCAGAAAATACCCCACCACAAAGGAAAACACAAACACCGTGACCATCAATAATAGGTTTGTCATTGGACAGCTCCGGATACACTTACGGGTTGCGGTTAATCAGACAGGCCCATGGCTTTTCTGGTACCTTTATGGAACAGCTCTCCTTTATGGGTCACCAGGGCGTCTTTGATGATCTCATCTGTCATATCAAAATCGGTTGTCTTGTTTGTAAACAGGTTTTCCACAAAATAGTACAGGTTATTGGCATACAGCCAGGAGGAATGCACAGGCAGGGACCCTGGAATATTTTTTATGCCGCAGATATACACCCCGTTATGGATGAACTCTTTTCCCGGATCCGTTATTTCGCAATTGCCGCCCTGGTCAATGGAGACATCGACAATCACCGAACCGGCCTTCATGGTTTCCACCATTTTGCGGGTCACCAGGGTCTGGGCCACCTCTCCGGGCACCAGGGCGCTGAGGACGATGATATCAGCCTCTGCCACCAGCGGGGCCAGGGCCTGGCGTTCTTTTTCAAGCCAGTCGTCGGAAAGGGCTTTTGCATACCCGCCCTCTCCGATCACAAGGTCTGCCGGGGCATCGAATCCCACCACCTTGACCCCAAGGCTTTCCGCCTCTTTTTTCGCATCCGGCCGGATATCCACCGCCTTGACCACCCCCCCTAAGCGTTTGCCGGTGGCAATGGCCTGGAGCCCCACCACCCCGGTACCGATCACCAGAATATTGGCCGGTTTAATCATGCCGATGGAGGTGCCGATCATGGGGACGAATTTGGGGAAATTGGCTGCTGCAATGATAATGGATTTATAACCTGTGATGGCACTCATGGATGTGAGCGGATCCATGCGCTGGGCCCGGGAAATTCTGGGAATACCATCCATGGTAAATGCCGTGATCTGCCGCTGCTGCAATTTTTTGACATCATCATGATTGGACGGTGCTGCCGGATGCAGAAAGGTGATCAGGATGGTGTTTTCTTTTATCATGTCGATCTCATGGGTGTTGAACTGTTCATTGAACAACGGTTCTTTCACCTTTAAAACAATATCCGCCTTTTCAAACACCTCTGCTGCGTCTGCTGCAATGTCGGCCCCGGCATTGCGGTACTGTTCATCATCCACAAAAACCCCGGCCCCGGCATTGGTTTCCACAAGCACATCAAACCCCAGGTTTTTAAATTTTTCAATGGTTTCCGGAAGTGCTGCAACCCGCTTTTCCTTGTACATGATCTCTTTGGGTATCCCGATCAACATGGTATAACTCCTTATTGTTTGTTCTGCATGATAGGTCTTTGAATTTCCTGCTACAGATCTGATGCAATTTCTTTGATGTGGCCTGCACACTGCTGCAAAGCAGTGTAAAAAATCGGCGGTTCAGGAGAGGACAGCAGGGTGTTGAGATCTTTTATGGCAGCAGAAAAAAATGCCTGTAAACTGTCCTTATCAATGTCAGGGTTCTTCACCATGGCATGGGCTATTTTTTCAAAGCTGTCGGTTGCCAGAATTCTGATATCATAATACAGATCCCTGCGTTTTATTAACAAAAGCAGCTCCTGTGCCAGATCCAGGCCCGGATTTTCAACATTCGGCAATACCTCGATGGCAGCCTCCCGCAGCCGCCAGTTTTGATCAAACCGGAGCAGCCGGACCAATTCATCCTGGCAGTATCCCAGTTCACCGGTACGGGAAACTCTTTCCAGGGTTTCCAGAACAGTCCCCCAATCCATCAGGTTTCCAAAAACGTTGTTTTTCATAAGGCATCCTTTGCTTTTTACGAAGTATATTTTTGTACCCTGCACTGCCGAAAACCGACACCTATTGATACCGGCATCGAACAATCCAGGATCTGCCGACACTTAATCAGGAGCAATGCGCGTGCCACAAAGACATAAAAACAAAAATTACTTTAAATACAAATGGTTAAATAAAAAGAAGTGTTAAAATCAGGAAGGAAGAAAACCAACAAAACTATTGCACACTGCATCAGGTGATGCAATGTGCAACACTATTTTATGTCCAGACGGTTCATGATGCGCCACAGGGTGGACCGGTCAATGCCCAGCAATCTGGATGCCCGGGTTTTGTTCTGGTTTGTTTTTTCCAGAACCTTGCGGATATGGTGCCTGCTCAGTTGGTCCAGAGAAGGGATATCGCCGGCATCTTTCTTAGTATCCGGTCTGATCAATGCATGGGGCAGGCTGTTCAGGGTCAGTTTCGGTCCTGTTTCAAACAGGGTGGCCCGTTCGATGATATTTTCAAGTTCTCTGACATTTCCGGGCCAGGGATATGCCTCCAGTTTTTTTAATACCGCCTGTGAGATGGCGGTGATGGATTTGTTGTTGCCGGCACCATACTGGTGCAGAAAATGGTGTGCCAGAAGACTGATATCCCCCTGGCGCTCCCGTAACGGCGGCAGGTCGATCACAACCACATGCAGCCGGTAATACAGATCTTTTCTGAATTTGCCCTGCTCGACCATGGCCTCAAGGTTTTTGTTTGTGGCTGCAATGACCCTGACAGATACGGTTTTTGTTTCATGGGAACCAACCGGCTGAATCTCCATATTTTCCAGGACCCGCAAAAATGTCTGCTGCAGGCCCGGGCCGATATCACCGATCTCATCCAGAAATATGGTGCCCCCGTCAGCCGCCTCAAAAAATCCGATTTTGTCTGATACAGCCCCGGTGAATGCCCCTTTGACATGGCCGAACAATTCGCTGGCCAGCAGGTTTTCATTCAGGGCGGCGCAATTGACGGGAATATAGGGTTTGGATGCCTTAAGGGAATTAAAATGGATGGCCCTGGCAACCAGCTCCTTTCCTGTGCCGGTCTCTCCTTTTATCAGCACGGTGGCGTGTGCATCCTTGACAAAATGGATGGCCTTGAAAACCCCCATCATGGATTCACTGGTGCCCACTATATTGTCAAAGGTATATTTTTTTTCCAGCTGCTGCTGCAGACGGAGATTGCTTACAACCAGCTGCCGCTTTTCCAAAGCTTTTTTGATGACCAGCCGCAGTTCCTCCATGTCAAAGGGTTTGAGGATATAGTCTTCCGCCCCCTGCTTCATGGCAGATACTGCCGTATCAACCGTGCCGTACGCCGTGATGATGATAAACATCATATCTGCATCATATTGTCTGGCTGCACGCAAAAGCTGGCTGCCGTCAATACCGGGAAGTTTCAAATCTGACAGGACCAGATCAAACCGGGTGTCTTTGATCTGGTCCAGTGCTTTTTCGCCGGTATCAACCGATGTCACGGCATAGCCCTGTTTTGAAAGAACATACACCAGTCCCTGGTTCATTTTTTCATCATCTTCAACCACCAGAATCTTATATTTTCTCATAACCCATCCTGTACAGCAGGCAGTTCAAGGGTAAAAACCGTACCCGGTTTTTTGGCCTGTTCTCTGGTTGCACTGATGACCCTGATATCTCCCCCCAGTTTTCTGGCCATTTCATAGCTGATGAAAAGACCGAGCCCAATGCCGTCTCCTGGTTTTTTCGTGGTGAAAAACGGATCAAAAATCTTTTTTTGTTCTGCCGGGGCTATGCCGGGTCCAGAATCCGCAACCGCGATTTTTATTTTTTTGACCGCCGGTATATACCGTGTTTTCACCGTGAGGACCCCGCCTTTTTCCATGGCTTCCACCGCATTGGCCACAAGATTGGTCAATATGGCCTGAAATGTGCTTGCATCAGCCATTACAAAAGGAATATCCGGTTCCAGTTCTGCTGTTACCCTGATATGTTTTGCCGCACAATGGGGCCTGGTGATATCCATCAGCTTTGCCACAATTTTGTTGCTGTCGGTTGTATGGTCATCTTTTTGAGAATGGCGGGAAAAATCCAGCAGGTTTCTGATGATGGTGCTGCCCCGCCTGACCTCATCGATGACAGTGGCAAGCTTTTGAAGCACTTTTTCATCTCCGGATTCCGCCAGCTCTTCTTTGGCGATCTGGGTATACAGCAGGGCATTGGCAAGGGGCGTGTTCAGTTCATGGGCAAGACCCGAGGTCAAAAGCCCCAGAGATGCCAGTTTTTCCTTCTGGATAACCTGAAATTCCAGCTCTTTTTCATACTGGTATTTGGCCTTTAAAATATTGACGATAACCGTTGAAATAAAGAGCGCAAGTCCGAAAACAACCAGTCCCGTCAACAGTCCGTAAATGATCGCCTCCCGCCCCAGGTTCCGGATGCGGTTCAGGATTTCCGCCATATCCTGGTCAGCCATCACATACCAGGGAAATGTATCCACTTTCTGGTAGGCCTGAAGTACCTGCTCGCCTCTGTAATCTATTATTTCATGCAGCCCGTGAACCCGGCCGTCTGAAAGATCGATGGCAATCGTGTCTGCAAGTGCCCTGGCACCGAAACGTGATGCAGACAGAAACCTGCCGGCATCATCCACCAGATACACTTCACCGGTTTCTTCAATATTGCTTTTGCGCAGGAGCTTATCCACAAACCGAAAATCGATCACTGCGCACAACCGGCTGCACGATTTTTTTGGTGCTGCTGCAATGGATGTGCAGACCACCAGAGCGGGTATGGTTTCCTGTTCAAGGGGAAATGAAAAAATATCGGTAAATGATGCTCCCATCCATGTATGGGTCACTGCCTGCTGATCAAAAAACAGATCCATGGCAGGATCACGGGTGTACAGAAAAACAGCTGTCTTTTTGTCCACGGCAAAAAACCCCAGAAAGGGAGGTACCCGGTCTTTCATCTGTTCCAGATGGGCCGCAAGTTTTGCCGTGTCTGGATCAAGCATACAGATCACACCGGACAGGTGCTTGAGGTCATTGACCCTTTCCAGCATAAACTCCCTTATTGCCCCGGCGTTCTGTTTGGACAGGCCGTTCAGATAGGAAGACGCCCTTTCTTGAATCAGGGTCTCTCCCTGGGAGATGAGCTTGTATCCCAAAGAGGCCAGGGGAACAAGAGACACAAGCATAAATGCCATAATCAGGCGTATTCTGAGCCGTGCAAAGTTCATCTGCCCGCCGTGAAACCCTGCTGGAAAAATGGCCGGCACCTGTGACAGGTGCCGGCCATTAAAGGGTTTTATACTGCGTCAAAGGTAACGGTTATTTTTCTTTTTTGTCTTCAAGGTCTTTTCCCACATCTGCCATCATTTTGAGCATGGTATACCGGTCCTGGACCTCTTTTTCTATTTTTTTGCGCAGCCGCTGAGATTCTTCTGGAAAGCTTTTTTCCAGGGCCGCAAGCCGCACTTCCCCGCTTAAAAATTCCTGGAGACTGCCGTCCGGTGCCTTTGAATCCAGCATAAAGGGATTTTTCCCCTCATCCATGAGATCCGGATTGAACCGGTACAGGGGCCAGTAACCGGATTCCACAGCCAGCTTTCCCTCTTCCTGGGATTTTCCCATGCCTTTTCTGATCCCCTGGTTGATGCAGGGGGCATAGCAGATGATCAAAGAGGGGCCGGGATATGTTTCCGCTTCCAGCAATGCTTTCATGGTCTGGTTCTTGTTGGCGCCCATGGAGATGGAAGCCACATAAATATACCCGTAACTCATCATCATCCGGCCCAGGTCTTTTTTGCCGATCTTTTTACCGGTGGCCGTATATTTGGCAATGGCACCGGTAGGAGTGGCTTTGGAAGACTGGCCCCCGGTGTTGGAATATACTTCTGTGTCCATCACCAGGATATTGATGTCTGCTCCCGAGGCCAGGACATGGTCCAGTCCCCCGAACCCGATATCATAGGCCCAGCCGTCCCCGCCGAATATCCAGTGGGATTTTTTGGTAAACACATCGTTTTCATCATAAATATCACTGAGAACCCCATGGCCTGCATCCTTGAGCAGGGTTTTGAGGGCAAACCCGTATTTGGCGGATCTATCAGGGTCATCTTTGCCCGCAAGCCAGCCTTCCAAAGCATCTTTCACCTCCGGGGCCAGGTCGGTTTCCAGGGCCTGTTTCATTTTGGATGCCAGGGTGCTGCGCCGGCTCTGGGTGGCCAGCATCATACCATACCCGTATTCTGCCGCATCCTCGAACAGGGAGCTGGCCCAGGCAGGGCCGTGCCCGTCGGCATTGGTGCAATAAGGCGTGGTCGGGGCCGATCCCCCCCAGATGGAGGAACATCCCGTGGCATTGGCAATGGTCATTCTTTCGCCAAACAGCTGGGTGATCACCTTGACATAGGGGGTTTCTCCGCACCCGGCACAGGCACCGGAGAACTCGAGCAGGGGTTTGTACAGCTGGCTGCCCTTGACGGTTTCCCGTTTGAGAATATCTGTTTTAAAGGGAATGCCCAGAGAAAATGTGTGGTTGGTTTTTTGCTCATCCACCTGGGTGGACAACGGTTTCATCTCCAGGGCGGTTGTCTTGGCCGGGCAAATGTCGGCGCAGTTGCCGCAGCCCTGGCAGTCAAGGGGGTTGACCTGGATTCTAAATTGATACGCCTCCATACCCTTGCCTTTGCCGTCCACTGTGACAAAGGTGTCCGGGGCTCCTGCCAGTTCATCTGGTGCGGCTACAATGGGGATGATGGCGGCATGGGGACATACAAAGGCGCACTGGTTGCACTGGATGCAGTTCTCCGGTATCCATTCCGGCACATTGATGGCCACCCCGCGTTTCTCATATTTGGCGGTTCCCTGTTCAAATACACCGTCCACGGAAAATGCAGATACCGGCAGATCATCCCCGCCCTGGGCATTGATTTTTCGCATGACGTTTTCCACAAAGGGTGTGGCCGGTTCCGCATGGGTCTCTTCTCTGACTGCGTCTTTCCAGGATTTGGGAACCTTTACCTTTTTCAGGTTGTCCAGGGTCTTGTCCACTGCCTCGATGTTCATGTTCACAACCGCATCCCCCTTTTTGCCGAACATCACCTGGATGTCTTCCTTGAGCAGGGTGATGGCCTCTTCCACGGGCAGCACATTGGACAGCTTGAAAAAACAGGTCTGCATGATCATATTGATGCGGTTGCCCAGACCGATCTTTTCCGCAATGGCCACTGCGTCAATATTGTAGAAATTGAGTTTTTTGTCATAAATGGCCTTGCGCACATCCCCGGGAATCCGTGTTTCCATATCTTTTACAGACCACTGGGAGTTGAGCAGAAAGGTACCCCCTTCCTTGATACCCTTGAGCACATCATATATCTGCACATAATTGGATTTGTGGCAGGCCACGAAATCGGGATTTTCAATCAGGTAGGTGGATTTGATCTTCACATCACCGAACCGCAGGTGTGATACAGTCAATCCCCCGGATTTTTTGGAGTCATAGGCAAAATATCCCTGGGCATACTTGTCGGTGTTGTCTCCGATGATCTTGATGGCGGACTGGTTGGCACCCACCGTACCATCAGACCCCAGTCCCCAGAATTTAGCGGATATCGTGCCTTCCGGTGCCGGATCAAACCCTTTTTCCACCTCCAGGGAGGTGTGGGTCACGTCATCATCGATCCCCACGGTGAAATGGTTTTTCGGGGATACGGCATTCATGTTGTCATACACCGCCTTGATCATGGAGGGGTTGAATTCCTTGGAAGACAGCCCGTATCGTCCCCCGATGATTTTCGGGCCCTCCCCGTATTCCATGAATGCGGTGCACACATCTGTGTACAGGGGCTCGCCGATGGCGCCGGGTTCCTTGGTTCTGTCCAGAACGGTGATGGTTTCCGCGGTGGCGGGAACGGTCTGTAAAAATGCCTGGGTATCAAAGGGCCGGTACAGCCGCACCTTTACCAGGCCCAGACGGTATCCCTGTTCATTGAGGCATGCAATGGATTCTTCGATGGCTTCACAGCCGGATCCCATGGCCACCACCACATGGGATGCCTGGGGATCTCCCACATAATCGAACAGACGGTAGGGCCTTCCGGTCAAATCCCCCACCTTTTTCATATACGCTGATACAATGGCCGGGACTTTCAGATAATATGGATTGCAGGCTTCCCTGCCCTGAAAATAGATGTCCGGGTTCTGGGCCGTGCCCCTGGTATCCGGATGTTCCGGATTCACTGCCCGGGCCTTGAATGCTTTGTACGCCTCAAAATTGAACAGGGATGCCATATCTTCATAATCGATCATTTCTATTTTCTGGATTTCATGGGAGGTCCTGAACCCGTCATAAAAATGCAGAAAGGGCACCCGGGCATCCACTGTGGCAAGATGGGCCACCAGGGCCAGGTCCTGGGCTTCCTGGACCGATGAAGAAGCGATCATGGCAAATCCGGTCTGTCTGGCTGCCATTACATCCTGGTGGTCCCCGAATATGGACAGGGCATGGGCGGATACGGACCGGGCAGTGACATGAAATACAGAGGGCAGCAGCTCCCCGGATATTTTGTACATATTGGGAATTTTCAGCAGCAGCCCCTGGGAGGCGGTAAAGGTGGTGGTCATGGCGCCCGCTGCCAGAGATCCGTGGACGGCCCCTGCCGCCCCGGCCTCGGACTGCATCTGCCTGACGTCCAGGACCTGGCCGAATATATTTTTACGGCCTTTGGACGCCCAGGCATCGGCTATTTCCCCCAGCGGACTGGATGGGGTAATGGGATATATGGCTGCCACTTCACTCATGGCATATGCCACATGGGTTGCAGCGGTATTCCCGTCAATTGTCTGCATGCTTTTTTTCATCATTTTCACCTCTTGTGGTTTTATGCGAACGTATAGTAATCCCAATATAACTCGTAAGTCATACAATAAATTATCAAAATTGTAAATGCCATATCCAACTATAACCAGGTAATCCCAAAATCTGGCATGCGTATGGCAAATATCCAGACTGTATCTATTTCCTATGCTTCTGATAAAAAATATGGTATAAACTTCTTTTGTGTTTTGAATTTTATTTTTAATAAAAAAAATACCTTACCTGCATATTACAAGGAGTTTTCATGGGTTTTTTATCCACCACCCTTTCTGTGAGCCGGTATCACATCGAAAATACATTTGACAGTGAGCCCATGGAACAGGTGCGCCAGGGACTGGTAAAACATGCCATCCCGAAACTGGAAAATGAATACGAGGAGATTTCCGCCGGCTGGACCCCGTATGAAAGCCCGTATCTGCCGGATTTTGAAAAATTTTCCTTTGTTTTCGGCCCCTATTTTCTTTTTTCTCTGCGCATCGATAAAAAATCGATCCCGGCCAAACTGGTGCACAAACAGATGGCCATGGAAATTGAAAAGAAAAAGGAAAAATCCGGCAGGGATTTTATTTCTAAAAACGAAAAATCTGAAATCAAGGAGATGGTCATGGATGTGCTCATGCACAAAATGCCGTCCATCCCCAATGTGTATGACATTCTCTGGAACTATGAATCAGCTGACCTGTTTGTCTTCACCACCCAGAAGGCAGCCAATGAATTTTTTGAAACCATATTTTTAAAATCTTTCAACCTCAAACCCATCCGCATTTTTCCCTATACCCTGGTTGAAACAAAATCCGGTTTTTCAGCTGCACAGAAAGACCGGATATTGACCCTAACCCCCCTGCACCATGTGAGGTAACCCATGCTGGATATTGCAACCGCTTACACCAAATACAGCTTTTTAGGAAACGACTTTTTGACCTGGCTGTGGTGTATCATCGAAACCGACCAGGATATTACCCGGCTCATGGCATCAAAGGAACCAATTTCCCTTGATATCGGCAATTCCCTGGTACTGGAAAACACTTTGGGAGATAAATCAAAGGAAAAAATCACCATCAAGGGGGACCAGGCAGGTCTTGAAGAAGGCACCACTGCCCTGAAAAAAGGGGCCAAGGTTACGGAAATGAACCTTGTATGCACCCTTGGCAAAGAAGCGGAATACACCTTCACCATCAAAGGGGAGAGCTTCAATATCACCGGGCTGAAACCCCCTGCTGCCGGAAAGGATGGTGCTGATGATGAGATCGAAGGCCTGGTCCTTGAAAAAGCCCATCTGCTGTTCCGGATCACCCGGGTTATTGACACCCTGTTTTTGGCCTATCTCACCCAGCGCACGGCAGATGACTGGAAAGACAATGACCTGGCCCGGATGCGCGCCTGGATATACAATGATTAAAACTGTGTTGAAAAAATGATCAAAACCACGCCTTTTTAAACACCTTTTACAAAAAGGGTTCAAAACCGGTAACATATGAAATGTATACCAACATTTTTTCAACACAAAAACAATAAAAATATGATGTTATTTCAAAAGATTGAAACGTTTTCAACATATGAACCCTCCTTATTGTTATTATTGTTTTTTAAATATCATTATAAATACATAACCAGTATATTTATCAATTGATAATTGCCCTGTTTTGAGATAAATATTTTGAAAAAAACAATCAACAAACCACAGGAAAAGGAACCTGAATGAGATTTTCATTTGACAGAAAAGAGGTCCTTGAGATCCTTTCAAAAATCCAGGGAATCACCGGCAGAAAGACGAATCTGACCATCACCTCTGACGTATTGATCAAGGCCATGGAAGACCAGATCATTATCACTGCCAATGACCTGGAAACCGTATTCACAGGGAGCTATGATGCCCAGGTGGAAACCGAAGGCATTGTGTCCATCAATTCAAAAAAGTTTTTTGAAATTGTCCGGGAATATCCGGACAATACCATTCCTGTCAATGAAGTGGAAAACCGGTGGGTGGAGATCGGAAAAGGCGACAGCCTGTTCCATATTGTGTCATCGGATTATGAAAATTTTCCGGAAACCCCGGTGATCGAAAATGTGGATTTCATTGAAATAAATGCCGGTGATTTGAGAGAAATGATAGAGGCAGCGTCGGTTGTCAATGTTGTGGGGGATGAAAAACGCATCTATGTTCTGGGTGCTTTGATTGAAAAAATTACCAAAAATGATGCCCCGTTTCTGCGCATGGTGTCCACGGATTCCCGCCGTCTTCATTGTTATGATGCCCCGTACAAGGGCGATCTTGTCCTGCCTGAAGCGGATGTGCTCATTCCCAAAAAAGGGTTGTCAGAACTGCATAAATTCATAGATAACAGTTCTGAAACCATCCGGGTGGGCATCAAGGACAACCATTTTATTTTTCAGCGGGTCAATGAATCCATTATGATAAAACTGCTCCAGGGAGAATATCCTGATTACAGACCCATCATAAACACCGATGTCATGACCGGCATCGAAGTGGACCGTTCCATGTTTTTTACCCTGATGCGGCGGGTCTCCATTCTGACCTCAGATGATTACAAGAGCGTGATTATCAAATTCAAGGAAGGGGAGCTCACCGTCACCATCACCAATCCGGAAATTGGAGAATCCAAAGAGCGCATGATGATCGGATATGATGGTGAAGAAATCAAGAGCGCCTTCAACCCCAGATACTTTATGGATGCCTTGAACCTGTTTGAACAGGACACTGTGGTGCTCCATATCAAAGAGGTCAAAACCCCGTGTATCATCAAGGCCCTGGATGATGACAACCTCGTTTGTGCAATAATGGCAATGCATTTATCATGAAAGAAAACACCGTGACAAAAGAATACAACGCAGACAGCATCAAAATTCTGGAAGGACTGGAAGCGGTCCGGAAAAGACCGTCCATGTATATCGGCAACGTGGACATGGAAGGACTTCATCACCTGGTGTATGAGGTGGTGGACAACAGCATTGACGAAGCCATGGCCGGCCATTGCGACACCATCAACATCACCATTCATCCGGACAACAGCGTGAGTGTGATTGACAACGGCCGTGGCATTCCGGTGGAAATGCATGAAACAGAAAATATTCCGGCCTGTGAAGTGGTCATGACCAAACTGCATGCCGGGGGAAAATTTGACAAGGATTCCTATAAGGTGTCAGGCGGCCTCCATGGGGTGGGTATTTCTGTTGTCAACGCCTTGTCCCTGCATCTGGAAATGGAGGTTTATAAAGACGGGAAAATTTACCACCAGACCTATTCCCGGGGCTATAAACTCACCGACCTTGTGATCAACGGCGATACCGTGAAAAAAGGGACCAGGATCAGGTTCACCCCGGATTTCACCATCATGAATGAAAATGAATTTGATTATGAAGTACTGTCCCGGCGCATGCGGGAGCTGGCATTTCTGAACAAAGGGATCAGGATCATTATCGAAGATGAGCGGTCTGCCCAGAAAAATGATTTTTTCTATGAAGGCGGGATTGTCTCTTTTGTGGAGTACCTCAACAGATCCACCACCCCGCTGCATGAGCCCATTCACATCGAAGGGGACAAAAAAGATGTCCAGGTGGAGGTGGCCATCCAGTACAATGACACCTTCAAGGAAAAACTGTATTCCTATGCCAACAATATCCGTACCATAGAAGGCGGATTCCATGTATCCGGGTTCAAGGCCGCCCTCACCCGCACGATGAACGCCTATATAACCGGATCTAAAAATCTGCCCAAGAACATGCAGAACATCAAACTTTCCGGAGATGACATGAGAGAAGGCCTGGCTGTGATCATTTCCGTGAAGATCATGGAGCCCCAGTTCGAAGGCCAGACAAAAACAAAGCTGGGCAACAACGATGTCAAGGGGATTGTGGAATCCATGCTCAACGAGAAACTGTCCCAGTTTCTGGAAGAAAATCCCACCGTGGCCAAACAGATCATCTCCAAGGCCGTGGATGCCGCCAGGGCAAGGGATGCAGCCAAACGGGCACGGGAGTTGGCAAGGAAAAAAGGGACCCTCATGGATTCCACCCTGCCGGGCAAGCTGGCGGAATGCCAGTTTGCAGATCCTGCGGAAAGAGAACTGTTCCTGGTGGAGGGTGATTCCGCCGGCGGGTCTGCCAAACAGGGCAGGGACAGAAGGTTCCAGGCCATCCTGCCGTTGAAAGGCAAGATTCTGAATGTGGAAAAAGCCCGGTTTGACAAGATCCTGCGCAGTGATGAAATCAAGAACATCATCACCGTGCTGGGCACCGGTGCCGGCAAAGAGGAATATGATGTGGAAAAGATCCGGTACCATAAGGTGGTGATCATGACTGATGCCGACGTGGACGGCTCCCATATCCGGACCCTTTTGCTCACCTTTTTCTATCGCCAGATGCCCGAGATGATCGCCAAAGGGTATCTGTATATTGCCCAGCCGCCTCTGTTCCGGGTGGGATCCAGAAAAAGCGGGCTGTACCTGAAAAACGAGGAGGAGTATTCTCAATACCTGACCCAGCGCATCGCCTCCCAGAAGGATCTGTACATCGACAACCAGACTGACCCGGTTCCCGAAGAAAAATTCTACCAGTTCATGCTGGACATGACCTATTATTTCAATGCCGTGTCTTTGCTGCGCAAGCGGGATTTTGATACCGGCATGCTGCTCAAAGTCATCCACCACGGTGTCAGGGACAAATTTTTCCTGGAAAAACGCAGCAATTTTGAAGTTCTGTCAGAAGATCTGGAAAGAACCGGTTACCAGCCCAGGGATATAGAATATGACAGGGAGCGCAACATTTTTGAGATGGATATCTATGACCAGGAGGGAAAACAGTTTCTGCTCCGGGTGGGCAGGGAAATTCTGGCCACCAGCGACTACAAGCAGATGCTCAAAAGCTATGAAAAAATAGCGGAACTCAACAAACCCCCGTTCTGCATCATGTCCAAACAGGAAGATGCCAAAATTAAAAACGAATTCACCACCATTGATGACCTGTACACCTTTATCATGGGGGAGGCCAAAAAAGGGATCACCATCCAGCGGTACAAAGGCTTAGGGGAGATGAATGCGGAACAGCTGTGGGACACCACCATGAACCCGGAAAAGCGCATGATGCTCCAGGTGAACATAGAGGATGCGGAAAAAGCGGACGAAATATTCACCCTGCTCATGGGCGAAGAGGTTGAGCCCCGCCGCAATTTTATCCAGAAACATGCATTAGAGGTGTCTTCTCTGGATTATTAGTGCCTTACTCCTGAGTTTTTGTCAACAAAAACAAGAAAAAATAAAAAGACCTGATATCCCGGGAAAAAATGCGGATATCAGGTCTTTTTTAATTATAATTCTGCTGCCAGGGCATCCATGGCTTTTTTCATCTGCCGCATGGCCTGGCGCAGCCGCTCCTCATTTTCCACCAGGGCCAGGCGAAGGTATCCTTCGCCCTCCTCACTGAATCCGGTGCCCGGTGCCAACGCCACATTGGCCCGGTCCATCATCTCGATGGCAAACTGCATGGCCCCCATTTTATCGAATGGTGCCGGAATTTTGGCCCACACAAACATGCCGGCCTTTGGCGGGGTGATACCCCATCCCATGCGGTTCAGGCCGTTACACAGCACATTGCGCCGGTTTTCATAGGTTTTGGCCAGTACCGGGATGGTGTCGTCACAGTCTCTGAGCGCAATAATGCCCGCCACCTGGATGGCGGAAAAGATGCCGTAGTCAAAATATCCCTTGATCTGGCCCAGGGCCTTGACGATCTGTTCATTGCCCACGCAGTAACCGATGCGCCAGCCAGCCATGTTGTAGGATTTGGAAAAGGAACCGAACTCCACCCCCACATCCTTGGCCCCGGGGGCCTCTAAAAAACTGGGGGCCCGGTACCCGTCAAAAGTGATCTTGGAATAGGCAAAGTCATTGATCACCATGAACTTGAACCGCTTGGCCAGGGACACGATCTCGGTGAAAAAAGCGGTGTCCGTCACCACGCCGGTGGGGTTGTGGGGATAGTTGAGCATCAGCACTTTGGGGGCGGGATAGCAGGATTCGCAGATGTTGATGATCCGGTCCAGAAATCCCTGCTCCGGTGCAATGGGGATCCGCATGACATTGGCCCCGGCAATGACCGCGGCATAGATATGGATGGGAAAGGCGGGCGCCGGTACCAGCACCGAATCCCCGGGCCCCATGATGGCCAGACACAGATGGGAAATTCCCTCTTTGGAGCCGATGGTGAAGTAGGTTTCCTTTTCCGCATCCAGATCGATGTCATAATGCCGCTTGTAATATTTGGCGATCTCCTTTTTCAAATGGGGCATGCCCGAGGTTTCCGGATACCGGTGAGATTTGGGATCCTTGGCCACCTCCACCAGTTTTTCGATCACCGCATCCGGTGTAGGATCCATGGGATTGCCCATCCCCAGATCAATGACGTCATCTCCCCTGCG
The DNA here is from genome assembly GCA_035268905.1 of Desulfotignum sp. GTDB lineage: Bacteria > Desulfobacterota > Desulfobacteria > Desulfobacterales > Desulfobacteraceae > Desulfotignum. The sequence goes on from DATFJY010000255.1 coordinate 16,657, forward strand.
CCGTTTTTCCATTTTCATCTTGTTGATCATGCCAAACAGATAAGGCGGCAACTGCTCCATGCGGCCGGCAAACCGAATTATATTTTCTTCCACAACAACTCCCTGCAAAATAACTGTATTGGAAATAAAAATTACATCATACCCGAATTTTATTATAAAAATAAAGAAAAAAATATTTGTTTTTCACAAGCGCTGCAGGCGGCTACAACTCATTTTTTTCAAGCTGCTTTGCAAAAAGTCCTTTCCGAAAACAGCTTTCACACGGCAATCTCCATGATTTTGTCTTTTCCTGTTATTTCGATATCTTTTACGTCGACTGATAGGCATCCTTCAACAGCCTCGTAAATGTTTTAGAGCAGTTCATCAAAGATTTCTCCTTGAGTAGCACAGCCGGGTATGGCTGGAATTTCTGCCCAAAATCCCCCTTCTTCTGCTTCTCGAACAATCACTTTAAGTTTCATGAGATAAAAATCTCCGATTGAATGAACAAATAAAACCTGCGCTTCATCAATGGACACTGCCGGGAGAGGAGGTATTTCACAGGGCGGTATATGAATATATTGAGAAAAATTTGTAAAAATGTCAATCTAATGATAAGGCTGTCATTGAATAAAATGTGGAAAATGTTAATGGAGCAGGGGTATGTTAAAAAAGGTGTGTATCGCCGGTGCCACCGGCTGGGCCGGTTCCGCTCTGACAAAAGCGGTTCACGAGCAGACCGACATGCAGGTCGTGGGAGCGGTATCCAGGACCCGCAAAGGTGAGAAACTGTCCCGGGTACTGGGTCTTGAAAAAACAGATGTCATCATCACCGATTCTGTTTCAAAAGTATCACTGGCCGATGCCCGGGTGCTGGTGGAATTTACCAAACCAACCATGGCCATGGCGCACATCATAACCGCCCTGGATGCAGGCGTGCATGTGGTGGTGGGAACCTCGGGCCTGACCGATACAGAATATGCCAAAATCCATGAAAAAGCCCTGAAGAAAAGCTTAGGCGTGCTGGCAGCCGGCAATTTTGCCCTGACCGTGGTGCTGCTGCAAAAATTTTCCGAAATCACGGCCCGGTATATTCCCCAATGGGAAATCATCGATTATGCCGGTGACGCAAAAAAAGATGCCCCCAGCGGCACGGCCAGGGAACTGGCCTTTCGGCTGTCCCAGATTCGAGCTTCACAATTGGCCGTTTCTCTGGCAGACACCCAGGGCCCCATCGAGGCCAGGGGCGCAAACCTGAGCGGCTCCCAGGTGCATTCAGTCCGGCTGCCTGGATTCACCCTGTCTTCAGAAATCATTTTCGGCCTGCCAGACCAGACCCTGAGTATCCGCCACGATGCCGGCACCAGTGCCCAGCCCTATGTGGACGGGGCTTTGCTGGCCATCCGCAAGGTGGACACATTCACCGGCCTACGGCGGGGCCTGGATCAGGTGATGGATCTGGATTGAGATGTGACAGACAACTTGTTGAATTACGAAAATACCTGTAGAAAGACTTTAGACAAGAACGATAATGTTTAAAAAATTATGGGATAAAAGGAAGATAACAGGCAGGATCGTCTGATCTATCGGATCGGCAATATAACTCTTCTTGAAACCGGGGAAAATCGCGATGCGGGCAATAAAGGATATGCAGTGAAAAGATCGGTATATCAACACAGCCCATTTCATATCACCAGAGCGGTGGCGGAACATTATGATATTTGGAATGCAGAGAAAATAGAGGCCAGACAGAAACAGCTGGCATCTGTTGCCGCAGGCATATGGAAGATCGAATTTGGAGGATAGAAACGAAAAATATGGAAACTGACAGGCTGTATACCGGGCCGCATGAAGTCACCCTTGATCAGTGGATCAGCTGCGCACCATTTGAAAAACTGCTGGGGCTTGATATTGTCGAGGCAAGAGACGGGCGCTCTTATCTGACCATGCCATTTGTGTATCAGCTGGCCCAGGGACAGGGTATGGCCCATGGCGGGGCAGTCGTCACCCTGGCGGATACAGCCGTGGCCATGGCCATTAAAAGCATCCTCCCCCCGGACAGCCGATTCGGGACTATCTCCTTGAACGCGGAATTTCTGGGCCCGGTGACAAAAGGGGTCCTGTCTGCGAAAGCAGAGGTGACACCGCTGGAAAACCGGCAGGTGCAAGGAAAGGCCGCGGTTTCTGATGAAGACGGCAGACAGGTGATGCGGTTTTCCGCCATGTTCAAGCTTGGCAGAGAGGTACAAATTGCAACACACAGAACAGGAGAATGATATGAAACAGCAGTGGCAGTCCGCGTTCGGGCAGATGACCTACGGTATCTATGTATTGACCACCCGGATGGATGATACCATGAACGGCATGATCGCTTCCTGGGTGACCCAGGTGTCGTATGATCCGCCCCTGATCCTGGCAGCGGTGCATCCCAACCGGTATTCCCATGACATGATCGTCAACAGCCGGGCCTTTGGGCTGCACATCATCGATCAGTCGCAGAAAGACCTGCTCAAACGCTTCAAGGGACCGGACCCAGGGGAAAAGTTTTCCGGGATGGACTGGAAACCCGGGAAAACCGGGGTCCCCATTCTCAAAGACTGCCTGGCCTGGTTTGAGTTGCAGGTGATCCAGCAGCTTCAACCGGGCAATCACGGTCTTTTTATCGGAAAGGTGATGGATGCGGATGGTCAACCGGAAGGTCTTCCCCTTTCAACCCGTGATTATGAGGGGATGTATGTGGGGAAAAGCTGATATCCCGGCCAGGTTTCACAAATGGTATTGACAACCTGAAAATAGTTCGGTACAGAATCATTATCATTTTACGATTCTGATTCATGAATTCACCTGTTCTGATTTTGGTAGCGGCTGGTTTCAGCGCAAAACAATTCTTTCTCCTGCACACCAGTCATTGAATCCTGACAAACTGACACCACATAACATTGAGGAGTTATCCAATGAGGGACATCCTTAAGCTGTGCCTATCCACCTCCCGGCAGTATAAACAGGACAATGCCGGGGGCGTATTGTAAACAGTCCTTAATGGTACAGCATAGTCATTTCAACCATGGATGAAGGAGAGAACAATGGAACAGGCATTACCCATAGAAGAACTGGCCAGACAAAGGCTGGATGCACTGACCTATTCATATTCCCTGCTGATAAAAAATCTTAA
>DATFJY010000256.1:0-4827 GCA_035268905.1 Desulfotignum sp.
ATATTCGCTCCTCAGATAGTATCATTTCGGGAGTTCATATCATGTTTTTTTCATCAAAAGATAGGCTTTTTTAAAACCGGGAAAATGGGAATGCGCCCCCTTATCAATGGCCGGACTGTCTCCGATGATGATTCGGCCCCCGGCCTTTAACACCAGTTTTCCCACGGCACGCACGATGGCCGGGTCCGTGGTTACGCGCTGTTCCAAAGGCGCGGCACTGAGCATATTGGGTTTGAGCAGCACACGCTGTCCCGGACGCACAAATTTTTCTATGCCCCCGCACAACTTCACGGCCCGGTCCACTGCAGATGCTACATTTGCCGCGTCATAATCCGGACATGCACAAAGCGCCACCTTGGTCATAAACGCTGTTCCTTTCCATTTTGAAAAAAGCCTTTAATATCCTCCAATATCAGGTAAAGACAAGGCACAAGCCCCAAGGTAATCAGCGTGGCAAACAAAATGCCGAACCCAAGGGAGATGGCCATGGGAATAAGAAACTTTGCCTGGCGGGACGTTTCCGTGATAATCGGCGCCAGGCCGCCACATGTGGGTAACGTGGTCAAAAGAATGGGCCTGAACCGCTGTATTCCGGCGGCCCGGACTGCGGCCGCCACAGGCATCCCCCCGCGCACCAGCCGGTTGGCAAAATCAATCAGCACCAAAGAGTCATTGATCACCACACCGGACATGGCCACAACGCCGAACAGGCTCATAACGGAAAGGGAATACCCCATGATAATATGGCCGACCACAGCCCCGATAATGCCAAAGGGAATGCAGAGCATGATGATCAACGGCTGAAAATAACTTTTAAAAGGAATGGCCAGCAGCGCAAACACACAGAATAATGCCAGGCCCAGGCCTTTGACCAAAGCGCCGACACTCTCCTTGATATCTGCCTGACTACCCTTGAATTCGTATGACAGGCCGGGATACCCTTTCACGAGTGACGGCATGATCTCCTGCTTCATATCCCGGATAATATTCTCGGACATTGACTGGGGGGTAACATTGGCTGAGACCTGAATTTCCCGCCGCCCGTTGCTCCGGCTGATCTCGGTATAGGCCCGCCCCTTGATGGTTTTAACGGCATCCCTGAGCATAATCTCCCCGTTTGGGGCATTGATTACATAATTTTCAAATGCAGTTTCAGAAATGCGTTCATCTCCGGCCAGCCGCACCCTTACCGTGACTTCGTTTCTTCCCCGCTGATTTTTCACTGCTTCGATCCCCTGGTAAGCATTTCGGATTTCACCGGCAATGGTTTTCGGCGTCAGCCCCATGCGGTGGCCGGCCGGGGTCAGGGTGATATCAAATTGCCGTTTTCCCTGCGCAGATCCGTCATCAATGTCCGAAACCATGGAGTACTCACCCAGACGCAGGGCAAGGTCCTCACCAGCCCGGTTCAGAATATCCGTATTCCGGTGGCTCAGGGCAATGGTCAGCGCCTTGCCGGAACCGGGACCGCCCCGATCGGCCTCAAATGTGATGGTCTCCACCCCGGAAACAGCGCCGGTTTTTTCCCGCCAGATCCGGGTGACCTCGGCGGTCGGGATCGGACGCACTTCAGGATCGGTCAGATAAATCCTCATCTGGATACGGTTCTCACTGACCTGGGAAAAAATCCCTGTGGACAAATCCTGCTTTCCATTTTCATCCACGGTCTTTTGAGCCGATGCCACCAGGCGGTTTTCCACTTGCCGCACCGTGCTTTCAGGCGTGCCATAGGGCAGGAAAATCTCACAAAAGGCGTAGTTCGATTCCAATTTGGGAAAAAGGACCATACCCATTCTCCCGGACTTCACATATCCGAAGGTGATCAGCAGCAGGGCAAGCCCCAGGGCAAAAATCGTATACCGCCAGGAAAGCACGACAGAGAGCACCCTGCCATACCCGGATTTGACAATGGTTTCAAATTTTTCAGAGAACCTTTTCTGCCACGTTTCAAGCAGATTCAAAGGAAAAAACAAAGGACGGCTGCTATGGCTTAAATGGGCGGGCAGGATAAACAGACTTTCGATTAGGGAAACACCAAACACGGCCACGACCACCAGGGGCATGGTTTTAAATATTTTCCCCATAATACCCGGGATGAACATAAGGGGCATAAACGTGACCATATTGGTGATTACCGAAAAAAAAACGGGAACGGCAATGCTTTTTGCCCCCTGGATGGACGCCTCCAGAGCGCCCATGCCCTGACGGCGACAATAATAAATATTTTCCCCCACGACCACGGCATCATCCACCACAATGCCCAACGTAACGATAAAGGCAAACATGCTTACCATATTGATGGTAAAATCGGTTGCGGACAAAAAAATAAAAGAGCCTAAAAATGAAATGGGAATACCCAGGCTGACCCAGAAGGCCAGACGGATTTCAAGAAACAGGGCCAGGCACAAGAACACCAGGCCAAGCCCCATATAAGCGTTGCGCAATAAAAGATTCGCCCGTTGGTCAAAAATTTTGGACATATTTCTGACAATACTTAAATGAACACCCTCGGGCAGGTCCGCATTAATTATTTTCAGCATCTTTTTGGCGGCGTCGGCCACCTGGGTGGGGGTCTGTTTTCCCACCCGGTAAACAGCAATGGTGACGGCCTGTTTACCATTAAATGAAGCCCAGGCATCCGAATCCTCGAATCCTTCGCGTACCTTGGCAATGTCCGACAACACCAGCTGGGACCCGTCCTCCCGGGTGAGAATAGGCAATTTTTCATATTGCCGGGCATAGTCTTTGCGGGATTTAATGCGCAGCAGGATATCACCGCCCCCGGATTTGATGGCCCCGCCGCCCAGCTCCACCGATGCCGTGGAGATGGCATCGGCCACATCAGACAGGGTCATGCCGTAACGCCGCAGGGTATTGGTGGAAATTTCCACCAGGATCTCCCGTTCCCTGACGCCTTCCAACGACACCTGGGTGATTGCAGGATCTGACAAAAACCTGTCCCTGATAACGTCGGCAAGGTCGCGCATGGTGGTTTCCGGCGCATTTCCGTGAAGGGCCAGGCGCAACACTTCCCGCTGCCGGGAGGTGATGGTAACCACCGGGTCTTCGGCCTCATCCGGAAAGGTATTAATCCGGTCCACCTCACTTTTAATCTCCTGCCACAACTGGGTGACATCCGCCCCGTCCAGCGCTTCTATGGTGACCGATGCACGCCCTTCTAACGCCTTGGATGTAATCTCATCAATGCCTTCAAGATCCCGCACCGCCTCTTCCACGGCCAGGATAATGCCGGATTCCACCTCTTCGGGACTGGCCCCGGGATAGGGCACTGAAATACTCACCGTATCCAGGGCGAATTCGGGGAACACCTCCTGCTTGATATTAAAGGCCATGAAAAGGCCGCCCACAAGGAAAACCGCCATGAGCAGATTGGCGGCCACCGTATTACCGGCCATCCAGGCGATGGGACCCCTTGGACCGTGTTCTGCAGGACCGGAAGCCCCCGGGTTGTGTTCAGACATTATCGGCGCTCCTGCGAAGCAAGGGTCAAGGCCATGCCCGGCACAGGTGCGGAAAGATCAGAAGAGATCACAAGGTCACCCGGGGAAAGACCGGACTGGATGAACACCCGGTCATTCTCAATCCATACGGGAGCCACCTTGCGGATCTCCAGGCGTCCGTCATTATAAATCCATAAAGTGGAATCCTCCTGGACCAGGTTCCGGGGCAGGGAAAACACATTGTCAAAGGCCTGGCCTTCAATAACCGCCTCCACGTGGTCATCCAGCAGCATGGCCGGACGCCCCCTGGCAGACCCAAGCCCCAGGGGATCATCCACCCGGATAATGACACCCGCCATGCGGCTTTGTTCGGTAACCGCCCCGGTGGTCCGCACCACACGTCCTTCCCACTCCCGGCCCGCATAAAGGGAACGGATACGGGCCGGACTGCCTTGGGTTTCATGGACCCGGATCCGGTCCAGGCGATCCAGGGGCACCTGGACTTCCACCTGGTAACAGGTTACGTCCACCAGGGTGGCAAGGGTTCCCTGAGCTGCGGTCATGGCACCGGCATCCACCGCTTTGGAGAGCACCAGGGCATGGAAGGGCGCCGAAATCCTGGTTCGTTCCAGGTCCAGGCGTGCGGCTTCAAGATCGCTTTCAGCACTTGCCACGACAGCCCTGGCCTGTTCAAGCTGGGGTTTTCTAAGCACCAGACTGGTCTCCCGAATCCCGTTGGGGGACATCCGGGCCATGAGCTTGAGTTCTTCCTTTGCAACCAGCTGTTGGCCCTTTTCTATTTCATAATCAGCCTGGGCCTGGGCCAATGCGTTTTGGGCCTTGTTCACGGCCAGCTTATAGTCCGCCGGATCAATCCGGACCATGGTTTGTCCTTTAGAAATCAATCCCCCCTGGACGAATTCCGGAGCGACCTGTATGACCGTACCGGCCACTTGGGATTTAATGACCACTTCCCTGTCCGGTTGGACCGTACCCATGACCCGGATCTGTGCAATGAACCGATCGGGATTCACTTTCATGACATCCACCACCGGCGCGCTTTTTTCAGCAGGTTTACGTTCGAACTTCACAACTTTTGATTTGTAGAACCAAAATCCGGCACCCCCCAGGGCAATCAGGCACACAGGCAGAATAATTTTCAAAAGGGTGACACCCAAGGATGTCTGTGACGCAGTCTGACGCATAAATTAATTGACTCCAGCTTACAAGAAACAAAAAAAGAGAGACAAGAAATAAGAGGGTGAAGCGCCTGCGGCGCCCATTTTAACCCCTCATTGTTGGTGTCTTTGGTTTCATTGTTTGTTGTGGGCTATTAGTGCTTTACTCCTCAGTTTCTGTCAAAAAA
>DATFJY010000257.1:0-2568 GCA_035268905.1 Desulfotignum sp.
CGGCAAAGGTGCCTTTGTCAGCGATTCGGTGTCCGTGCCGGCCCTGGGCAATGTCTTGATCCCCCTGTTTCCCCGGATCAACGCGGACCGCATGAATGATCTGGTGGAGGCCCGGAATACCATTGAATCGGAAATTGCGGCAAAGGTGGCGGAAACCCGGACCGATGACCAGATCCAGACCCTGGACCGCCTCCTGGCTTATGACCCCCGGGCCATCACCAGCGCAAAAGCCTTTGCAGACCGAGATCACCAGTTTCATTTGACCCTGGTGGAGATGGCCGGCAATGTTTTTTTCCTGTCCATCTATCAGGCCCTGCACCACCAGATCCGTTCGTTTCTGGTCCAGTATGCAGAAAGCGTTCCTGACTGGAAGCAGGCCCTGGAGCGGCACACGCCCATTTTGGATGCCATCATTGCCGGGGACCGGGAAAGGGCAAGGTCCCTGGCCCGGGAGCATGCAGGCATCTGTGCATCATTCATTCATCAGTACAAGGATGCTTCCAAAGAAACCGGATAAAAGGAAGTCGCATGACCCCTGCATGTGTCCATGAACCATCCCGGAAAACCCCGGTATTGACTGAAACCGAAGTGCTGGTGGTGGGGTCGGGCCCGTCCGGCCTGGCCGCGGCCATTGCCGCTGCCAGGGAGGGGGTGGACACCCTGCTGGTGGAACGGTACGGCTGCTTTGGCGGCAATATCACCCAGGCCATGGTGGAATCCATCGGCTGGTACCGGCATGAAGGGACAGTGGAATCCCCTGGCATCGGGCTGGAATTTGAGGCGGCAGCCAGACATTTCAGCGGCGTGCGCAAAGAACCCCAGTCCATTTCCCAGGCCCTGGAGGCGGACACCTTCAAGTGTGTGGCTGACCAGATGGTGCAGCAGGCAGGCATCACCCCTTTTCTGCACTGCCTGGGCGTGGTCCCCCTTCTGTCGGGAAAGACCGTCACCGGCGTGGTGACGGAAAGCAAACAGGGCCGCCAGGCCATCCTGGCAAAAGCCGTGATCGACTGCACAGGGGACGCGGACATCGCTTTCCGGGCCGGGGTTCCCTGCACCCATCCCCCTGAAGGTCAGCTGGAGGGGGTGTCGGTATCCTTTGGGTGCAGCGGGGTGGACCGCCGCCGTTTTTTGGCCCATGTGGACAATAATCCCGGAACCCTGGGCCAGTGGGCCCAAAAAACCACAGGAAAAGAAGACCGCCTGTTCAGCCCCTACCTGGCGGATCCCTTTGACAGGGCACGGGCCGCCGGTGAAATCCCGGCAGAGGTCTTGACCGCGGGATTCTGGAGCAGTCTCATGGAAAACGGTGAGGCCACCTATATGAACATGACCTACATGCCGGGTCTGGATGCCACAAAAATCAAGGACCTCACCCGGGGGGAGATGGAAGGCCGAAAACATGCCATGGCCGCCATTGCGGCCCTGCGCAAATATACCCCCGGGTTTGAAAACGCCCGGCTGCGGACGTTCGGTTCTTCTTTGGGAGTGAGAGAATCCCGGAAAATCGCAGGCCGTCACACCATGACCGGGGAACAGGTACAGAACCAGGCCAGGTTTGAAGACAGCATCGGCATTTTTCCGGAATTTCTGGATGCCTACGGCGTGGTGGTCATCCCCACCACCGGCCGGTATTTTCAGGTGCCTTACGGGATCATGCTGCCCGGTTCCGTGGAAAATCTGCTGGTGGCGGGCCGGTGTGTTTCCGGAGACAAAATGTCCCACGCCGCCCTGCGCCAGATGATGTGCTGTACGGTCACCGGGCAGGGAGCGGGAACGGCAGCGGCCGTGGCCGTCAAAACCGGCACCACCTGCCGGCAGGTGGATATCAGACAGGTACAGTCTGCCCTGCTGCGTCAGGGGGTCAGGATGCAATAACAGTGATGTGAAGTCAGGCGAAACAAAAAATTAAAGCTGTTAGCCGGTAGCTGATGATGGCGTACTGTCGGCTTTCATGAAATCAGTGATACCCTGTCAGGCACGGTTCATGAAATGATCCGGCAGGTTGTCCGGTTATTTCGTATGAAAATTACAATAATATGCAATCAGAAGGGAAAGATTCATGGAAAACCTGTTACACCGTATTGAAGAGATCACCCTCATGGGCCCCGGCCCGTCCTGCGTGGATACGTCGGTCCGCAACGCCATGGCAAAACCCACCCTGGGCCATCTGGATCCATATTTCATTCAGATCATGGACAGTATCAAGGACCGGCTCAAGGAGCTGCTGCACACAAAAAACCCCCTTACCATTCCGGTGTCAGGCACCGGATCAGCCGGCATGGAGACCTGTTTTGTCAATCTCATCGAAAAAAACGATCCGGTGCTCATCCTGATCAACGGGGTGTTCGGCATGCGCATGCAGGATGTGGCCACCCGCCTGGGTGCGGCCGTGGACACCCTGGAATTTGAATGGGGTACCCCTGTGACTGTGGATGCGGTCAGGGAAAAGCTGGCAGGCAAATCCTACAAAATCGTGGCCGTGGTGCATGCGGAGACATCCACAGGGGTAAAAAATCCGGTGCCGGACATCGGAAACCTGCTCAAGGGCAGTGATACCCTGTTTCT
>DATFJY010000258.1:0-10681 GCA_035268905.1 Desulfotignum sp.
GAGGGCAGCTGCCGGGTTTTGAATCCCATGGCCCTGTTTTCAGCTGAAGCACTGACCTGCCGCATCCCGGCCTTTGACAAACCCCGGACATGATAAGATTGTCCATCGGTATAGCGGATATGGCAGATATACTGGCAGATAACGACCAGGCCATGAAAACCCCATGAAAAAAACATGTACCGCCTTTCGGTTCAAGACGCTGTTGACCTTGATGAAACAGCCTGTGGGAATCCAGAAGGCCTAACTTTTTTTGTTCAATTTTTTCCAGCGGTAACGGAAGGTGTGGTGGTTCATGTGCAAAAGCCTTGCCGCCTGGCTTTCATTGCCTCCGGTCTGCTCCAGGGCTTTGGCCATATAGGCATGCGCCATGTCTGACAAAAGATCTCCCAGCGCCAGGCCCTTGTCAGGTATGAAAACCGTGTGCTCATACCCTTCAGAGCTGTTTTCCAGGGTCTGGTGTGACAGATGAACAGGGGCTGCGCGTCCGGATGTGTCCGGCAAGAGCCCCAGCTCCGGCGTATCCACCAGATCATTTTTTGCCACCAGCACGGCCCGTTCCACAATGTTTTTCAGTTCCCTGACATTGCCGGTAAAGGTGTGGGATGTCAGGCACTGTCTGGCATCTTTTGTAAACCCTTTCAAAGATTTGGAAAATTTTTCATTGAACTGCAGCAAAAAATACTTGGCCAGGGGCAGAATGTCATCAGGCCGTTCGTTCAAAGAGGGAATATTGGCCCTGACAACACAGAGCCGGAAATACAAATCTTTTCGGAACCTGCCTGCTGCCACCAGATCATCCAGGTGCTTGTTGGTGGCAGACACCACCCGGGTGGATACCCGGTAGGTACGGGTGCCCCCCACTTTGTAAAATTCGCCGTTTTCCAGGAATCTGAGCAGCTTGGCCTGGCCGGCTGGACTCAGGTCTGCCACCTCATCCAGAAACAGGGTGCCTTTGTGGGCTTCTTCGATAAACCCTTTTTTGCCCTGGTGTCTGGCCCCGGAAAACGCACCAGCCTCATACCCGAACAGCTCGGATTCCAGCAGCTCTTCCGGAAAGGCGGAACAGTTCACTGCCACAAACGGCCCCTGGAACACCGGACTTCTGGCATGGATGGCTTTGGCGATCAACTCCTTGCCGGTCCCTGTCTCTCCGAGAATCATGATGGGGGTATCCGGGCTGCTGGACACCATGTTGACAAAATCCATGACATCCGCGATATTTTTGCTCTCTCCGATAAAGCACGGTTCATTTTGTCGGAGAAATTTTTCCTGTAGAAGCTGAACCTCCTTGACCAGGGCAATAGAAGAAATTGCCTTCTGGACAGTTAATTCCAGCAGGTCTGGGTTGATGGGCTTGAGTATGAAATCAAAGGCCCCCAGTTTCATGGACTGAATCACCATCTGGATATCTTCAAACGCCGTAATCATGATAACGGGCAATCCAGGATGCTGTGCCTTGACAATTTCCAGGGCTTCAATACCGCTCATACCGGGCAGGCCGATGTCCATGAGAACCAGGTCCGGCACCTTGTCTGACAGGGCTGCAGCAAAATTTTCCGCATCTTTGTACAGGGATAGATCATAGGTGTCTGCCAGCACCATATCCAGGCCGTCCCGGATGGTCTGCTCATCATCCACAATGGCAATACTGTAGCGCATCACCCCTTGCTGCCTTCGCTGGTTTTCCTGCTGTTGTTTCTGGTTTTCAACGGCAGTTCAATGGTGAACCGGCTGCCTTTGTTTTCAGCGGAGCTGAGCTTGAGCGCCCCGCCATGGTCCAGGATGATGCGGTGACAGATGCTCAATCCGATGCCGGATGAATTGGACTTTGTGGTATAAAAGGGATCAAACACTTTGCCCTGCCGTGATATGGGAATTCCCGGACCTGTGTCTTTGACCTGAATGATGACATGGTCGGCAGTACTGGTGGTGGACAATTGGATCTGCTTTTCCCCGGAAAAATTTTTCATGGCCTCTGCTGCATTGGTGATCAGGTTGAGAATCACCTGTTCAATAAGGTGGGGTTCCACATAACATTCCGGCATGTCCGGATCCAGGTGTTTGACAAACTGTATCCCATTTTTGCGCAGGGTTACGGCGGTAAGCTTGGTGACCTCATCGATATAGGTGTTGATGTTGGCAAAAATGAACCTGGGCTCGCCCGGCTTTGAAAAATCCATGACCCGCTTGATGATGGATTCAATCTTATCCGATGCCAGTTCTATTTTATCAATGATGGACACCACTTTTGTGATATCCCCCATCTCATTGTAAATCTTTTTCAGGGCTTTGAGATAAATATAGATACCGGACAAAGGATTCCGGATTTCATGGGCAATACCCGCGGTTACCCGTCCCAGGGAGGTCATCTTGTCCTGGATCCGCAAAAAATGTTCCACCTCTTTGGAATCGGTGATATCCATGATGTTTGTCAACACCGATTTCACCCCCAGATAATCGATCATGGTAGCGGAAATCAACGCCCACCTGACTTCCGCATTCTCCTGATACGCCCCTTTGGGGTAATACCTGAAATCTTCTTCCATGCGCTGAATATCTCCTGCCAGAAGGGCCTGGTATTTCCACCGGATCCGTTTTCTGTCGCCGGTATAGACATGGGAGAACTGCAGCGGCTTGAACACATGGGTCATCAAAGAATGCACTTTGCGCAGGCCGGGTTTCTGATAAACGATCTCATGGTTCTGGATAATGGAAATATAATTGAGGGAGTTTTCAATAAGGGTCTTGAAGCGTTTCCGGCTTTTCTGGGTGGCCAGTTCCGATGATGTCTGTTTTTCCTCCAGATTCAGGCGGTACAGGGCCGCAGCAATGTCATCAGCCATTTCCTTGACAATATGCTTTTCCGTCTGGTCGGCTGCCAGATGTTTGGGAATGGACAAAACCATGAACCCGAAATTTTGGTGTTCATGGACAAGTCTTACAGCCAGTCCCCCACGGTCTGCATATCCGTGGGCAAGCAGGCATTGGGAACATTCTTTTACCGGATCAAGAACGGCAAACACCTGTTCCAATGCCAGGGCTTTTTGTATGCACCGGGTAAGTTGCTGCGCCAGAATCTGGCTGCGAACCGCCGCAAACCGGTCGCTGAACCCGGAATCCGCCACCTGAAAAACCTTGCCCTCCTGATCCATAAGCCCTATCCAGGCGTTGTAGTATCCCCGTTTTCCCACCAGGATATCGCAGATCCCCTGGACCAGTCTGCCTTTGTCCCGCTGGCTGATCAGCAGCCGGCCCACATCCCGGATGGTGTTGAGTACCAGGTTCAGCCGTTCGCTTTTTTCCAGTCTGGCATCTTTCTGCACGCAAGTCCCCGCCTTAGAGAATCTATTTGCTTTTTTTCATGCCATGCATATGATTTTTTGGTCCAAATGACAAGGAAAAAACCAGGGGCTGGATATTTGCCATTGGTTCATATCTTGTACCGGGATACAGGCAGGCTGACCGTAAAATGGCTTCCCCGACCCTCCTGTGATGCCACCTGGATCGATCCGTTGTGGGTTTCCACAATACTTTTTACAATAGCAAGTCCCAGGCCGGTTCCATTGATATACCGGGTTTTTTCATTCTTGACACGGAAAAAGCGGTCGAATATCTGGGCTTTGTATTCTTCGGGGATCCCCAGTCCTGTATCTGCCACATGGATATTGACAAAATCATCATTTTTGTCACACCATACAGTGACCTTTCCTTTGGAAGGGGTGTACCGGATGGCATTGGATATGAGGTTGGCCAGCACCTCTTCCATATTGGTGCGGTTGCCCATGACAACCATCTTTTCTGGACAGGATTCTTTTGTCAGGTGAATGGACTTGGCATCGGCCTGCTGCTTGTAAAACTGCACCTGTTCTGCAATCAGGCTGGTCAGATTGAGTTCTTCACGTTCCTGGTTGATGAGTCCGGACTCTATTTTGGACAGATCCAGCAGCTCCGCGGCCAAGTCTGTCAGGGAGGTGATTTTATCGGCACTCCTGGACAAGATCGTTGTCTGTTTTTCCGTCAGGTCCCCTGCCAGACCGTCCAGGACGATCTTGAGCTGCATGAGAATCGAGTTGAGGGGGCTTTTTATTTCATGGGCCACCATGGACACAAAATCAGATTTGAGCTGGTCCATTTTTTTCATGGTGGTGATATCATGAAACACCGTCACCGCCCCCAGATTCCGGTTGAGCCGATCCCGGAAAGGGATACAGCGGATACCGATGATCCGTTCTTCCTGATGGTTTTCCTCTGTCAGGGTAATTTCATCGGTGATCTCAGCAAACTGGTCCCCGGGTTGTGCAACGGCCTGGTCAATCATTTCCAGAACCCCCTGGTGGTGCACAACGTCCCAGACATTCTGGCCGATGGCAGACCGTCTGGCGGAACCGATCATTTGTAAAAACGCCGGGTTGGCAAGAACAATGCGCTTTTGGTGGTCTGTTGTCAACACCCCTTCTCTCAAGGTGTTTACCATAACCCGCATGCGGGATTTCTCACTGGAAATATCCTGAAGGGTGCGGATAAATTCAATGGCTTTGGATATAACCATCCGCAATTCCTGGGGGGAAAAGGGCTTGGATAAAAAATCGAACGCCCCTTTTTTCATGGTTTCGATGGAATGCTCCAGGGTGGCATATCCGGTGATGACAATAATCACGGTATCCGGGTGCCGTGCCTTGATTCCGGTCAAGACATCCATGCCGGACATGCCGGGCATCATCAGGTCCAGCAACACGATATCAAAATGGGCCTCATCAATCATTTTCAGCCCGTTTATCCCGTTTTCCGCCACGGCCACATCACACCCCTCCTGGGTAAGCAGGCGGTGACAAACGTTCTGAATCCGTTCTTCATCATCCACCACCAGAACCCGGGGCTGAAAAAAAATATCTTTCACATTCTGCTGCAACGCAGAACCATCTGCTGTGTTTTCTGCATCACTGGTTTGTACGTCAGACATATCAGACAATATCCTGTTATCATGTAAAACCCGTTGCCGGGCATTGGTTTTTTAGTGCACAACTGACGGATCACAAAAATGGGGCCCGTTTTCAGCAGGCAGATACAAAGGGAATTCAATGATGAATGTGGTCCCTTTGGCGCCGGTTTTCTTTACCGAAATTCTGCCGCCGTGTTCTTCAATAATGCCGTAAACGATGCTCAACCCCAGACCGGTACTTTTTCCCACCTCCTTGGTGGTGAAAAACGGATCAAAAATCTTGGACAGATTTTCCCTGAGAATGCCCTCTCCCGTGTCTTTGATTTCCAGAAACACCTTTTTGTGGGGCTTGTCCTTGTAGGTATGCAAGGAAATTTTACCACTGCCGTGCATGGCATCTGCCGCATTCATCACCAGGTTGATGATTACCTGGTTTAACTTGCTGGTATCGGCATTGATGAGCATCATCTCTTCAGGCAGATACCGCCGGATCTGGATGTTGCGGAATTTTTTCTGGTCTCTGATCAGCTTCAGGCTCTGTTCCACAATTTCATTGATCTGGACGATGCGCTTGTTGGAATCCGTACTCCGGCTGTAAACCAGAAGGCTTTTCACAATATTTTTACACCGGTTGGCATCTTCCACAATATAGTTGAGATCTTCTTTGGCATCTGCATCCAGGTCCGGCCGTTCCAGCAGCAGACTGGCATAAAACAGCACCCCGGTCAACGGGTTGTTAACTTCATGGGCCACGCCGGCTGCCAGCTGCCCCAGTGATGCCATTTTTTCCGACTGGGCCAGCTGTTTCTGGGTCATTTTGAGTTCTTTTTCAACCCTGATCTTGTCCTTGAGATCATTATAAATGGCCATGGTGGCGGACTCATTGCCATGTTCATCATAAATGATGGCCGCTGACATCTCCACTTCGATCTCTTCGCCTTTGGCATTGACAATGGTGGTTCTTGGAATGATCAGCTTGCCCCTGCCGCCAATTTTTTCATCCCGCAGCATGCGCATGATCTCTTTGGCTTTTCCCGGGGGATACAGCTGTTCTGTATGGGTAATGGTGCCCTCACCGCCGTTGAACGCCCCGAACAACTCCTTTGCCACTGAATTCATCAGCTCGATTTTGCCGGAACGGTCTGCCGCAACAATAGCACTGGCAGAGGCATAAACAACCCGGGTCATAAACTCCTTGACCCCGATGAGCTGATTTTCCAGGGATTTGGTCCGGGTAATATCCCGAATACTGGAAAGCACAAATGCCACATTCCCTGTGTCATCAAAAATCGGAGAAAACACCCGTTCTTCCCATTTGTACTGGTGCTTGAGGGTGTATGTGTGCACCTCCCTGTTCTTGATCACACGGGAAATGGGGCATGCATCAGAATTACAGGGGGTATCTTTGTACAAAAACGAATGAAAACATTTTTTGCCCAAAAGGTCTTCGGCAGAAAGGCCGTATACTTCATAAAACTTCTTGTTGGCCCCCACCACGGTTTTGTCCAGGGAGATCATCACCGACGGATAGGACAGAGAATCAAACAGCCTGATGCGCCAGAACAGCTCTTCTTTGGTATGGTTTTCATGCTTCATGGGGATTCAAATCCACTGGCAAGGGCATTTGCAGCATCCTGTCCCCGGCCTGGGGGCACCACCAGGCTGATGCTGGCACCGGTGCATCCTGCCAGCATAACCGGCACACGGCCGGCAGCAAGGCAGTCCATGGCAGTTCCGAGGATTTTGTACCGGTCCCCGAAATGGGGACCGTGAAAACTGATGAAATCCGCAGTTGTTGCCGGTGTTCCCGCGGTATCCGGATCTGTCAGCAAAAACAGGTCATACAGATCGTTTGGCCCGGGCATGGCAGACACAAAATGAAACTTTTTATCCAGCCGGGCCATTTCCGCCATGGTTTCACCGGCATCTGCCAGTTCCCTGCCCTTACAGCGGGTCTGGTGCAGGTAGAGGCCGGGAAAGAGCCCTATCCCATAGGTCTTGATCTTTTCTTCCACATAAAACGCACGGGTTTCCGGGTATTTTTGCAAAAACCGGGAGATGTCTTCTTCAATTTCCTGGTAATAGGGGGTATGGGACGGGGGCAGATCAAAGACTGATTCTAATAAGGAAATAACCCGGTCCTGGTCCCGGGTTTCAACGACCACACACACCATGGCATGGGAAGAAACCAGGTGCACAAATCTGATGCCGGCATGGCCCATCATCCTCAGCAGTGTTCCGGGGATCTGGTGATTGCCGTGGTGGGGATAGATGGAGATTATGCACACATCCGGCAGGTCAGAAGAATACCCCAGTATATGTCCTGCTGTTTTTCTGTGTTTCGCTTCCAGGCAGCAGGAGAACATCTGTGTGGTGTCCATGCGGTGCAACCCCGCACAGACCATATTGATCCGGTTCGCTGACAGGATCTGATACAAAGGATCGGTTTTTTCTCCTGGTATCGCATACTGGCCGGCATGGACCATTTTTCTGCCCAGGCGGATACCGTTAATGGAAATCGGCTTCATGGTCAGGCACACAACAGGTTGCAAAAAAACCCGGTGGCGGAAAGACAGCCGGCCTCCCCGCCATCCAGGGCAATATGGTTATGCAGGCATAATGAACAACCAATGCAGCCTAACTGCAATGATCCGTCACAATCTCCATCAGTTCATCAAGATCGATGGGTTTGGGGATATAATCGTCAGCCAGGGTTGTTTTGCCATCATGATGGGTATAGCTGGTGGTCTTTACAGAATCTGCCACAGCAGTCAGCAGCACCACGGCAATATCTTTGAGGGCATCACTGTTTTTGATCTCTTCGCACACATCCCATCCGTTTTTCCGGGGCATCATCACATCCAGTATCACCAGGGCCGGCTTTTCCTCTTTGATGCGGTCCATGGCTTCCACCCCATCATAGGCTTTGGCCACCCGATAATTTTTGGCTTCCAGCTTCATGGAAACAGCCTCCACCAGATCCGGATCATCATCTACAACCAGAATGAGTTTTTGTTCGCTCATGTTACGATCTCCTTATAGTTTTTGTCCTGACAAGACCAATGGTATCTGTCTTTTCATACTACACCCTGCATTTACTTACACCTTGGGCCTGGGGTACAGTCCGGCCTGTTCAACCATCCGGGGCACTTTTTCTTCCCACTCAATGGCCATGATATGAAACCCGTGAACCCCTTTGATCTCCTTTATCCGTTCAATGGCTTCAACCGCCATTTTAATGCCTTCTTCGGGCTGCTGTTCCTTGGATACCCCTTCGAGCCGTTTGATCACCGCATCAGGAATGTCCATTCCCGGCACCTTGTTTTTCATGTAACGGGCCATGCCCACGGATTTCATGGGGGTTATGCCTGCCAGGATATGTACCTTTTCATCCAGGCCCCGGTCGGTCACCCCTTTCATCCATTCTTCAAATTTTTCAAGGTTAAAAATACACTGCGTCTGGATAAAGTCAACACCTGCCTTCACTTTTTTGGCAAGGCGCATGACCCGCAGTTCAAAAGGATCGGCAAAGGGGTTGGCAGCCGCACCGATGAACATTTTGGGTGCCCCGTCAATCTTGGCGCCCCCCTGGAAGGTTTCCTCATCCCGCATGCGCCGGACCATGTTGATCATCTGCACGGAATCGATGTCAAACACGCCCTGGGCCATGGGGTGGTCCCCGAATTTGGCATGGTCTCCGGACAGGCACAGCATGGTGTTGATGCCAAAGGCATAGGCCCCGATGATATCGCTCTGCATGGCCAGCCGGTTTCTGTCCCTGGCCACCATCTGCATGATGGGGTCCAGCCCCATCTGTTTGATGATGATGCCTGCGGCAAAAGAAGACATCCGTACCATGGCGGTCTGGTTGTCAGTGACATTGATGCCGTCCACATGGTCTTTGAGCAGGGCTGCTTTTTCCTTGACCTTTTCAGGCAGGGCGCCCCGGGGAGGGCCGCACTCGGAGGTTACAGCCAATGCACCGGATGCCAGTATTTTCTCAAGTCTGCTGTCAGTGTTCATTGTGCCAAATCCTCCCTGATAATTTTTCCGGGTCCGCCAGCGCCGCCGGGCCGCCAGTCCTTTGCATTCATGAGATCCTCATACCTGTTTTCCAGGCCCAGGGCTTTCAGCCGTTCCCAGATAAGGCGCCAGGCACACTCCACGTCCGGACTGATCTCACACTGGCCGTTGGAGGTGCCGCCACAGGGGCCGTTGAGCAGGTGCTTGGAACACCTTGCCACGGGGCAGATGCCGCCGGTGATGCCCAGAACACAGTCTCCGCAGCCTTTACACCGCTCAGACCAGACACCCTGACCCAGGGACGCCCCCATGAACCGGGTATTTACCGCCGGGAAAACAGGGGAATTTTTGTACCGGCCGGCAACACTCTGCACACCGCAGCCGCAGGCCATGGAAACCACGGCATCTGCACCGTCAATATAGGGGGCCAGTTCTTCCACATATTCCGGATCGCACTGACGTTCCAGGGTGATCTCTTTTATATCAATGGTTTTGCCCTGCTTGAGGCTGTTCAGGTGCAGCGCAGATGCCAGCAGGCCGACCTCTTTTCTGCCGCCGGCTGCACAGACAGTCACACACTCATTGCAGCCCACCAAAAGAATCCTGTCGTAGGGTGCAATATACTGGATAATTTCCTGTATGGGTTTTTGTTCTGCTGTAATCATGTATATTCTCCAAAAAATTTGGTTTAACTGGCCACCTTGTTTTCATTCCCGGTGCGTTTTCCAGGACTGGGGCCCAGTTTTTTGATGGTTTCCGTAAATTCCCGGGCAACCTGGGCAAATGTTTCGCCCATGCCGGCTGACATATTGACCATTGCCACCCTTTCAGGTTCCCATCCCAGTTCGGTGAGCTGTTTTTTCACCCGGTCCACCCGGGCCAGGGCCCGGATATTCCCGTTCTTGAAATGGCAGTCCCCTTCCAGGCATCCGGCCACATAGACCCCGTCAGCCCCTTTTTCCAGGGCTTTCATCAGGTGAATGGCATCCACCTTCCCGGTACAGGGCACCCGGATGATCTTTACATTGGATGGGTATGATATGCGTTTGCTGCCGGCCATGTCTGCTGCGGTATATGCACAGTAATGGCAGCAGAACGCGACAATTTCAGGTTCAAAATTTTCCATAAATAGTTACCTCTCAAATAAGCCGTCTAATTTCGCCAGAATCTGATCGTCCTCATATGCCAGCAGCTGGATGGCCTTGGCAGGACAATCCCCGGCACACACACCGCATCCATGGCATTTGTCCGCATCGATCTGGGAGACGCCTTGTGCATTTATGAACGGCACATCAAAGGGACAGACCCGCACACACACCAGGCATGAGGCGCATTTATCGGGATCCACCTTGGCCACGCATGCCCCCAGGTTAATCTCTTTTTTGGCCAGCAGGGTCTGGGCCCGGCCTGCCGCTGCCTGGGCCTGGGTGATGCTTTCCCTGATGGTTTTGGGGGAATGGGCGGTGCCGGCCAGAAAAAATCCCCGCTGGGCCATATCCACAGGCCGCAGTTTGACATGGTCCTCCAGAAAGTAATTATCAGTTGTTCTGGGCAGGTGAAACATCAGGCCCAGATCTTCGGTGGTTTCATCATCAGCAACAAGCCCTGTGCTCAGAACCACGCAGTCAGCTGCAATTTCAATGTCACTGCCCAAAATAAAATCATGGGCATGCACCGCCAGCATGTTGTCGGTTTCAACCACCTTTGGCCGCATGTCTA
>DATFJY010000259.1:0-10578 GCA_035268905.1 Desulfotignum sp.
AACTCCCCAGCCAGTAGTTTCAGATTGTCAAATGCACACAAGAACCAGAACTGGAGCCCATAATCGGATTTGAACCGATGACCTCTTCCTTACCAAGGAAGTGCTCTACCGACTGAGCTATATGGGCTGAAACTTCTTAAACCCGGCGCAACGTCGCCGAATCGTTGAATCCTCAGTGGAGCGGGTGATGGGAATCGAACCCACACCATCAGCTTGGAAGGCTGAGGTTCTACCATTGAACTACACCCGCGAGCTTGGCCGGTGCCGGCAACGACTCGTCCGTAAACCGACTTCTGCCGTGCGCTCATCGCGTGACGCCCTCCCCGGCCGGCATTGGGTTCGCTGCCAATCCACACCGAACCCGGGGGCGAGCCCCATCTCGGGCCTGCGGCCGTTCGAAATCGCTCCCGGCGATTTCGGCGAACCTCCTTCGGTTCTCATCCTCCCCCCGAAACGCCGGAGAAAGACCCATAACCTGGTGGAGGGGGGAGGATTCGAACCTCCGAAGGCTGAGCCGTCAGATTTACAGTCTGATCCCTTTGACCACTCGGGAACCCCACCAAATATTTCTCTGGAGCCGATACCCCGAATCGAACGGAGGACATTCTCATTACAAGTGAGATGCTCTACCAACTGAGCTATATCGGCCCATCTATCTGCAGCAACCCGGGTCACGGCAAAAAGACCGGGTGAATATATCAGAGCATATGGGGTTTATCAAGTCCTATTTTCACAATTTTTGCACAATGGCATAAAATTATACATGCAAACCTGATAAATTTCCCCTGCTAACCCCTGCATACGGGATTTTCCTCCTTTTTCATCACGCGGTTACCGCAACATCCTGTTTCAGCTGTTCGGCACACCAGAATTTATGCAATCTGATTCATATACAACAGCTGCGTTTAAATTACAAGACAAAAAATGGTACGCCGGCCTTTTTTGGAAAGAATCTCCCCCATACCACAACAAAAACCGTTTCAAACACCGATAAACAGTCTGGATATTTGCCATAGCAGCGTACCCGCTATGGCAAGCCCCTGGTGGTGTCCTGTGAACGGACCGTCAGATTCGGAGGGGCCTGGTAAAATTTGACGGGATGATTCCAAACAGAGGGCGGGTTGCTGCACTTCCTTGTTTGCAGACAGGCCCCCGCAGATATCGGGCCGGGCACAGGACGCCACCAGGGGCGGAGCCCAAGAAAGCGTGCGGCACAGAACAATGAAAACCCTGGCATGTCTATGGCAAATATCCAGAAACAGCCTTTGCTATTGACAAAACTTGTATAATTTATTAATTGTTTTTCCAACATCAGACAACCAGAGCACTTCATTATTTTCCGGAGGAGGTTTTTTGCGATACATCAAATTTTTCACAGCCATTACTTTACTGGTTATTGTCACCGGATGTCAGCAGTCTTATCACAGTTCCGTCACCCCGTCCCGGGGAATGGATCCTGAGAAAACCGATGAAGCAGCCTCACAACGCATTACGGTGTCTCACAGCCCTGGAGAGCTGCCGCATACTAAACAAAAAGCGGCCGAAAAAGCGCTGTCATCGCCTTCCCCATCCGCAAAAGCATCAGATGGCAATACATCCCGCCCGCAGGAATCCGTCAAAACTGCAGCTGTGGACACCGGTCGTTATGAAGCCGGCGCCGAAGAAAACCACACCGATCTTTCAGCTGACCCCGATGCTGCTGACGCCGGCACGGCAGAACAGATAAAAATCGATCAGGCCCTGGAGCTGTGCAACCTGGCCCAGGAGATGTGGGAAGCCGGCAGACTGGAAGAAGCCCTTTCCCACCTGGATGAGGCCTATGCCGTTATCCTGGATATTAATCCTGAACAATCCCTTGATTTTACCCAGCAAAAAGATGATGTCCGTTTCTTGATTTCCAAACGCATACTTGAAATATATGCTTCCCGCCAGGTGGTTGTACCGGGTTCTCACGATGAAATCCCCATCATTATGAATACGCATGTAAAAAAAGAGATCAAGCGGCTCACCGGACGGGAGAAAGATTTTTTTATCAGATCTCTGGAACGGTCCAGCCGGTACAGGCCCTATATTGTGGCCCAGCTGAAAGCAGCAGGCCTGCCGGAAGAACTATCCTGGCTGCCGCTGATCGAAAGCGGATTCAAGCTGCGTGCCCTGTCACCTGCCAGGGCTTTAGGATTGTGGCAGTTCATTCCCTCCACCGGCTATAAATTCGGTCTCACCCGCAACTACTATATTGATGAACGTATGGATCCCAAAAAATCCACCCGGGCTGCCATTGCCTACCTCAAAGAGCTGCATAATCTGTTTGGCGACTGGACCACCGTTCTGGCAGCCTATAATTGCGGTGAAGGCCGGGTATTGCGGATTATCCGCCGCCAGAAAATCAATTACCTGGATAATTTCTGGGACCTTTACCAGAATCTTCCCCGGGAAACCGCACGGTATGTACCCAGATTTCTGGCCACCCTGCATATCATTCAGAATCTGGACACCTATGCCATACAAACCCAAAACCCGCTGCATCCCATCCCCTACAAAACCTTTGAAATCCAAAAACAGATTCGGCTGGCAGACATTGCCAAAGAGATACAGGTCAGCACCGATGTACTCAAAACCCTGAACCCGGAACTGCGGTACAGCCTGCTGCCGCCGGAAACCTATCAGCTGCGAATCCCGGAAAACAAAGCAGAGGCTTTTCTGGCCAGCCTGGACAAGATCAACACCACATATGCACCTCCCGAGCTTTTTGTGTACCACAAAATCCGCAGGGGGGAGACCCTTTCCAGCATAGCCAAACGCTATCGGACATCAGTTTCCGCCATTTCCCGTGCCAATAATATCGGCCGGACCCATCGGATTTACGCCGGCAAAGTCCTGAAAATTCCAGGTTCCGGGTCCGGGACCCAGGTGGCAAAGACAACCCAAAGCGCGAAAAGCGGCACACCTGTCAAATATAAAGTACGGAAAGGAGACAGCCTCTGGCTCATTGCCAGAAAATTTTCCACCACCACCAAAAATATCATGGCCGGCAACAAACTCACCAGTACCACCTTGTATGCGGGCCAGATACTTACCATTACCCCGTATCAAAAATCAGGCGCTAAAGCCACCGGGGTGTATCGTGTAAAATCAGGTGACAATCCTTTTATGATTGCAAAAAAACACAATATGAGTTTACATCGGCTCCTGGCGTTGAACCGCCTGAACAAAAATACCAGGATTTACCCAGGCCAGAAACTGCTTGTGGAATAACCGTTTTTGGCCCCCGTAGCTCAGTGGATAGAGCATTGGATTCCTAATCCATGTGCGCAGGTTCGATTCCTGCCGGGGGCACCACAGCCAACGGCCATCCCCTCCCCCCATGCCAGACATTGACACCATAGCGGAAGGGCCTGCAACCGCCCCTGAAAAACCGGAGCTTCTTGCACCGGCCGGAAACCTGGAAAAAATGGAAATTGCCATCCATTACGGCGCTGATGCGGTGTACCTGGCCGGCAAAGATTTCAGCCTTAGAAACTATTCAGGCAATTTTACGGACACGGAACTGGAACAGGCGGTCGCCCTGGCCCGGTCCCACAATGTCAAGGTATATCTGGCCTGCAATATCTATTCACGAAACGCAGAACAGGACCGGATCACAACCTTTCTGGAAAAAATCGGAAAGATCAACCCGGATGCCGTCATCATATCGGATCCAGGGATCATTTTCCAAAGCCAAAAGACCATTCCCCATGTGGATATCCATTTGAGCACCCAGGCCAATACCACCAATTACAACAGCGCCCGTTTCTGGCATACACTGGGGGTAAGGCGTGTGAATCTCGCCCGGGAACTCTCGCTAAAGGAAATTGCCGGTATCGCAGGTCGGGTGGACATTGAAACCGAAGTGTTTGTTCATGGCGCCATGTGCATTTCCTATTCCGGCCGCTGTCTGCTCAGCACCTTTCTCACTAACCGGGACAGCAACCGCGGGCTGTGCAGCCATCCCTGCCGATGGCAGTACGCGGTTGTGGAAGAGCTGCGGCCCAATGAGTTTTATCCGGTTACCGAAGATGAACGGGGAACCTATATATTCAACGCAAAAGATCTGTGTATGATCGGGCACATACCCGAATTGATCGGTGCCGGCATCACCTCCCTTAAAATCGAAGGCCGCATGAAAGGCATACACTATCTGGCAGCTGTCGTAAAAACCTACCGAGATGCCATTGATGCCTATATGGATGATCCAGCAGGATATCGTGTGCATTCCCGGTGGTATCAGGAACTTGCCCGGGTATTTCACAGAGATTACAGCACCGGTTTCTTTTTTGACACGTCAGACGCCGGGGTTCCCAATTACAAAAATACGCACCAGGGAGACATCCACAGCTTTATCGGCAAAATTTTGACACCTCTGGAAGACGGATGTCACCTGGTGGAGATCAGAAACAAAATCAGCCGCACGGACCGGGTCCAGATTCTGTCACCCGGTATCTGTGCCGGAGAATCTGCCATCCTGGGGCTGTGGGATACCGACGGGGTATGCCTTGGGCATGCCCAACCCAATACCAGGGCGGTATTACAGTTGGAAAACACATTTCTCACCCACGACATTGTGCGCAGGATCTGATCCCGTCCAGTGATTCTTAATTTGACTTTCCTGTTTATTGTCTGTAAATTATCCTGGTAATAATCAAAAAATTCATCTGTTTCGAAAAAAAGTCTTTGAGGAGAGGTGTGATGTTTGAAGATGACGAAACCCTGCAAATGTACATTGAAGAATCACTGGAACATCTGGGTGATATTGAAAGTGATCTGCTGACCATCGAGGAAGCTGGAGAAAATATCGACCTGGACCTGGTAAACAACGTCTTCAGGGCTGCCCACTCCATCAAGGGTGGTGCCGGATTCATGGGATTGACCACCATCAAAGAACTTGCCCATCATCTGGAAAATGTTCTGGGCCTCATCCGCAACCAGGAGCTTATACCTGACTCCGGCCGGATCAGTGTGCTGTTGAAGGGATTTGATGAGCTGGAAACCCTGCTGAACAATATCCAGACCAGCAATGAAACCGACATCTCCCAGCATATTCAGGCCCTGGAAAAAATCACGACATCACCGCTGCCTGAAGAAAAACAGGACACGGCAACACCGATGGTGGATACGGTAACACAGATGATGGACATTGTTCTGGAAGATGGCCGCATCTTTCAGCAGGTTTCCATGCATGACATCGAACAGGCAGCGTCTGAAGGGAAAAATCTGTTTCTGGCGGAATATGATCTGATCAACGATATCCAGGGCAACGACAAAAATCCGGTTGAGGTACTGGGCAGCCTGCAGAAAACCGGCACCATTATCGATGCACGGATTGATTGTGACGCCGTGGGCACCCTGGAACAGACCCCGGAACCATTCAGCATACCGTTTCAGGTCTTGTATGCCTCCATCATCGAATATGATATGGCGGAAACCCTGTTCGGCATACCCACGCGGAACATCCACGCTGTTACCGAGAATATGATTGTGGCATCCAGCAGCACCCACCCCGATGCCCGGTACAAACCCATGGAAACGAAAGCAACTGAGGCCCGGGCAAAGATGAAACCGGCTGCACCTGTCCAGCAAAGCCTGCCGGAACAGGCTTTGCCTGCCGGCGAAGTGCCGTCGCCAAAGGCCGGTGCCGGAAACAAAGAAAATGAGATCCAGCTGGGCCAGAAACCCCAGTCCTCCCTTCGGGTACATGTGGGACTTCTGGACACCCTGATGAACCTGGCCGGGGAACTGGTTCTGGGCCGCAACCAGTTGCTGCAGGGTGTCAATTCCGCCAATACCAAAGCCACTGAACTGTCCAGCCAGCGCATTGACATGATTACCTCTGAACTCCAGGAAGCCATCATGCGGACCCGCATGCAGCCCATTGCCAACATCTTCAACAAATTCACCCGGGTGGTCAGGGACATGTCCCATCAGCTGGGCAAATCCATTGATCTGCAGATAATCGGCAAAGAGGTGGAACTGGACAAAACCATTCTGGAGGCCATCAACGATCCCTTGACCCACCTGGTGCGAAACTCTGTGGACCATGGCATAGAAACCCCCATGGAAAGGGAGCAGATGGGCAAGGATGCCACCGGACAGATTACCCTGAAGGCGTTTCACGATGCCGGGCAGGTCAACCTCATCATATCGGACAACGGCCGGGGCCTGGCACCGGACAAAATCGCCAAAGCTGCAATTGGCAAAGGGCTTGTAACCGAACAGCAGGTGGCGGAAATGTCGGAAAAAGCCAGGATGGAACTGATTTTTCTGCCCGGATTTTCAACTGCCAAAGCGGTTACCGATGTATCCGGACGGGGTGTGGGCATGGATGTGGTGGTGACCAATATCCAGAGCTTAGGGGGTATTATTGAACTGGATTCCACCCCCGGCCAGGGAACCGATATCCAGATCAAACTGCCGTTGACCCTTGCCATTATTCCCAGCCAGATAACTTCTGTGGGCAACGAACGCTATGCCCTTCCCCAGGTGAATCTCAAGGAACTTCTCAGGATACCGGCCGCCCAGGTAAAAGAAAAGATTGAAAAAGTCGGGGATGCCGCAGTGGTAAGGCTGCGGGGGGAACTGCTCCCGCTGTTGCATCTGGCCCGTATGCTGGGCATTGAAAAAACCTTTACCAACCCTGAAACCTTGGAAGAACAGGTGGACCGGCGCCGGCACCTGGCTGACAGGCGTTCAAAAAAACACCTGGCCAATGATGACGACAGTGACGCTGTTGGGCCTGTAGACCAACAGGCCCAACGTTCGGGTAAGGACAGGCGGTACCATGCAGCCTCTGCCATGAACATTGCGGTCGTGTCTGCCGGTGCATTCAAATACGGGCTGGTTGTGGACCAGCTGCATGATTCTGAAGAGATCGTTGTAAAGCCGGTGGGCCGGCACCTGAAAAAATGCACGGCCTATGCCGGTGCCACCATCATGGGTGACGGCAAAGTGGCCCTGATTCTGGATATCTCCAATCTGGCGCAGATGGCGGATTTGGCAACGGTATCAGAAGCCGGCCAGATGGCACGGGCAGCGGAAGCCGAAGCGGAAACCAGAAGAGACAAGGCCGCTCTGCTGACCTTTCAAAACACCGATGCAGAACATTTCGCAGCCCCCCTTAACCTGGTGGAGCGGATTGAAAGGATCAAAACCGCAGATATCGAACGTATCGGAGACAAAAAAGTGATCCAGTACAGGGGCGGCGCACTCCCCCTGTTTGAACTTTCCCAGGTGGCTGCATTTGACCCGCTGCCGGAAAAAGAACTGCAGGAAGTCATTGTCTTCAAGGTGAAAAACCGGGAACTGGGCCTGATGGTTACCCCGCCGGTGGATACCGTGGAGGTGGTGCTGGATGTGGATGAAAATACCCTGAAACAGCCGGCCATAAACGGATCCATGATCATCAACGACCACACCACTTTGCTGGTGGATATGTTTGAAATGGTAAAAATTCTCAACCCGGAATGGTTTGTTGAAGAAACCCGGGCAGCAGCGGATATGGCCCAAAACGGCGAAAAAATTTTGCTGTTTGCCGAAGATTCGGCATTTTTCAGAAACCAGGTCAAAAGCTACATGGAAGAAGACGGCTTTAAAGTCATTGAGGCGGAAGACGGCCTGCTTGCCTGGGAACTGCTCAAAGAACGGGCCGATGAGATCGATCTTGTGGTGACAGACCTTGAAATGCCCAACATGGACGGGTTTGAATTGACCAGGCGCATCAAGAACGATCCCCGGTTCTCCCATTTACAGGTCATCGCCCTGACATCTCTGGCCAGCGATGCCCACATTGAAAAAGGCAAATCTG
The DNA here is from genome assembly GCA_035268905.1 of Desulfotignum sp. Classification (GTDB taxonomy): domain Bacteria; phylum Desulfobacterota; class Desulfobacteria; order Desulfobacterales; family Desulfobacteraceae; genus Desulfotignum. The sequence continues at coordinate 7,838 of DATFJY010000259.1, forward strand.
TCGGTATTGATGCCTATGAAATAAAGCTGGACAGAGAAAAACTGATGGCAGTAATCAGACAATACCTGCACCTGTCCCGGAAATGAAACGCTTGTGAAGGAGACAAGAATGGCCGATGAACCAATGAAAGACACCACCGCACAATCCCTCGAATTTTCGACATTTTATGTTGGTGGTGCCCTGTGCGGCATAAATATATTGCACATACAGGAGATCAACAAGAATTGTGACATCACCCGGGTGCCCCAGGCAGCGGATTATGTAAAAGGCATTTTGAATTTACGGGGCAGAATCGTCACCATCATAGACCTGGGGGCAAAACTGGGGCTGGAGCCGGTCACGGAAAGCAAAGACAACAGAAACATCATTGTCAACTCGGAAGATGAGCACATCGGGCTGCTGGTGGATGCCATCAGTGATGTGGTACCCGCCGGCCAGAATGAAATTGAACCGTCTCCCTCCAATATAGGCGGCGTAAAAGGCAAATTTTTCCAGGGCGTTATCAAGACCGACAAATATCTGATCGGCATTTTGGACATTGATGAGGTGCTGAAAGAATAATGGAAAACCTGACAGCGCTGGTGGTTGATGATACCATTGTATACCGCAAGATTGTGGGGGATATTCTCAAGGAGATCCCCGGGGTTACGGTTGCAGGTACTGCCAACAACGGTAAAATCGCCCTTTCCAAAATCAAATCCCTGAAACCGGATCTGGTTACCCTGGACATTGAAATGCCGGAAATGACCGGAATTGAGGTGCTGCAGCAGCTGCAGAACATTGGTCACCTGCCCACAGTGATCATGGTGTCCACCCTGACCCAAGAGGGCAGTGACATGACGGTAAAGGCCTTGGAACTGGGGGCCTTTGACTTTATCGCCAAACCGGATGAAGGGACAATGGCCCTGAATCTGGCCCGGGTCAAAGCGGCGTTGACCCCCATCATCTCTGCCATTAAAAACCAGAAAGCCGCCACGCGCAGCATCAGGCAAAAAACACCCCACGCCCCTCCCCTTTCAAGTCCTTCGAAACCTGCGTCTGCAAGTCCCGGCATGGCCGGTCCGGCAGCGGTCCGGCCGGCAAAACACCGGGTAACGGCAAAATCCGAAATCGTGGGTATCGGAATCTCCACAGGCGGGCCCAATGCCCTGACAAAAATGGTTCCCATGCTCCCGGCAGATTTCAGGGCACCCATACTCATAGTGCAGCACATGCCCCCCATGTTTACCGCCTCTCTGGCAAACAGCCTGAACAACAAGAGTCCTCTGGCTGTAAAAGAGGCACAAGACGGGGACATCCTTGCTGCCGGTACCGTGTATATTGCGCCCGGGGGCAGGCAGATGAAAATTGTGGCCGGGACAGACGGTATTTCCCGAAAAATAAAAATTACTGACGATCCCCCGGAAAACAGCTGCAAACCATCGGTGGACTATCTGTTCAGATCCATTGCCCAGTATTATGTGGGCCGTTCCACCGGTGTGATAATGACCGGGATGGGATCTGACGGCACCAAAGGCCTTATCCGGATAAAGGAAAACAGCGGCATCATCATTGCCCAGGATGCGGCATCCTGCACGGTATTCGGCATGCCCAGACAGCCTGTTGAAACCGGCCTTGCAGATATCATAGCCCCCCTGGAAATGATTGCCGCAGAAATTGTAAAAACCGTCATCTGATGCCCATTCACTCTTTTGTAATTACCCGGCCATGACAAAAACACCCATCAGTCCTGAAGAATTTCAACAGTTTGCCCGGTATATTCTCGCTATTTCCGGCATCGCCCTGGATGCCGGCAAGGAGTATCTGCTGGAAACCCGCCTGGGTCCTGTATTGACACGTCAGGGCTGCAGATCCTATACAGAACTGCTGCAAAAGGCAAAAACCGATCACAAAAAGCATCTGGAAAATGACATCATCGATGCCATTTCCACCAATGAAACCTATTTTTTCAGGGACAAGGCCCCGTTTCAACTGCTGCAGCACAAAATCCTCCCGGATCTCATCGACAGGCGTACCCGGAAAAACCCGGGCAGAAAACCTGCCATACGCCTGTGGAGTGCCGCAAGCTCCACCGGACAGGAGATCTACAGCGTTGCCATGACCCTTGTGGAAATGGGCATCACCCCGGAAAAGTACCAGATCAAACTTTTTGGCACAGACATTTCCGATGCTGCCATTGCCCAGGCCAGTTACGGTCTCTATAATAAATTTGAAGCAGCCCGGGGTCTGGATCCTGCCAGGCTGCAGCGGTATTTTGCCCCCCATGAAAACGGGTATAAGATCAAAGACCGGCTCCGGGTCATGGCCCAGTTCAAAAAAATGAACCTGATGCAGCCGTTTTCCGGCTTGGGCAGATTTGATATCATATTGTGCAGAAATGTGATGATCTATTTCACCCCGCAGGACAGACAACACATTTATGCAAATATCGCCAAAGTCCTTGAACCGGACGGCTACCTGATCATCGGGTCCACCGAATCCCTGATCAATGACACCGATTTGTTTGTCTCAAACAAATATCTTAATGCGGTTTTTTACCAGTTCAAATCATAGAAAGGCGGCAGGTCATGGCCATTGATGAAAAAGCGTTTATAGATGAACTGGTCTTCTGCCTTGACCGGGAAGACATTGTAAAGGCCAGAGCCCTGCTGCAGTTTGCCTCTGATGCAGAGGCCAGTCCCGCTGTGCAGCAAAAAGCCCTGGCAGAGCTGGCCCGCGGTCCGGACAAAGTGGTCTACCCC
>DATFJY010000260.1:0-17488 GCA_035268905.1 Desulfotignum sp.
ATCCACCCTGCCCGAGCACATCACCCGGATCAGCCGCATCTCGTTTGCATATTGCAGTCTGGAAACTCCAGCCAGGTCAGCTGCCCCGTATGCTCACCAGTGGCAGACAAATCCCAGCAGTTTCGGCGTAAATTCTTGACCAGCACTCATATATCTGCATCTCCTTTTTTGTAAAGGCTTTTTTGTATTTATGCTTCTTCCAGCACCGCATCCATCTGTTCCATGATGTCTTCTGCCGTCACTGCCGCATCGATCTGCCCGCACAAAGCATCATTGGTAAAATGCTTGAGCACGATGGCGTTGGTGGGACATTTGGCATTGCACAACCCGTCTCCCTTGCACAGGATCGGGTTGACAATGGCTTTTTTGCCCTTTTTTGTATCATGAAACCCGATGGCATCATAGGTGCAGGCGGTAATGCAGGCACCGCAGGACACGCATGCATATTCATCCACCTTTGCAACCGATCCGGATGCCACCACCGTGTCATGGGACAGCAGGGTGATCACCCTGCCGGCGGCCCCGTAAGCCTGGTTGATGGTTTCCGGAATATGTTTGGGATAATGGGCCGTGCCGCAAAGAAACACACCGTCTGCAGCAAACTCCACCGGCTTGAGCTTTACATGGGCTTCCTTGAAAAAATCATCCGGGCTCAGGGTCACCTTGAACAGACCCGCAATCTCCTGGATGGATGCCGGGGGCCTTACCGCTGCTGCCAGGGACAGGATGTCGGCATCCAGTTCCAGGCGCTGGCCCAGGATGGGATCGGTCACCGTGACCCGGATCATGTCTGCCCCGCCCTCTGATACTGCCTCCACTTCCGGCGGGTCTTCGGGAGTATACCGGATGAACTGCACCCCGAGTTCCGAAGCCTTTCTATAGGCATCTTCTTTAAACCCATAGGTGCGCATATCCCGGAACAGGATATAGATGCGCATATCCGGATTTTTTTCCTTGAGCTTGAGGGCGTTTTTCACGGCATGGCCGCAGCACACCCGGGAGCAGTAGTTGAATGCTTCATTGCGGGATCCCACACACTGGATCATCACCAGGCTCTGGGCATTGGTAACCGCCTCATTGCCTTTGGCGATCTCTTCCCCGATCTCCAGGTGGGTGAACACGGCATCGTTTTCCCCGTACAGGTACTCGGCAGGCTTGTACATATCCGCACCGATGGCCAGCACCGATGCACCGTGCTTGATAGCTTTGGTGCGGCCTTCGGTTTCCACCGTGGTGGTGAAACTGCCCAGATATCCGGCCACATCCGTAATTTCTGCCCCATGGGACACATGGATGCGGGGATTTTGGTATACTTTGGCAATCAGGTCATCCAGATAGGCCTGTACATCCAGGCCCTCCAGGGTGGCATGGATCCGTCTGGCCATGCCGCCCAGGTCTTTGCTTTTTTCCACCAGCTGCACCTCATGTCCCTGGGCGGCAATGGACAGGGCACAGGTCATGCCGGCAATGCCGCCCCCGACAACCAGGGCGGTCTTGTTCACGGGCAGGTCAAACTCCTTTAACGGTTCCAGATGGGCGGCCCTGGCCACGGACATACGCATGATGTCCTGGGCCTTTTGGGTGGCTTCCTCTTTCTGCCGGGCATGGACCCAGGAGCAGTGCTCTCTGATATTGGCCATATCCAGGTAATACTGGTTCAGTCCGGCTTCCCGCAGGGTATCTCGGAACAAAGGTTCCAAGGTTCTGGGGGAACAGGCGGCGATCACCACCCGGTTCAATCCTTTTTCCACGGCAAGATCGGTAATCTCTCTGGCGGAGTTGGTGGCACAGGAAAAAATCTGTTCCGTGGCATATACCACATGGGGCAGGGTTTTGGCGTATGCCACCGTGGAAGGCACATTCACCACACTGGAAATATTGGCCCCGCAGTGACACACAAACACCCCGATCCGGGGGTCTTCACTGGAGACATCCCGCTCTTTTGGATACACCCGTTCCCGGGAGAGCTTTCCCCGGCGGAAATTGAGCATCTCACCGGTTCTGGACCCGGCGCCGCTGGCGGTAAAAACCGATTCCGGAATATCGGTCGGGCCTTGGAAAGCACCGGAAACAAAAATACCGGGACGGCTGGTCTGAACCGGATTGGATGAATCGATCTCACAAAAACCGTGGGCATTGATGTCTATACCGAACTTTTCTGCAATCTCCTTATAGGCTTTGGGCGGGTTCAATCCCACAGAAAGCACCACCATGTCGAACTCTTCTTCTTTTACCCCGTCATCGGCAGTGGCATACCGGACCCGGATGTTTTTGGTTTCCGGATTTTCACCGGCAATGGATGCATAGCTTCTGATGAACCGGGTGTCGGGCAATGCTTCGGCCCGCTGAAAATACCGCTCAAAATCCTTGCCAAATGACCGGATATCATTGTGGAACACCGTACATTGGGCATCCATATCATGCTCTTTGGTCAGTATCAGCTGCTTCTGGGTGTAGGTGCAGCAGACCCCGGAACAATAGGAGTTGTCCTTTTCCGTCACCCGTCTGGAGCCCACACACTGGATCCAGGCGACATTTTTGGGATGCTGTTTGTCACTTGCCCGGAGCACGCTGCCGTCATAGGGGCCTGTGGAGGACAACAGCCGCTCGTAATCCATGCTGGTGACCACATTGTCATATTGCGAATACCCGTATTCCTCTTTTGCAGACGGATCAAAGGGGGTGATGCCCGACGACAGGATCACCGCGCCCACATTGATCCGGGTGCGGGTGGGGGTCTGGCGGAAATCAATGGCCCCGGTTTTGCACACCCCGCGGCAGATATCGCATTTTTTTTCCGAAAGATACAGGCAGGAATCATCAATATACGCCACCAGGGGGATGGCCTGGGAAAAGTACACATGCACTGCCTTGTTGGTGGAAATTCCCTGGTTGAACGCATCCGGGTATTCCACGGGACAGTATTCCATGCAGGTGGTGCACCCGGTGCACTTTTCTTCTATGATGTATCTGGGGCGGGTTTTCACGCTGACCTGAAAATCACCTTTCTGCCCTTCTATGGTTTCCACTTCCGAGAATGTGAGTACTTCTATGTTGGGATGCCGGCCGACCTCGACCAGTTTGGGTGACAGTATTCACATGGAGCAGTCGTTGGTGGGAAAGGTCTTGTCCAGCTGGGCCATGTGCCCGCCGATGCTGGGACCTTTTTCCACCAGATACACCCGGAATCCGGCCGAGGCAAGATCCAGAGAGGCCTGGATCCCGCTGACCCCGCCGCCCACAACCATGACATCACCAAAATTTTTGTCCTTGATGCTGTCGGAAAACAATTGCATATGTTCCATTGGCAGTACATCGTTGTTAACCACTTTTTATCTCCTCATCCGTTCATTATGACATTGCTGACAAATCACATGCGTTGCATTCAGGTCATCTTCCAACAGGGGAAACCTGCAACCCATTTCCGTCTCCTCATTTTCCTGTTGTTCAGCCAATACTGAGGCACAAGGCTCTACAGTACGTCATTGATGATTTCAGTAATATCTTTTATCTCCAGCACATCTTCATATTCCAGGTTCAGGCGGCTTTCCTCAAAATTGGTGATGCAGTAGGGGCACGCAGTTACCAGCGTTGATGCCCCGGTATCCCTAGCCTGTTTGAGCCGGATATCGGAGAACCGCTCCGCCTGGGGGGTATCCATCCAGATCCGGCCGCCCCCGCCGCCGCAGCACAGGCTGGTTTTGCGGCTGGCGGTCATCTCTTTTAATGTGAGTCCGGCCACTTTGTCCAGCAGCTGCCGGGGCGGTTCATAGATCTGGTTGTGACGGCCCAGGTAGCACGGATCATGATAGGTCACGGTCTGGTCAACTTCTCCGTTCAGGGCCAGCCGCCCGGTGTTGATCAGCTCCAGCAGAAATTCGGACATGTGGATCACCTCAAAGTGTACCATGAACTCCGGATATTCGTTCTTGAAGGTGTGATAGCAGTGGGGGGAAGACACCAGGATCTTTTTGACCCCGTGATCGATAAAGGTCTTGATATTGGTTTTGGCCAGATCGGTGAACACCTGTTCACTGCCGATCTTGCGGATGCTCTCCCCGCAGCAGCTCTCGTTTTCTCCCAGGATCCCGAATTCCACCCCGGCCGTGTTCAGGATATTGGCGGTGGCCAGTGCCACTTTTTTCATCCGCGGGTCATAGGAAAAATAGCACCCCACAAAATACAAGATCTCCATGTCCGGTTCAAAAGGTTTGACCGACAGGCCGTCAGCCCAGGCACCCCGGCCGGAACGCTCCCCCTGCAGGGGGTTGCCTTCGGAGATGATGCTGGCCCGGGCGGATCTGGCGGATTTCACTGATGCAGGGAACACCTCGTATTCGGTGGCCACCCGGCGCAGGGCCTGGCTCACCTGGATCTGGCCCAGGCCCCTGGGGCACTGATCAGGGCAGGTACCGCAGGTGGTGCAGCGCCAGATATCTTCGCCTTCGATCTCTGTCAGGCCGAAGGCTGCCTCACGCACAATTTTGCGCATGCTGAACTGCCGGACCTGGTTCCAGGGGCAGACCGAATCGCACAATCCGCACTGGAAGCACAATTGATAGGGGTCTCCCCCGGCGTCTTTGATCTCGTCGATTACTTCAATAAAAGGAGCGATGGTCTCCATGGTGTCTCCTTTTTATTCGCTTTTGTCATCTGTGGACATGCGGGCCAGGGTATCCATGATGGTCTGCATGCCGAATTTATCTGCCAGAGATTCCAGTCCGATTTCCAGGTCCTCCATCTCTTCCTGCTCTTCCACCGCTTCTTCTCTTTCCTCCAGGGTCAGGGCATCCACCAGACACCACTTGACGCACAGGGGTTCATCTTCTCCTTCACACATGTCGCATTTGAGCGGGAGTCCGGAATCCGGCTCCTTGAATTCCTCCCTGGACGGGCACGAGGCCCGGCAGAAGGAGCACTCGTCATATTCCTTGCCGTCGATGGTGTATTTGTCCCGGCCCGCGCATTCGGCCATGGTATATTCTCCGGCATACACCGGCACATAAATATCGCGCAAAGGTTCCCTGATAATCCGGATTCTGGATCTTGCCGGATTGTTGGAACTGTATTTGGGAGATGCATGGAAAGATGAGCAGATCACCTCACATGCCCGGCAGCCATTGCATTTGTCCACGTCAATCTTGATGGTTTTTACAATTTTTTTCTCTTTTTCTTTACTGGCCACGGTTTTTGCCCTCCACACTATTGGGTCTGTGTTTCTTTTTGCGTATCTGCTGTTGCTTCATCCGGTAAAATGCCCCGCTGGATAAAATCATCAGCCACATAACCCAGGTCCATATTTTCCAGGGCTTGTTTTGTGGGGATGCCCTCTTCATTCCAGCCCTTGAGCTTGTAATAGGCATCCAGCAGCTTTTCTTCCAGTTCCGGAAACCGCTTTTTCCAATGGTTTTCAGGCGGTTTTTCATCTTTTCTCCGCATGCCCCGCCGGATGTTCACCGCCCGCACCAGGGTCCGGTACCGCTTGGCTGCCCGGGTGAGTTTTTCTTCGTCCATCTCGATTCCGGCGCCGGCTGAGATGAATTTGGGATAATTGTGGATATGATACGGGGGTTTGAGGGGAAATGAGGACAGCCCGGCACACTGGCCCAGGGCATCATCGATATAGTGCATCATCTCCTGCCATTCCACGATATCACAGGTCATGTCCACAGTGGGGTAGTAGGGAATGGAGTTTTCCCCCCGCAGCTCCCAGTCAATAAAATACTGCTTGAATTTTTCATGGGGTACCTGGATCCAGTCTTCGCAGAATTTTTCCCTGTGCTCTCTTTTGGGAAACGGGGCCTGGGGAAACTGGCCTTCTATCTGGGTGATGTTGATCTTTTCACCGATGGAATACATCAGAAAATAGATGGGGTTGAGCATGGACAGCTTCAACGGCAGCTGTTCATGTTTTTTAATGGTGTTGTGGGCGTATTCTTGTGCCCCGTTGCCGATCTCCTGTGCGGCCCAGTAGGTCCCCTTGGCCAGGAGATCGCCGATGCCCTCTCTTTTCACTATCATGTCCAGCAGATAATAGAACCGGTCCTCATTGCCCTCGGGTAAACCGGGAAAATCATCCTTGCTTAAAATGCCATCCTCCAGCAGCTCCAAGGCAAAGGCCATGACCTGGGGGGCGGAAAACCCGTCCAGCCCGTATTCCGTCGCCTTCTGGGCGATGCGCAGACCAAAATCCAGGTCAGAATAGGCCGCCATGGTATAGGTCAATTTGGTAAAACATTTCATCATATAGGTGGGCAGGCCGGGCATGGAGATGGTGGCACCGCATTTCATGGGACAGTTGAAGCAGGAGATCAGCCGGGTCCTGGCACCTTCCAGGGTATCGGTCCACTGTTTTTCGATATCATCATTCCAGAACCCTTTGCGCCGGGTCCGGGAGTTGCCCCACATGAAATTTTCCGTATGCCATTTTTCATCATGCACCTTCATTTCCTGGGGAGATCCCAGGCCCGCCAGAATGGGCATCACCCCCTTGATGGGGTTGTCCTCTCTGTGTTTGATATAGGCCAGCACCTCGTTGCACAATCCCAAAAATGCTTCCGGTTTGGCCAGGTTGATGTCTTTGGTGCCCCGCACGGCAATGGCCTTTACCCGTTTGTCTCCCATGACCGCACCGATGCCGCCTCTGCTGGCAGAAGACCTACCCTGCTCCACAGAAGCATAGTATACCCGATTTTCCCCGGCAAGGCCGATGGCGGCCACCTGTGCCTTGGGCTGACCCAGTTCCTGGCGGATCTGTTCCGCCGTTTCAACGGCCCCTTTGCCGGAAAGGTGCGCGGCATCCCGGATCTCCACGGTATCATTGTGAATCCAAAGGTATACCAGTTTTTCAGCTTTGCCCCGCAGCACCACTTTGTCATATCCGGCATACTTGAGTTCCGGTGCCCAGAATCCCCCCATCATGGAAAAGGCCATCAGCTCGGTCTGGGGAGAGATGGTGGACACTATGGTTCGGTTGCAGCCGGTGGCCGGGGTGCCGCAGAGCAGGCCGGCACTGAAAATCAGCAGATTTTCCGGAGAAAAGGGGGTTACTTCCGGCCCGACCCTGTCCCACAAAATCTTGGCATTCGTTCCCAATCCCCCTAAATAGAGTTCGGTTTCTTCGGGGTCTGTCGCCTGTTTCTCAATATTTCCCCGGGTAAGATCAACCTCTAAATTAAAGCCTGTTTCTGCGTACCTCATGATGTACCCCTCTTTATATTCCCGTAAACACCTGACATGCGGTTCATCCGAAAAACAGTGTGTGCTGCATAATGGCTCACCGTATTGATCGTATTGGTCCTTAGAACACAATGTAACCATAATTACGCTACATTGTAACTACATGTCAAGGAAAAATCTAGGCCCGACAGCCTGTCTCAAACGGGCATCTACCGTTCATATGAACATGTTTTTCCTGACAGACCATAAAATAAGCTATTTATTAGATACTTTATAGATACAATACAGCTATGTCAAGGGTTTTTTCAGTGTCTGGATTTTTGCCATAAGCAACCCATTTTTTCGATCACTCTGTGCATGCAGCACGCTGGTCCGCACCCCGCCCCTGGTGGTGTCCTGTGCCCGGCCCGAGATCTACGGGGGCCTGTTTGCACAAGAACAATAAAGAGCGGCAACCCGCCTTCTGATTAAAGCCCATCCCGGCATATTTTATCAGGCCCCCTCCGGATCTGACGGTCCGTTCACAGGACACCACCAGGGGCTTCCCATAACATGCACGCTGCTATGGCAAATATCCAAATATAGGCAAAGCATACAGGAAAAAACCGAAATATAGATCAGGCAGCCTTTTGGGATTTTGTACCGGTCTGCGGATGCTGAATCTGGGACAGTCTAAAAGGCTTTGAAAAAAATGCGGTGCCGGGCAAACGCTAAGAGGATAATCCCGTCACACAGGGGCAGTGCGTCGCATCATCCATAGTTGATCTGTCAACCAGTTATTCGGTGATTTTCTATTTTTCATCTGATTTTTTACTTGACAGGGTTTGACATGTTTACATATAGTGGCAGTATACAGCTTAATTATAGTTACATTGTAACACTAAATATCACAAACGAAAGGAGGTGTCTGCTTTTCGAATGGTTTTTTTTGGTTTTTCTTTTTTTCAGAACCCAATTTTCAGGAGGTCAACACGATGAAAAGGTTTACGATTCCGGCACTACTGGTTTTTTGTATTTCCGCATTCTTTTCCATGACTGCGGCTGCAAAAACAACACTTACCTATTCCAACTTCTTTCCCCCCACCCACATCCAGAGCCAGCTGGCAGAACAGTGGATTCAGGAAGTTGAAAACCGCACCAACGGGGAAATTTCCATCAATTATTTTCCTGCCAGTACTTTGACCAAAGCCCCCCAGACCTATGATGGTGTTGTCCAGGGCATTGCCGATATCGGGATGACGGTTCTGGCCTATTCCAGGGGCCGTTTTCCTGTTGCTGCGGCCATTGACCTGCCCATGGGATATGCATCCGGTGTGCAGGCCACCAACATTGCCAACGGCGTATTGGAAAATTTTGATCCCGAAGAATTCAAAGACACGGAACTGATGTTCCTCCATGCCCATGGTCCGGGACTGCTTCATACCCGGGACAAGGCCGTTCATACCCTGGATGACCTCAAGGGCCTGAAAATCAGAAGTACCGGCACCAGTGGAAGACTTGTCGCCGCGCTGGGCGCATCTCCAGTGGGAAAATCCATGGGAGAAACCTATCAGATGCTGCAAAAAGGGGTTGTGGACGGATCCATGCACCCCATGGAAACCAACAAAGGCTGGAAAGTAGGGGAAGTGGTGGATTATATGACCCAGAACTTTTCAACCGCCTACACCACCACATTTGCCGTGTTCATGAACAAAAGCAAGTGGAACAGCCTGACCGCGGACCAGCAGAAAACCATACAGGCAATAAATGCGGAATTTGCCCTCAAACATGGCCAGGCATGGGATGAATCTGATGAAGAAGGCATGGCATTTTTCACATCCAAGGGCGGAGAAGTTATCTCACAATCTGATGCACAGGCAAAAAAATGGGCAGAACAGGCTGCAAGCGTGGTTGATGACTATATCAAGAGCGCCGGTGAAAAAGGCATTGACGGACAAGCAGTTGTCGATTACATCAAAGCCAACTTATAAAGCCGGTGATTCATCTGTGTAATATCTCAGCAGGCGGCCGGCAGTTTTCCGCCGGTTGTCTGCTGGCTTACAAACCCTTTTTTTCATAAACAGGTTTGATTATGCGTATTTTTTTCCAGGCCCTGAACAAATTTTCAGATATACTAAAATTGATCGGTGCCATTGCCCTCACCACCATGATGCTGCTGACGGTTGTGGATGTTATCGGGCGTTTTTTCAAGTCTCCGGTTTTCGGTTCTGTTGAACTGGTGGGTTTTCTGGCCACCATTGTGGTGGCTGCAGCCCTTCCCTATACCTATAAAATGGATGGCCATGTAGGGGTGGAAATCCTGGTGCGGCTGCTGCCTGAAAAAACACAGACCTGGATCGATATTGTCACCCGGACCATCACCTTTATCCTGTTTTGTCTGATAACCTGGCAGATGTTTTTATATGCGGAAGATATCTATAAAACAGGAGAGGTTTCCATGAACCTGGAATTTCCCATCTATTATATTGTGTATCTGCTGGCGTTTGGTCTGTTGATCTTCACTGTGACCATTCTGGAAACCATTTTTCACGATATCAATCAATTAAGAGAGTTGCACACAAAATGAACCCGACACTTATTGGCATCATCGGTATCCTCATCATGCTTCTTCTGTTTTTGACACGGATGCCCGTGGCCTTTGTCATGGCCGCCGTGGGATTTGTGGGGTTCTCTGTTGTGATCAGCACCAATGCCGGCCTTGTCCTTTTGTCAAGAAACGTCTATGAAACTTTTAATTCATATGATCTGACCACCATCCCCCTGTTCATTCTCATGGGGCAGCTGGGATTCAACTCCGGCATCAGCAAACGGCTGTATGACGCAGGCTACAAGTTTTTGGGCGGCATCCGTGGCGGCCTTGCCATGGCAACAGTTTCCGCCTGTACCGCTTTTGGTGCGGTCTGCGGTTCCAGCCCGGCCACCGCCGCCACCATGGCCACCGTCGGCCTGCCGGAAATGAAGCGGTACAACTACAATGACGAACTGGCCACCGGATCGGTTGCCTCAGGCGGCGGTATCGGCATGATCATGCCCCCGTCCGTGGTCCTCATCATCTACGGCATTCTTACCGAACAATCCATCGGCGCTTTGTTTGTGGCCGGTATCTTCCCGGCCATACTGGTAACCCTGCTGTTTATTATCTGCATTTACATCCGCTGCCGTATCTCACCGGACCAGGGACCAAGAGGAGAGTCTTTTACCTGGACGCAAAAATTCAAAGCCCTGCTGGGCCTGAGCGAAACCCTGATTGTGTTTACACTGGTTATCGGCGGGATATTCATCGGGTTGTTCACCCCAACGGAAGCGGCCGCTATCGGGGCATTTGGTGTGCTGCTCATTGCTTTGGTACGGCGGCAGATTACCTGGGACGGGTTTGTCAAGTCCCTTATGGAAACCCTGCGTACCTCCTGCATGGTACTTGTGCTCATTGCCGGTGCGGTCATTTTCGGCAAATTTCTGGCCGTCACCCGTATCCCCTTTGAAATCGCCGGCTGGGTTTCAGGCCTGCCGATATCACCGGTAATGGTTCTGGGCGTGATTCTTCTCATCTATTTTTTCGGCGGCTGCTTCATGGATGCCCTGGCCTTTGTCACCCTCACTGTGCCCATTTTCTTTCCTGTGGTCATGGAACTGGGGTTTGACCCCGTCTGGTTCGGGATTATCATCGTCATGGTTACGGAAATGGGGGTTATCACCCCGCCGGTGGGCATCAATGTGTATGTGGTCTATGGGGTGGCAAAAAATGTTCTGGACCAGGAAGTACCCCTGGAAAAAATATTCAAGGGCATTTTTCCCTTTCTTATCGCTGTCATAATCGGCGTATTTATTCTTATTCTGTTTCCCAATATCATCCTGTTTTTGCCCAACTTGATGTACTAGGATGCCAAAATCAACAAGGGGGTCAGGATATGTTCCTGACCCCCTGGATTTTTCTGGTAGGCACGAGCGGACTTGAACCGCTGACTTCTACCGTGTCGAGGTAGCACTCTACCAACTGAGTTACGCGCCTTTACATGATCTGCTCATCTATCAAAACCATGCCGTTCTGTCAAGAAAAACCGACATTTATTCCATGGTTTTTTCTGGATTTTCATTTTCGCTGATGCCGGAAGGTGCATCATCTGTCATAAAAAACCGGTTCTTATCAATAAACCGAATTTTAACCAGATTGTCAGAAATTTCGCCAATTTCAACGCCGAATCCTTCAAAGGTCTTGAGCATGATACTGTCGGCAAAGTGAGACGGGCTTCCCTTGTATACCAGTTCCATGACCGCCCTGTCCGATCCCATCTCCTTTGGCTGCATGTTTTCAATTTCCGCTATCTCGCCCATCCGCTTTTTCAAAGCAAGAAACCGGGGAAGAAAGCCATTGCCTGTTATTGCAACGTCAAAATGGGTTTCCTTTCTCAAATGCCCGCTCCAGTAGCGGTCCAGTTTTTCTGCCAGTTCCAGGGCACCCAGGCCTGCCACCTTTTCAATGGCCTGAACAGCCCCCTTTTGATCCGGGCCGCTTTTGGCAGCAGCCGTTTTTTCACAGGCCGCCACCTGCTGGCCGGAACCCACGTCATAGGTGGTAAGCCTTATGTCCGCATCAAAAATTTTCTCCTCCCCCATACGGTTGGCGGATTCCGCAGCACTGGCCCGTCCCACCACGACCAGATCAGCATGCACTTTTTTTGCAAGGTCCACGGCAGCACCGGCATCATAAATGGATGGAAAATGGATCTCATAAAATCCGGTATCCGGTCTTTCCGGCCCCATGCCGGCAACATGAAACCGCTTGTCCAGCAGTATATCCATGATCCTGGTTTCTGCATGGGATATATACGGCGCTGGATTGTTTCCCCACCAGTATCTGGGCAGCAGGTCTTTTGGCCCCTTTTCTGCAATGAGAAGCAGAATTGTCGGCATATCTGTGCCCACATTGAGAATTTTTGCCTCGGTGAGAACCTGTTCCAGCTGAACCAAATTTATTTTGGACTCCACCCCCACCAGATAGGTATTCCTGTGGCTGATTTCCCCCAGCACCCGGTAGGTAACCACATAATCCCGGGCAGCCGGCAGAATCCGGTCATATAAAAAATCCAGGTGCGCCGCAAATACCCTGGGAGAAACAGTACTGGCAAAAGCGTTCACAACTGCCCGCTCCATGGCATCTGACACAGCGGCCTGTCTGGCTTCAGGAATATCCTCCGCGACAATTTCCCGGTTTCCCGTGGTCACTGTGGTCAACAAACCGGTTTTCCGGGCCGCAAAAGCGGTATCCAGCACCAGCAGGATTGCGAGAAACCATATCCCCGCCCATACAAGGGCCTGTTTTTTTGTTTTCATGGTCATACCTTTCTGTGGACGGCATAGTCTGCGGTTAATGACAATACGGATTTTGATGGTGCGGCATCAAATATTGCCAGATTTTTTTTGGCTTTCTCCACATGGGTCCGGGCTTTTGCCTCGGTATAGGCAATGGCATTCCAGTCGGCAAGTTTTTTTTGGAGTTTTTTGAAATGGTTTGGACCGACATCAGGATCTGCCATCATGCTTTCCAGCCATTGCCGGTCTCCGGGGCCTGCCTTTGCCAGACTGTAAATCAAAGGCAGAGTCAGCTTGCCCTCCCGCATGTCAGCCCCGGGGTTTTTCCCCAGCTGTTCCGCGGTCGCAGTATAGTCCAGCAGATCATCCGCCATCTGAAAGGCCATCCCCAGATGAAACCCAAAGGATTTCAAGGCATTTTCTTTTTGTGCGGACACCTTGGCCAGAATAGCCCCGCACTGGCAGGCCCCCTGGATCAGGACCGCTGTTTTCCGTTCAATGATATCCAGGTACCGGGCTTCGGTCACATCGTTCCTGCCTTTTTGGGCCAGCTGATCAATCTCCCCCTGGGACATCTCCTGGGTAATCTGTGCAATAACGCTAATGACCCGGGGTTCTCTGGTTCTGGCGGCAATATCCAGGGCACGGGCCAGCAGAAAATCTCCTGTGAGCACCACCTGGGGAGCCGGCCAGCGGGTATGGGCTGCCGGTTTGCCCCGTCGCATATCAGCCCCATCCACCACATCATCATGCAACAGCGTGGCGGCATGCAGATATTCAAAAATGGTGGAAAACAAAACCGCATCTTTGCCTGTGTACCCGCACATGCGGGCGGCATGGATGAACAAAAGGGGCCGCAGCCGCTTGCCCCCGCTGAAAAGCAGATGGGAGGCGATCTGTTTTACCAGATCCAGATGGGGGGACAGATTTTCTGCCAGGGCCTGTTCCACCTGTTCCAGATCCGGTGCGACCAGATCCATAATCTGTGTTTTTAAATCCTTATTCATGCCCGCTTCCCGGGGATCTCATCTTCATAAGCGGGAGCCGGACGGTTCGCAAACCGCCCATCTGCAACCTCACCGGCAATGTCATAGGCAAACGCATCTGTTATATGTACCTGAACAAGGGTGCCTGTGGCAAGTCCTTCCGCATAAATAAAGGTGACACCGTCCACTTCAGGGGCCTGAAACATGGTCCTGCCGATGAACAGGCCGGGTTCCGGATTTTCCTCCACCAGCACCGGATAGATCCTGCCCACATGTTTCTGGTTGACCTGTTCCGATATTTTTTCCTGGGCGGCCATCAGGGTGTCATGGCGCAACTCTACCACATCCTGCGGCACATGGTTCTGCAATGCATGGGAGGCAAGATCTGATGCATCCGAATAGGGGAACACCCCCAGATGATCAAATTTCACCTTTTGCATAAAATCCAGCAGGGTGGTGAACATGGCATCTGTTTCCCCGGGAAATCCGGTTATCACGGTGGTGCGCAATGCTGCATCCGGATCGATATCTCTGATCATGGAGAACAGATCCTTCAGGTCCTTTTGCTCAGCGGGCCGCCCCATCCGCCGGAGCATGGTGGTGTCTGCATGCTGGATAGGCACATCATAATAGGAACAGATGTTGCTGTGGCGTTTCACCGTGTGAACCATATTTCGGGTAAGGGATGCCGGATGGGTGTATAAAAACCGTATCCAGACATCCGGGTTCACCGCTGCTGCCTGGCGGGAAAGATTTTCCAGAACCTGGTGAAAGCCGGAACCATCTTTAAGATCCTGGCCGTAATCTGTGGTGTTTTCCGCAGTCAGAATGATTTCTTTCACCCCTTTGTTTACCAAAGACAGGGCTTCCGCACAGATCTCTTCCATGGGCCGGGACCGTTGTCTGCCCCGCAGGGTGGGGATGATACAATAGGTACAGTGCCGGCTGCACCCTTCCGACACCTTGACAAAGGCAAAAGGATCACCGGACAGGGCCCGTTCTATGGGCAGATGCTGGAAACCCCGTGTATTGGGATCAGGAAACAGGGTCAGGGGAACAGATCTTTTTTTTTCCACCACATCGACAATCTGTTCACAGGCACCGGTACCCACAAAAGCATCCACTTCCGGCAAGGTGCCGGTCAGATCCGGATCATCCTTGTACCGCTGGGCCAGGCAACCAGTGACGATCAGGCGGCGGCAGTCCCCCTGTTTTTTATACCCTGCCATCTCCAGAATGGTGTCCACAGCCTCGTCAGCTGCTGCAGATATAAAGCTGCAGGTGTTCACCACAATGGCCTGGGCACAGGCCGGGTCACGGGTCAGGGTGTGCCCGGCGGCAGCAAGCTTTCCCAGCATGATTTCGCTGTCCACCTGGTTCCGGGAACACCCCAGTGTTTCAAGGTATACGATCATATGGCCTTTGCCATAAGATCCCCCATCAGTTTGGAGAACCGGGACGGATTGTCCAGCTTCCCCCCTTCACTGATAACGGCAATGTCAAACAGCAGATCAGCGTAATCGCTGAGCACAGGGTTGGTGGTATCGTTTTCAAAAATTTCCTTGATTTTCTCCATGACCGGGTGGTTGACATTCACCTCCATGGCCCGTTTCTGTTCCGGGGTTTTCTGGCCGGATGCCTTGAGAATCTTTTCCATATAGGCACTCATGCCCCAGTCATCCCCGGACAGGCAGGATACGGAATCCTTGAGCCGGTTGGACACCACCACATCCTTGACCCGGTCTTCGAGTTTCCCCTTGAGAAAGGACAGCAAAGCGGAATACTGGTTTTTCTTTTCATCATCCACCTTTTCCACATCCAGATCGCCTTTTTCCGCGCTCTTGAGTTTTTTCTCCTTGTATTCGGTCAAAGACTGGGTCACCCACTCATCAATGGGATCCACCATGAGCAACACTTCATAATCTTTGGCTTTCAAAGACTCCAGCAGCGGAGAGTTCATCAGGGAGGTGAGGTTTTCCCCGGTGAGGTAGAAGATATCCTTCTGGTCCGCTTTCATATTTTCTATATATTCATCCAGCGTTACATATTTATCCCCGGATTTGGTAGTTTTGTACCGAAGCAGAGCGGCAATGCGCTCCTTATTGGCAAAGTCTGTCGGAATGCCGGCCTTCAGGGCCTGGCCGAACTCATTGTAAAATTCCTCATATTTTTCCTTGTCCATCTCCTCTAAAGTGGAAAAAATCCTCTTGACCAGGTTCTTTTTGATGTTGCGCACCAATCGGTCTTCCTGGAGAATTTCACGGCTCACGTTCAGGTTCAGGTCCGGGGCATCCACCACCCCCTGGACAAACCCCAGGTATTCGGGCAGCAGCTCCTTGCAGTCATCCATGATAAAAACCCGTTTGCAGTACAGCTGCATGCCGTGCTTGCGCTCGGGCCGGAACAGGTCAAAGGGGGCCTTTGAGGGGATGTACATCAACACATCATACTCCGTCACCCCTTCAAACCTTTTGTGGATCACCTCCATGGGTTTGTCCCAGTTGTGGCTGATATGCTTGTAAAACTCCTCATGTTCCTCGTCTGTGACCTCTTCTTTGGGCTTGGCCCAGATGGCTTTCATGGAGTTGAGGGTCTCATCTTTTCGCACTTTTCTGAAGGTATCACCAACGGGCTTGCCATCCTTGTCCTTGATGATCTCATTTTCCGGGATGGGCTCGCTTTTTTCCATGTTCATGACCACCGGATAGGTCACAAAATCGGAATGCTTTTTCACAATATGCTGGATCGTGTACGCATCGGTGAAATCCTGATCCCCTTCTTCCCCTTCTTTCAAAAACAGGGTGATGGTGGTACCCCGATCCTTTTTTTCTATGTCCTGGACCGTATAGGTTCCCTGGCCGTCGGATTCCCACCGGACACCTTTTTCCGCACCGGCTGCCCGGGTTTCCAGACAGATTTTTTCTGCCACAATAAAGGCGGAATAAAATCCCACACCAAACTGGCCGATGAGTTCCGGGGTCAGGCTGACTTCTTTTCTGGATTTTTCCAGTGCCTCCATGAATGCAGCAGTACCGGACTTGGCAATGGTACCGATATTCTCATTGACCTCATCAAAGGTCATGCCGATGCCGTTGTCTGTAATGGTAAAGGTCTTCTTTTCCGGGTCCACTGCCAGGCGGATCTGATAATCGGTGTCATCGCTGAACAGTTCCGGTTTGGTCTGTTCTTCAAACCGTGCTTTGTCAATGGCATCAGATGCGTTGGATATGAGCTCGCGCACAAAGATCTCCTTGTTGGAATACAAAGAATTGATGATCAGGCGCAGCAGCTGCTGGACTTCGGTTTTAAATTCGTGTGTTTTTTTCTCTCCCATGGTCTCTCCTGTTTCAAAATGTTGAATGTCATCATGCTACAATAATTTTTTTTTTAAATAATTGTGGCAAAAACAGGAATGTCAAGTTTCAAATTGCACCCTGGATATTTGCCATAGGTGCATCAGGTTTTGCATCATTCCATGGGGTGTCCTCGTCCCAAGCCCGCCCCTGGCGATATGCTGTGCCCGGCCCGAGATCTTCCGGGGCCGGTTTTCATACCTTTTTCAACAAAGGAACAGTTCACCAGTTTACGGTTCTGTCATCCCGGCGTGTCTGCTGGCCCCTCCGGCTCTGACGGTCCTGTCACAGCATACCGCCAGGGGCTCCCTGAAAAGGTCCTTGTGATACACGGTTCTTAATGGCAAATATCCAGTTGCACCACCGGATATTTGCCATAGCAGCGTACCCGTTATGGTCAGCCCCTGGTGGTGTCCTGTGAACGGACCGTCAGATCCGGAGGGGGCCTGGTAAAATTTGCCGGGATGATCCCAAACAGAGGGCGGGTGGCTGCACTTCATTGTTCTTATGCAGACAGGCCCCCGCAGGTCTCGGGCCGGGCACAGGACACCACCAGGGGCGGGGCCCGGGAAAGCGTGCTGCATAGAACAATCAAAAACCTGGCATGCCTATGGCAAATATCCAGACTAGCATCCAGGGTTTGACATCCAGGCGGTTTCC
>DATFJY010000261.1:0-6204 GCA_035268905.1 Desulfotignum sp.
ATTTTCTTCCATAAACACCTTTGTGGTGGGATTTAAGATGCGTTTGCCGCTGCCGTCACCAAGGGCAATATGCTTTTCTACATAGGTGACCTTTGCGCCGGCCTTGATGTGAAATTCATGGATGCCGGAATGGCCCTCAGAAGCATCACTGCCGCAGTGAATGCCGCATCCGGCCACAATGGTGACATCGGACCCCTCCCCGATAATAAAGGTGTTGTACACCACATCATGCAGTCCGGCTTTGGACAGAATCACCGGGATATGAACCGATTCGTCCTTGGTACCCGGCTTGATATCAATGACAATGCCGTCTCCTTTTTCATTGGTTTCGATGTTGATGTTGGCGGAAATTTCCCGGCCTTCCAGTTTTCCATTTTTCCGGATATTGTAGGCCCCTTTGGGGATGCCTTCCAGATCCGCGACCTCTTTTAACACTTTTTTATCGATAGCATCGAGCATCATTTTCTCCTTGGCATAATTCATCAAACGAACAGACACTTAAATCCTCAAGCATGGGCATGGCACCTGCCAGATCGCCGGTATAGGCGATTTTCCCTTCTTTTATCAGCAGAAGGGTGTCGGCGGCCTCCAGAAAGGCTTTGTTGTGACTGACCACAATGGTGGTGGTGTTGTTTTCTTTTTGTTCACGCTTGAGCAGATCCACCATGGGGCCGATGGTCCATAGATCGATGCCGGTGTCTGGTTCGTCATAAATAGCCACCTTCGGGTTTCTTGCAATCACCGTGGCCAGTTCGATTTTTTTGATCTCACCCCCTGACAGTTTGCTGTCAACGGGTTTGTCCAGAAAATCCAGGGAACAGACCCCGACCCGGGAAATGATGCGGACAAGTTCGTCCTCATCATCGGATCCCAAAGAAATGGATAACAGATCCCGGAAGGTGGTTCCCTTGAATCGTGCCGGATGTTGAAACCCATAGACGATGCCGGCATTGGACCGTTCATTTATGGGAAGACTGCTGATATCTGTACCGTTGAACATGATGTTTCCACTGGTCAGTTCATTGATGCCCATGATCAGTTTTGCAATGGTTGTCTTGCCCGAGCCGTTGGGCCCGGTGATGGCATAAAAGCCCCCTGGTTCAAAGTCAAAACTCACATCGTTGATAATTGTCTGCTCGGAAGTCGGTTGTGTGCCTGAATCCGATGCAGGGGCTGTAAAAATAATATTCTTAAGTTGCAGCATAAATGCTTTCCTTTTTTGGAGTTAGATGTATTTTTGTGCCATCTTTTTTGAAGGGGGACAGCTCTTTATTTTCTCCTGGCCAGCAGCTCTTCTTCAATGACACCCTTGAAAAGATCAATCTTATAACTGTTTTCCCCAAGGGGAGTGGCATCTTCCACAACCGCTTCGGCCGCTTTTTGAATGGCAGCGGCATCCAGTTTCGTTCCGGTAACGGCTTCTTCCACAGGCCGGCTGCGCCAGGGTATCGGAGCGGCGCCGGATAAAAACACCCGGGCACTTTTCACCGTATCATCTTCCATTTCCAAGGCCAGGGCTGCCCCGGCAAGGGCGAAGTCCCATGACCGTCGGGCCCGGACCTTCCGGTAGGAACTGCGCAGGTTTTCCCCAGGTTTGGACAGCACAATATGGGTTACCACTTCCCCGGGCTTTAGTACTGTCTCTGCCCGGGGGTTTTCCCCCGGCATCATATGAAAATGTTCTACAGGCACCGTCCGTTGGCCGTCGGGTCCAGATATTTTTACCACTGCCCCCAGTGCCGCAAGGGGTGGTGCCGTATCAGAAGGATGGGTGATAACACAGATATAGTCGTGTCCGAATATGGCATGAAACTGGTGTTCTCCTTCCAGGGCGTAACACAGATCTCCTCCTTTGCGCAGACAGTGGAATTCTCCCCGGTAATACCAGCATCGGGGTTTCTGGCAGAGATTTCCGCCGATGGTTCCCTGGTTGCGCAGCTGGGGGCTGGCCACTTCAAAAGCTCCCTGTGAGAGACCGGGGTATTTTTCCTGTACCATGGGATTTTCCGCAATCTCCGTGATGGTTGTCAACGC
The DNA here is from genome assembly GCA_035268905.1 of Desulfotignum sp. Classification (GTDB taxonomy): domain Bacteria; phylum Desulfobacterota; class Desulfobacteria; order Desulfobacterales; family Desulfobacteraceae; genus Desulfotignum. The sequence continues at coordinate 2,035 of DATFJY010000261.1, forward strand.
ACCGATGGCCAGGCCGCCGTCTGCGGTTTCTTTGATTCCCCGGCAGTTCTCCAGCGCCTGCAGACTGACAATTGTTTCTGCATGCACAATGCCGTCACGCAGGCATCCGATCATGTCGGTGCCGCCCGCATGAACTGCGGCACCGGTCCTGCTCAGATGGGTTATGGCCTCTTTTATGGTGTCCGGACGGACATATGAAAATGGTGGCAACACGGTTTCAGCCCTCCTTTTTTGCTGTGAGGTGTCGGCAGATTTCAATCGGATTGACCGGGGCTTTGGTAAAACGGATACCGGCAGCCATGTACAGCGCATTGGCAATCGCTGCGGCGGTGGGGATGGTCACCGGTTCGCCCAGGCCCTTGGCCCCCGTATTGTTGGCTTCGGGATCAACCATCTCAATGGGAAGGCTTTCCATGTCCACCGGGACATCCAGCGCCGTGGGCAGCTTGTAGTCATGCCAGTTCCGATTGCATATTTTTCCGGTTTGTCCGGCATCCAGCTGCCGGAACTCGGTCATGCCGAGACCGATGCCCATGACGATACCGCCGAAGACCTGGTTGTCATAGGTGAGCCTGTCCAGCACCCGGCCACTGTCATGGGCGCCCAGAAACCGTAGAATCCGCATTTCTCCGGTCCTGGTGTTCACCTCAAGCTCACAGAACTGGGCGGCAAAGGGATTGACACTCTTATTTTCCGGGTTTTCCCCCCGGTAGCCTATGCCGACAACACCCCCCCTTTTTTTCAGGCGGCTGACATCGGTTACCCTGATCCGTGTGCTGTTGTCTTTTTTTGATACAATGTCAACGCCCTGATAGTCAAGATCACCAGCAGGAACGCCCAGGTCCTCCGATGCCATTTCCAGGATCTGTCTTTTGAGATCAATGGCTGCATTCCTTACCGTGGGCGCTTCTGTGGGAACGGTTTTGCTTCCCCCGCTGGGCGTTGCATACTGGGTGGTTTCCGTATCGGCGTGCTCGATTTGAATAAGATCGGGCAGGATGCCCAGTTCTTCTGCCGCCACCAGGCCCATTACTGTTTTGGTGCCGGTCCCGATATCACTGGCACCCATGTTCAGGTTCACAGATCCATCCTGGAAGAGCTTGATAATGACCGTGGAGGGGGGGCCGCCGCCGCCCACGAACCAGACACAGGAACCCATTCCCACACCCCGTTTTATGTGGGTGTCCTTTCTGTTCTGCTCTCTGGCACGGTCCAGGGCTTTTTCCCATCCAAACTGCTCTGCCCCTTTTTCGATGCATTCTTTCAGCCCGGTGGTGGTATATGGCATGCCGCGCCCCTGGCTGACTGCAGGGATATTTTTCAGCCGCAGCGCCATGGGATCCATCCCGATTTTTTCAGCAAGGCTGTCCATCATCTGTTCCAGGGCCCAGCTGGCCTGGGGATGCCCCGGGGCACGGAATGGACGGGCCGGACCTGCATTGATATACACATCTTCGGATATGCACCTGACGTTGCTGCATGTATACAGATCGCGGATCTGCCAGTCCACCAGGGCTGTGCCACCGGCAGGATAGGCACCACTCGGACCGGTACATGCAAAGTCAAGTGCCGTAAGGGCGCCGTCTTTTTTCACCCCGGCTTTCAGACGCATGGTGTTGGCCGGCCGGTTGCCGGCGCACAGATAGGTCTCTTCACGGGTCAGGAACAGTTTGACCGGCCGGGCCGATTGTCTGGCCAGCAGTGCAGCAAGCACCGTGTATTTCCCCGGTGTCAGTTTGCTGCCGAATCCGCCGCCCATATAATGCCCGACCACCCGTATCTTGGAAAGTGGCATGCCCAGTACTTCCGATACCTTCGACTGGACGGCAAAAACCCCCTGGCTCGATTCCCAGATGGTTAACCGGTCCCCGTCCCAGCCGGCCACGCAGCCATGAAGCTCCATGGGGGTCTGCAGTTCACACTGGGTTTCATATTCCTGTTCCAGAACCACATCTGCCGCATCAAAGCCGGCGACCACATCGCCGCGTTCATATTCGTCCGTGTCTGCCAGATTGCCGTTGTCATGAATGGCGGGACTTTTTTCTAAAAGTGCTTTGTTGTGGTCTGCCACAAAGGGCAGCACCTCATAAGTCACATCAATGGCGCGCACGGCATCCCATGCCTGAAAATGTGTATCAGCGGCCACTGCGGCCACTGCTTCTCCTTCAAACCGGCAGTGGGTTTCCAAAAGCGGCCCGGAATAACTGCCGTATGTCCATTTCAGCTTTTTGGCTTCACTGCTTTGGCCGGTTATCACCGCCCGTACTCCCGGCATTTTTTCTGCCCGGCTGACATCCACTTTTTTCACTGCTGCATGGGGATGGGGACACCGCAGGACGGCCCCGTAAATCATATTGGGCAGCGTGATATCAGACGGATATACGGCTGTGCCGCTGACCCGTTCGTATCCGTCCAGCCGGGGAATGCGTTTTCCCACCAAAGTGGTCTCGTCCCAGAATACCGGTTCCTCTCCCGGTGGGGGAGTTTCCGGCACCGGAAGGCCCTCCGTATAATATGCCGTATTGTGTTCTGTCATGATTCCCCCTATTTGGTTTTACGTTCGGAGGCATTGCGTGCTGCCTGGAAAATATGGGTATACGCACCGCACCGGCACAGGTTGCCCGATACCCCGACACGGATTTCCGCCATGGATGGTTGGGGTGTTTTCTTCAAAAGGCCCTCAACAGACATAATCTGGCCGGGCGTGCAGTATCCGCACTGGAACGCATCCGCTTCCAGAAAAGCCGTCTGCACAGGCCCCAGGTTTTCCCCCTGCATCAGTCCTTCCAGCGTGGTAATCTGGTGGCCTTCTGCCTCCACCGCCAGTGTTATGCAGGCATACCGGGGGATATCATCAATCAGCACGGTGCAGGCACCGCACTCGCCCCGGCTGCACCCTTCCTTGGTTCCGGTCAGGCCGATCACCTCCCGCAACACATACAACAGTGTCCAGCGCGGTTCCACCAGCACCTCCCGTTCCGTCCCATTGATATGCAGCGTGATTTTGGCGGTATCTTCTGCTGCCATTATTTTCTCATCCGGTGCCGGTTCGGAGGGTGCCGCCAAAGCTGCTCGGCTTAAAGAGGCGCCAACAGCACCGGTGCTCATGATCTGCATGAACCCCCTGCGGGTCATGCTGCTTTTTTTGTCGGTATTTTGATCACGCTCTGGTAATCCCATGTTCTCCTCCCGGTCTGATGCCGATTGCATGCAACCGGCTTTTTTTGCAAAAAAAATAGGCAGCTCGCTGTTCAAATTCCGTGAAATCTTCGACAGACCCCAGGGACCGCTTGGAGCCGTGAATCTGCTGGTTAATGAATCACTCTGCCGCTTCCTCGATTGCCTCGCCGGCGGACTGGATATCCTCACCCGCTCCCTGCATGGTGTTGCAGCTGAGGTTCATACATCCCAGCGAAAGAAGCATCAAGATGATTAGCATTTTTTTACCGAATTTCAGCATAATTCCTCCAAAACCCAAAACACCTGCAATGATAAAAAATGATTGCAATGATAAAAAAGGCGATTGCCCAGGAAAGCATAATAATACTCCTTTTTTACTTGATTATTGGTTTACAATAACATCATCAATGTAAATAATTATTATCCCACCTGGAATTGGTTTGCCATAAGTAGAATCACCCATATTCATAATGAAAAGCATGTATTGCCCGTAAAAACCATATCCAGAATGCCAGAATGTGCAGAATGGTGGCAGAATGGGGTCGGACCGTCATTTTACTGCATGCAGTTGTCCGCATTCCCGGGAGATCGGCTTGTTCACCACAAGCCCTTTGGAAAGGGAATGGTAGAATTCAATGGGAAATAATGCAGCATACCCGTTTTGCCGTTTATCCCCGGGAAGAACCGCACATTGTGGTGCCTGGTGATGAAATTTCTCAAGCCTGGCAAAATTTTCAGAAAGCACCGGCTGGCTGTCATGCTTTATGATAATGACGCCGGTAATATATCCGGGAAGTGCTTTGATTCCGGTTTCCACCATGTGCTGGACATCAGGCAGTCCATTATCCACTGCGATGCACACAGGGTAACCTGATAAACCAGCGCCGATTTCCCACTGCTCCTGATTTACCACAACAGCGATGTCATCAATCCCGCTATAAAGAATATTGTCTATACAAATATGTATTTTCGGTAATTTTGTATCAGTAT
>DATFJY010000262.1:0-9744 GCA_035268905.1 Desulfotignum sp.
CCTCTATGAGATCATCCGGATCATTGATGGAGGTATCCGGATCAGTCACCACCCCGTGGACACCGATAAAATCATTCATATAGGGCTCCCAGGCCTCATCTTCCGATGCCTGGAACACTTCCACACGGTTACCGCGTTTGAACATCATAACAGCCTCCTTTATGTTGGGTTGACCGGCCGGGTCGGTACATGGTTTCTGGCTGACAGTTTGCGCTGGCAGTCGTTACACAACAGCCGCTGCTCCGCTTTCTGGGTCAGGTCGGCGGTTTTGTCTGAAATAAAGGCCATATACTGGGCTGAGGGCAGTTTGGCACCGCAGGCATCACAGGTCTGTATCTCCTGCTCGTTCAGGATGGTGCCGCACAGTTTGAGCATGCGTTTGCCCTCTTTTTCTTCCAGGGTCATGGCATTGTTTTCACAATTGGCTGCACAGGCCCCGCAGGTGATACAGTTTTCCGCTGTCAGCCGGAAATCGGTTTTCACGGGGTGGTCAAAATCCAGGTATCCCAGATGCAGGGCATCAATACCCATCTTGTCCCGGCAGATCTCCACGCATTTGCCGCATCTTCTGCACACATCGCACCGCAGGCACCGTTGGGCTTCCTTTCTGACAGCGGCTTCATCATATCCCAGTTCCACCTGCTGAAACGTGGTCCGTCTTCTGTCCACATTGAGCATGGGCATGACCGGCCGGGACAGCTGCATTTTTTCAGCAGCCGTCATTTGGGTCATGGGGATTTTGCGGCGGCGCACCGGAATTTTGGGCATTCTGGGCTGGGGCATGCCGGTGAGGTGCCGGTGGATGGCATCAGCGGCCCGTTTGCCGCCGCCGATGGCCTCTATCACTGTTGCAGGCCCGGAAACTGCGTCTCCTGCGGCAAATACCCCGGGCATACTGGTTTCCATGGAAGCATGGTTCACCTCAATGGTGCCCCTCCGGGTCCAGTTGACAGTATCAAAAGCGGTCATGCCGCTGTCATCCACATACTGGCCGATGGCAGATAAAACAGCATCTGCCTGAATGGTGAATTCCTTGCCCAGGATGGGAACCGGTGCCAGGCGGTCAGAGCCTTTTTTGGCGATCAGCTCCGCTTTGATACAGGCAAGGCCGGTGATCCTGCCCTCACTGCCCATGATCTCCGTCGGGATGGTGAGAAAGTCAAACGCAATGCCCTCTTCTTCTGCCTGCTCCACTTCCTCGATATCAGCCGGCATCTGTTCTCTGGATCTGCGGTAGGCAATGGTGACCTTGTCCGCCCCCAGGCGCAGGCTGGTTCTGGCCGCATCAATTGCCACGTTTCCGCCGCCGATGACCACCACATGCCTGCCCGGGGCCTGGCGGTCCCCTATGGCCACATTTTTTAAAAAGGTGATGGCATCAATCACCTTGGGAAAATCGGTTTCCCCTTTGATGCCCAGGTCCCAGGCCTTGTGGGCACCGATGGCCAGAAAAAAGGCATCCGTTCCCCTTTCTTTCATCTCTTCATAGGTGACATCCGTGCCGAACCGGGTGTTGAAGGAAAATGTTACCCCCAGATCTTCTATCATGGCCACTTCCCGGTCAATCACCTCCCGGGGCAGGCGGTACCGGGGAATGCCCACCATGAGCATGCCGCCGGCAAAGGGCAGGGCTTCGATCACCTCCACCGTGTATCCCATCAGGGCCAGGTAATAGGCGCAGGAAAGCCCGCCGGGTCCAGCCCCCACCACACAGATGCGTTTTCCGTTGGGCGGGGCCGGCTCCGGGTTGGTATACCGCCGGTCCGACAATGCCCGTTCCGCGGCAAATGCCTTGAGAAACTTGATGGAGATGGGGGTGTCGATACGCCCCCTGACACACATCATTTCACAGGGCCTGGTGCAGATCAGGCCGCACACCCAGGGCAGCGGGTTGTCTTCCCGGATCACGGCGATGGCATCGGCATCCTTGCCCTCGGCGATCAGGGCCAGGTAGGTGGGCACATCGATCCCGGCAGGACAGGCCATCTGACAGGGGGACGGGGCAATCACACCACAGTCATGGGAGGGGCAGTTCCGGGTTTCAATGTGGCTGACAAACACTTCCCTGTGGTCTGATAAAACCTGTTTCAAAAAGTCCCGGGTCTTGACAGCTGCGTCACCCGGGGGCTGCCTGTTTTCAAATTCCGCCATCAGGTCGTCAATGGCAGCCATATGGTTGTTGCCGGCCTCTCCCAGGGAAATTTCCTCCACCAGCATCCGGATGGATTCACATATCCGCCGTACCTTGGGGTCTGTCAGGACACCGGATGCAATACGGTCGGACAGGAGTTGCCGGGTGGCTTGCACCGGGCAGGTGTCTTTGGCCATGGGTCACGCTCCTTTAAAAGCTGCTGTTCTCAGGGGATGCCACAGATTCGGCATGGCGCTGCCGCCGGATCTGGGTCATGTCCTCCACTTTCCCGAATTTCAGGCATCCAGTGGTGCAGGTGGTGACACAGGCAGGTGCCAGGCCCTGGTCCAACCGGTCTTTGCAGTAATCACATTTTTCCACCTTCCCGGTGTCCGGATTCCACTGGGGCGCTCCCCAGGGACAGGCCGATACACAGGTTTTACACCCCACGCACAGGTCTTTTTCCACAAACACGATGCCGTCCGAAGCCCGCTGCTGCATGGCGCCAGTGGGGCAGGCAGAAACGCACCAGGGGTTTTCACAGTGAAAACAGGGCATGAAGACAAACGACATCTTGGGCAGGTTGTTGATAAATTTGGGCCCCACCTGGATGATCTGGCAGGGTTTGGGGCCTTCGGGCAGGTCTTTATTGGTCTTGCACTGGATCTCACAGGCATGGCACCCAATGCATTTTTTGCTGTCCTGGAACAGGTAATACTGGCTCATTCATTGCCTCCTTATGAAAATTACACCGGGGTCACGGTAACAAAAGTGTCATGAAATGCCGGGCTTCCCCCGACTTTGTCATACAGGTTTTCCTGGAGCAGGGCATCTGAACATCCCTGGTTGTAAGACCGTTTGGCCAGTTTTGCCTCATGTCCGAATCCATGTACCATGAACACCGCTTCCGGATGGATCAGATCGGTGACAAAGGCTTTGATCCGTCCATTTCCGCAGGCAGAGGCCACCGCCACTGTGGCGCCGTCTGCGATGCCCAGAGCAGCCGCTTTTTCCGTATTGATCCACAGCAGGTTCTCCTTCATCAGTTCATTGAGATACGGCACATTCTGGGTGGAAATATGGGTGTGGAGGCCAGTGCGGCCCACCACCAGGCGGAATTTTTTATCCGGCGGTGCTGCCGGGGATTCATAGGGCGGAAAAGAGGGGAAACCGGCATCTTCAAGCAAAGAGGATCGGAATTCGATCTTTTTGGACGGGGTCTTGAAGGGGATATCGTTTCTGTCCCAGAAGATCGGGGACTTGCCGTAGGAAACAAACCCTTTTGCCGCAAAATCCTCCCGCGTAAATCCGGTACCTTCCAGCTGCCAGTCCACCAGCTCGTCCATGTTTTCATAGGGGAAATAATTCCCTATACCCAGCCGCTCTCCGATGCGCTTGAGGATGATGGCACCGTCCATGGTATCATACCGGGGTTCCACCGCTTTTTCCCGCAGAAACATCATGGGCTTGAGCCCGTTCATCTGCTGGATGCAGTCGGTACGTTCCAGAAAGATGGATTCCGGCAGAATCACATCGGAATACCAGGCAATGTCGGAATAGTTGATATCAATGGTGACGATGAGATCCAGCTTGTCCAGCGCCCTTTTTGTCCCGTTGGTATCTGCAATGGACATGAGGGGATCCAGCCGGTAGTTGATCAATGCTTTTATGGGATAAGGATCTTCATTGAGAATGGCATAAGGAAGCCTCTGTGCCACCCCGTGGGCAGGGTCGGGCAACGGAAAATCCGGGGTCCCGACCTTGTCAAACCGCGGGACTTCTATTTTGGGAAATTCCTGTTCCGTGAGTTTTCTGGCTGGTTTGCCGCCTTCGGCTCCCGGGCCTTTTTTGAAGAAGATCCCGCCTTTGGCTTCCACAGATCCCATGAGTGCGTTGAGCATGAGAATGGACCTTCGCATGTAGATCTCATTCTGGTGGCTGGCGCACCGGTAACCGTAATGGAAAATTACCGCCGGCTTTTCCCGGCTGATCTCCCTGGCCAGGGCCTTGATTTCTCCGGCCGGGATACCGGTTTCTGTTTCTGCCCATTCCGGGGTGTAATCTTTGATAAAATCCTGCAGATCGGTGAGGCCGTGTACCCATTTGTCCACAAATTCCGCATCATAGAGGCGTTCTTTTAAAATGACGTGGATCAGGCCGTAGTTGAGGGCCAGGTCGGTACCCGGCCGGATCATCCAGTACCGGTGGGCCTTGGACGCAGTGACATTCACCCGGGGGTCGATATAGGTGAGTTTTGCCCCTTTTTCCAGGGCATCCATGAGGGTGTTCACCTCTTTGACATTGATGGATTCAAAAATATTTCTGCCGTAAAGCACAATATGTTTTGTATTGGCGTAATTGATACCCATCTGGCCGTCGGTATACCCGAACATGGAACGGCAGGCCGTGTTCATGGATCCCTTGCACAGCGCATCATGGGTGAAATGATTGGGGGAACCCAAAGCCTTTAAAAACGTTTTGCTCACATGGGTGGCGAGCTGGGCCCGTTCGCCAAATGCGATGGCATGGCCGCCATGGGTGTCCTTGATCTCTTTGAGCCGGGTTCCCACATAGTCAAGAGCCTCTTCCCATGAGGCTTTCCGCCAGTTTCCCGATCCCCTGTCCCCCACCCGAATAAGAGGGGACTGGAGCCGCTGGTCATCATAGAGCAGGGATTTCCCGGCAGAGCCCCTGGGACACAAACGGCCGTCTATGCCCGCTACATGGGGATTTCCCTGAATCCAGTTCACATGTCCGTCCTTGACACCGACTTGGATGGGACACCTGACCGAACACATGAAACACAAGCTGAACACATCTTTATCCATAATTTTTTGTCTCCTTGGCACTATCAATTATAATCATGTGGGATATATCTTGCCATAAGCGTGCCAACATGAACTTCCCATGAGAAAAACTAAAAAAAATGAAGGCCGCAACCACGAAGAAGCCATTACTTCGTATTTTTCCTGGTATTTAAAAATCAAAATATTGTAACACCATCCTATATTATAGTTCCGGTCACATGACTTGATACTTGTGGTATTAATAATAAGGTATGCTCGGTATCACTTCATATGACCAGAACTATAGCTATCACTTAATTTGTTTATGATATAATGATGAAAAAATGAATTTATCCTGAGACCGTAACAAAGAATGCTGCAGTTACAAGGAAATATGTTATAATAGCCAGTTAATTGTAAACTGGGCCAAATAATGGGCCAAATAATTTGAAAAGCAAGATGTTTTTCAGGCCCGAATCAGGGCAGGTTGGTGAAGGAGCGGTGCAGTAAAAAACATGCGGTGCAGTTTTTTTGTTGCCTTTTTTGAAAAGCGGAAAGGAAAAAATCATTCATGACCAAACGGTACCAGGCCCCCATTGTCAAAAAGGCCTTTGATATTCTCAAGGCCATATCACAGTCTGAAAAAGGGCTGCGCATCAGTGATATGGCAGCGGATCTTGATATCAGCAAAAGCACGGTCCACGGCATTGCCGCAGCCCTAGAGGAACAGGGTGCCATTATCCGGCATCCGGATTCCAAGCGGTATGTGATCGGCCTGACCCTCATGGAACTGGGCAAGGCAGCTTATGAACGGGTGGATATTGTAAAATCAGCCAGGCCGGCCATGGAGAATCTCATGGAACAATGCGGCGAATCTGTGTTTTTAGGCATACGCAATGCCCACCATGTTACGGTCATCGATATCGTGGAATCCAGAAAAGATTTTAAAATCAGTTCTCCCATCGGCACGGCACTGCCCCTTCTGGCCGGGGCCGTGGGCAAGGTGTTTCTGTCAGCCATGCCGGTACCGGAGGCAGCCGCCTACCTGAAAACCCATCCTTTGCCCAGATTCACCCCCCACACCATTGTGGATCCGGAAAAGTATCTGGAGGAATTGAAAACCGTCAAAAAAAGGGGATATGCCCTGGATGATGAAGAATACCTGGCCGGTGTCCGGGCCGTTGCCGTCTGCCTTTCCCCTAAGGCCGTCCATCTGCCGGCCCTGTGGGTGGTGGGATTCAAAGCCGGCATGTCCGACGATCTGATGCCGGACATTATTGACCAGACCCTGGCTGCTGCACAGCAGATCAACCAGACTTTATAGACACGGGTTGAACCATACGGGTTTTTCACTTCATTGCAGGATAAAATTGCCGAATAAAATCAGGCGCAGATTGGATTTTTTTGAATAGACCCGTGGGGAGCGGGGACTATCGGCCTCACCCATCTTCCCCGCTTGACATGGTGTAGGGCTTGGCGCAGCTAAACGGCAAAAACTGCGGGCAGGTATATCCTCAAACAGTATTGTATTTCCGGTTGGTGTCATGGCCCGTGTCCGGGGCGCTGTTTATAAGCTCTGACAGATTTTTGACAATGGGATCCATCCGCTCCCGATGTTCCGGCGGGATCATCAGACATTTTATGCATTCGTTTTTGACGAACAATGCCTCATTTTTCGGGTCATGATGTTGCATATCCTGGTGGGTCACATCATTGCCGGACAAGGCTATCTGAAGCATGTCCGACAGATTGCCGGAATATTCTTTCTGGTCCAGGTGTTCAATGGCCTGCAGAAAGAGGTTATTCAATGTCAGTATCCAGGGAGGCATCTGTGCACAATCCGTATGCATGCAATCTGTTTCCGACATCAGTGCCCGGCAGCCGAACGGCCTGACATCATACACCGTGCACAGGTCATTTTCCAGCAAAGGGCATTTCCCCCATGAAGGATCATTTTCTTCGTTCGGCAGATCTGCGCCTTCCATGCACAACCGGGCAAACTGGTTGGTGGTCATTCCGGGGATAAACCGTTTTTCCGGAAAGGTTTGTGTGATTTTTGTGTAAACAGCTTTTTTTTGTGCAGGCGGCAGAAAAAAGGTTATGAAACGGGCTTCAAGGCTGGTAAGTGTTACATTACAGGTACAGCAGTGGGAGCATTTTGGACGGCATGCTGTTTTTGTGGAAGCCATTATAGTTTCATACAACAGATAGATTTTTTTAAGCCGGTCAATCATGGAATGAATCTACGCATTAATGACCCGATGCTGTGCCGTATTGCGCCAGGTATGCATTGATTTTTTTCATCATGGCATCATCCAGGATCACCCGGCCGTTGATTTCTTTGTTGTGCAGAAACGCGGTGATGTCGGAGAGGGTGACGATGGCATAGATGGGGATGCCAAGGGTTCCGGCCACCTCTGTCAGGGCGTTCTGTTCGGTGGTGCCTTTTTCCTGGCGGTCCACGCTGATGACGATGCCTTTGACCTGCGGATTTCCGCTGGTTTTCAGGATCTCAAGGGATTCTCTGATGGCCTTGCCCGATGTGATGACATCATCCACCAGGATAAGGCGGGTGTCCCCGTCCAGGGCCATGCCCACGGTGCTGCTTTTGTCGGCATAGGTTTTGGCCTCCTTGCGGTTGAACACATAGCCTTTGTCCAGCGCCATATCAGACAGGGCCATGGCTGTGGATACACACAAAGGAATCCCTTTGTAGGCCGGCCCGTATATGCCGTCAAAGTCTTTGCCGAAATGTTCTTCCACGGCCCGGGCGTAGTGGACCCCCAGCTGCTGGATTTTGGGGCCGGTATCAAACATGCCGGTGTTGATAAAATAGGGGGCGATGCGGCCGCTTTTCAATTGAAACTCCCCGAATGTGAGGGCGCTGCACTTGACAAGAAAGGTGATAAATGATTCCTGATAGGTCATTTGGGGTTCCTGTATTTTTTGTTTGTTGTGCCCGCCAGGGCATGTTGGTTTTATATGAAAGCTTTTAGCTGTTAGCTTTTAGCCGTTAGCGATTAGTATGCAATTATTCGCTTCCAGTAAACAAAATTTTTCCTGTAGTTATCACCGGCTAACGCTTTCATTCTTTGTTGTGACCGCCAGGGCATGTTGGTTATATGAAAACCTTCAGCCGTCAGTACGCAGTCATCAGCCAAGAGCTAACAGCTAACAGCTAAAAGCTAAAAGCTAACAGCTAACAGCTATTCACTGGCAGCGCCAGGACACATATGCAGACAAAGCAACCGGCTGCCCGGACTTGAGCAGGGCGGTACGGTTGAAATCGGCCATTTGTCCCAGCCGGTCTGAATGAAATACCGGGCCGTCCGTGCACACCACCTGGTCGCTGCACACGCAGGCACCGCAGACCCCGAACCCGCAGCGCATATACCGTTCCAGGGATACCTGGCAGGGGATGCCGCGGGCTTCACACAGGGTGAACACCGCGTGCATCATCATTTCCGGACCGCAGGCATATACCATGTCAAACTGCGGCTGTGCCTGATCTGTCCGGCGTTCGATCTCTGCTGCCAGCAGATCAGTGACAAATCCTTTGTGTCCCAGGCTGCCGTCATCTGTTGTAAAATGGCGTTGGACTGCAAACCGCCGGTGATACAAAATAAAATTTTTTGTTCTGGCCCCGTGGACAAAGAAAAGGTTCGGGTCCAGCCGTTCCACCAGGGGGGCCAACGGTGCCATGCCGCAGCCGCCGGCCACCACTGCCACATGGGGGGAAAGGATGATATCAAACCCGTTGCCGAACGGCCCCCGGATACCCACCTGGTCGCCCGGGGACAGGGTCACGGCCTGATTGGAAAATCTTCCTTTGGCCTCGATGGTGATGCCGAACTGCTTTGGCGCGTGATAGGAGATGGTGTAGGGTTTTTCATCCACTCCCGGAAGCCAGACCATGATGAACTGGCCGGGGTGAAAATCGATGGCCACATCAAAAAACAGGGTGGCAAAAGAGGGGTTGTGCAGGGTTTTTCCGGCCACCTGGACCATGACCGGTTTCTGGTCGAAAATCATGGGGTGTTTTTCCTGTGTTGGCTGGTATGGTCTTTTTCAATGGAAACCGGTTCCCGGGTGATTGTTCCGGCCGGTGTCCCGGCTGGATGGTGTGCCGCGCCCATGACCGCTTCTCTGGTGGTGTTGTGGGCGGCCAGCCAGTCGACAAGTTCCCGGTGCACCATGTCAAACACCTGGATGCCCCGGTACCGCACGGCAGATCCCATACCCACCAAAGAGGCGCCTGCCATGAACATCTCCACGGCATCCGCGCCCGTGGTGACACCGCCCAGACCGATGATGGGAATGGAAACGGTTTTGAAGATGTCATACACACACCGGATCGCAATGGGCTTGATCATGGGGCCGGACAGGCCCCCTTTTTGGAAGGCCAGTACCGGCCTCCCTGTCTCGATGTCGATGACCATGCCAGGGCCTGCCGTGTTGATGGCGCAGATGGCATCTGCCCCGGCATCTTCGCAGGCTTTGGCAATGCGGCCGATATCCGGGGCCGCCGGGGTGAGCTTGGCGATAAGTGGCACATCAATGACCTGTTTCACCGCTGCCGTGACCGCATGGGCCGCTTTTTCATCCACCCCGAACAGCATGCCGTGAAGATCGGAATTGGGACAGGAGATATTGATTTCAATGCAGTCGGGTCCCTGGTCCGCCACAAACCGGGCCACTTCAGCAAATTCGGCCGTAGATCCGCCGTAGATGCTGGCATTGAGGGGGAAATGCCGGTCCGCAAGGGCCTGCCATTCCGCATCCATGTTGTCGTATCCAGGGGTGGGCAGGCCCACGGCATTGATCATG
>DATFJY010000263.1:0-11842 GCA_035268905.1 Desulfotignum sp.
GGCTGTGCCGGTGTATTTTTTCATGCATACCGACTGGATGGAGTTTTTCAAATATACCACGGAGCTGTCCCCGCAGGTGATGGACCGGATCCGGCGGACCCTGCGCGCCTTGTACCATCAGTTTGACGGCATCTTTGTGCTGAACCGGGAACACCAGGAATGGCTCACCGGACCAGCCATCGCCTATGATGCGGCCCGGGTATACAAAACCGCCCACTGGGTGGATGACATCTATTACCCCCGGCCCGGAGACCGGCAGACATTTTTCCAGGGGCAGATATCTGACACGGACATCGTTCTGCTGTATGCCGGCCGGCTGAGCGAGGAAAAAGGGGTGTTTGACCTGCCCGACATCCTGGCACAACTGAATGAAACCGCCAGAAAAGTCAAATTGGTGATCGCCGGTACCGGACCGGCTCAAGAAAGGTTGCAAAGGCAATTGCCAGAGGCCGTTTTTCTGGGCTGGGTGGACAAAAATCAGATGCCGGATCTGTACTCTATAGTGGATCTGCTGGTGCTGCCGTCCCGGTTTGATACCTTCGGCAATGTCATCCTGGAGGCCATGAGCTGCGGGGCAGCTGTGGCCGCTTATGCGGAAAAAGGGCCTCTGGACATTATCCAGACACCTGAAAACGGCATTCTGGCCGAAGATATCACCGGTATGGCCGCCGGCATTGACCGGTTTGTTACAGATCCGGTTTTTCGCCAGGGATTGAAGAACAACAGCCTGGCCCGGGCAAAGACATTTTCACCTCATGCAATTTTTGAGCGGTTTCTGGTCAATGTGGGTCTGGCAGATGCGCCAGCTGCCCCGTATGTTGATAAAAATATTCACCCGGCTGATAACAATAAATCTTCTGCGGTGAAAAAATCACAGGCTGCCTAGTCATCGCAGGAAAGCCGCGATAAAAAATCCTTCCAAAATTGAGGAGGAATAAAGCATTAAAAATACGGGGTATGCTTTTTTTCCAGTTTCTCCAAAGCTTTGATGGACAGGGTGGCCCAGGGCTGGACCTCCAGCCGTCTGATGTCGATGGGTTCACCGGTGAGTTCGCAGTAGCCGAACTCGCCGGTCTCGATTCTTTCCAGAGCCCTTTCAATCTGGGTGATCATCACATCACAGCGCCGGGAAAAATCGATCTCATTTTCAATGCTGTTCATCAAGATACTCTGGTCCAGTACATCCGCATGCTTCATTTTCAGGCTGCGGATATTTTTTTTGATGTCAGACCGTTTCCGGACCAATTCCGCCTGCTTGGCCAGCAGTTTTTCTTTGAATCTGGCCAGTTTTTCATTGTCCAGAAAAGGGATGAAAGTGTGGTTCATCTCAGTTGATGACGGTAGTAAAGCGTTCATGGCAGACTCCTGATAAAAGATTTATGATACCTTGTATCTAACCCAGTACCGTTATGCCGGTATTATCCTGGTATTAAAAATGGATTAAATCCGTAACGATCCGGCCACCACCACTGCCATTCCTGTGATAAAAATGATCTGGTCCATCAGACTGCCTTTCCTATGGTTTCTCTGACCTGGATATCGGTTTCCACCAGCGGGGTGCCAAAATGGGTCGAGAACCGGGTTTTCACATCACAGCGCCGGGTGTTTTCCAAAAGATCGGGACAAAATCGGCTGCGGTTTTTTTCAAAAATCAATACCACCGTGGAACTGCCGGGCCGAAACAGGCTTTTGGGCTGGCCTTTTTTCAAAAAAAGGCCCTTTTTTACCGGCAGGACCGGCTCATACCGGTCAGGGCTGTAGCATTGCACGATGCGGCCGATCATCAGGGCCACGATCTCCACCATGGCCACCAGTCCCACACCGGTGCCGTCTGCCACATCCGTGTCAATAATGGTCACCACCCGGCGGTTTTTGGAATACGGGGTGACCGACCGCACCAGAGCCCCGGGATTGCAAGAATGGTATTGGCCGTTGATTTCATAAATATCCACCACCTTTCCCGATACCGGAACATGGTTGTAGTGGTACTTGTCCGGTGTCAGGCGGAAAACGGCATAATCCCCATGTCTGAATGCTTTGCGCCACCGGGCCCTGTCCATTCCGATCAATTCGTCATACTGAAAGAATTTTTCCTTGATGAACAGATCGCCGGTATCTGCAAAAGCGCCTGTCAGCACCCGGGCATCTGCCGGCGACACCACAGCCCGGAGATCTTCTGTCATGGGGCGGCATTCCCAGAACCGTATCCGGCGTTCAAAAAACCGGCGCAGGGTGTTCAGCCTGTACACCGGCCCGTATATCTCTTTTGCAGGGATGCCCATGCGGTGCAGGAACCCGGCAGGATCAGAGATGGTCTTTTTCAGGGGCAGGTCATAGCTGAGAAATCCCAGCAGGGCCGAAGCCCTGGCAGATACCAGAAGACGGAACATGGCAGGGGCATTCTCCCGGATTACGGAATACAGGGTGCAAATGGTCCGGTCATGCAACAGGGTTTCGGTTTTGATTCCGGTTGTCTTCCGCTGGATATACTGGTGGATATGCCGGGTCATGGTGCAATGGTCTTGTCTTTACAGGGATTCATTCTGACTGGTCTCCAGGCCCACATATAAAATGATCAAAAAAATCAGTTTTTTGGTGTTTTCCACGGAAAGGGTGCGGCCCATCAGCGGTATTTTTATCCGGGATAAAAAAACATCCAGATCCAGGTCAGGAAGTATGGTGCGGATGATGTCCTTGAAAGCGGGCTCCCTGAAGCTGGCCCACAGGTCCATTCTTGTAAATTCATTGATCAGGGTCTTGAATCCTTCTGCCATGTGCCGGCTGCAGAGGGTGTCCCGGTAATAGGTTTCCGCATGCCGGTTGAAAGTGTCCCCGGCATAGTGCATGGGGTTTTTCTTTTTTTGCGTCTGTAAAATGCCGGTGACCAGTCTTCCCCCGGCGGACCGGGTGTCCGGGGAGTTGACCCGGCCCTGGAGATCGGACAGCGCGGCCTGCATGCGGAATGAATCTGCCAAAGCCCTGCCGTCGGTTTTGAGGATGTCGATTAATGCCTGCTTGTAGTCCCTGAGTTTGATCCGGGTATAGCCAGGATACCGCCGGCTTTTACGGGTGTTGGGAATCCGGGATACGATTTTCACCAGAAATCGGTTCCGGGTGTTTGTCTTTACGTAAAAGGTGGGCAGGTTGACGGCGGCACAGAAAAACATCTGGCGGCGCTCGCTTTCCACCCCGGGGGTGTCGGGAATCATGGCATGGGTGACATCCCCGTTGAGAATATACTGATAAGCCAGGGCCGTGATCAGGGTCTGCAGGTCAGCCGCCCCTCCCATATCGGTAAGGATATCTTCAAAAATACTGTAATACCGGTGCTCAAATCCGCTGTATCCCATGCGGTGAAATTCCCTGAGCCGGACCAGCTGGTACAGGGGCATGCAGGTATCAAAAATACCCATCTGTGCCAGGTCTTTGCCCAGCCGGATACTGTTGCCAGGTGACCCGTCCAGGGCCGGGCTCTGGTCTGTGCTCATCAGCGAGACCAGGTAGTCCACCAGCCGAAAGTCCGGCACAAAATCCCCTTTAAGGCCACATGCCGTGCTGATGAACCGGTCCAGCCAGACCGGGCCGAAAGGGGTAACGGGCTGGCCCAGTATCCGGTTGGCAGCCTTTTTTTTCCAGCGCCGCCAGATCATGCGCAGATGGGTGTAATCCAGTTCATGGGGAAGAAACCCCAGGATTTTTTCCGGGTGAAAGTCTTCAAAATTGAGGCGGAAGGGGGAGGCACTGTAGGTGCCGGGAAACAGGCACAAAAAATGCTCCGCCACCTTGATGACCAGGTCTCCCAAGTGCTTTTCATGCACGGCGTTGAACCCGGAACCCGGATCCGCCATAAGCTGTGCCAGTTTTCGGCTGCCGATACTGATGTGGGTGCCGTTGTTGGCCAGGCTGATATTGGAGCTGCTGGGCAGGATTACCAGGTTTGAATTGATGATGCCGGCTTCCTTGAGTTTGGCTATGCCGTTGATCTGGCTTCGGGACAGGACCTCATGGCACAGTTTCATATAGGCGTGCTTTTCTTCGCCCCGGTCCCATCCCGACAGGCAGGGACTCATGAAAAGATAGCGGTAAAAGGCATCGGAAAGACAGGTATTGAGCCGGTGCTGCATCACTGGCGGGGAGGCGGAAAAATATACCCGTACCTGCTGTCCGGCATCCAGCAGCCCCAGTTTTTGTTCTGCATACTGCACCAGCAGCTGGGTGAACAGAAACCGGATCAGGGTTTCCGTGGCAAGGGTGCGGCCGATCCCACGGGACCCGGATCCGGACCGCACCGGGTGAAAGGAAAAAATTTCAGGAGAGGTGTTGTCATTGAGGAAACAGGCCATCATTTTTTCACCGAAACGCTTTATCCGCGGATGAATCAGCGGTGCAGATCCGATCACATCCGCCAGGGCCAGTTTGAGCAGATAGGAGACCGGCACCCGGATCATGGTCTCTCCGGCCTTAGAGAACCTGAACTGTCCGGCATCCGACCGGCGGCCCGCACCAGGGTTTGCCTTGTCAGCGCGCAGGTCTGCGGCAAATACCTCCCGGGCATAATGGTTGAGGCATTGTTCCGGAAACCGGACCCAGGAATTTTCCCAGACATTGTTTTTCTGTTCCAGATACCGTTCCAGAGCCGTGAGCGTTTTAAGGGACATGTCGCCGGATGCGGCCCTGCGGACCATGTTCTTGAAAAAATTGGAAGATGCAATGGTGATGGGCAGGTCCACATCTTCCCGTTTGCCCAGCACCACGGCCTGGAATTCATTTTCCGCGCCTGCGGTGACATCCCGGAAAGAAAAGGGCAGGGATTCTACAAACGCCTCCATGGACCCGGTCTTTATTTCCAGGGCAGGATACAAAAAGGGCAGATCTTTGTCGGTCTTGGCAGACGGGTCCGTTGGTGTTTTGTTTTCAGGTCTTGCCTGTATGGCCTGCATGGTGGATATGCGCTCCTTGAAAAGACAGTTTTCAGCTGTTTAAGCGCATTATCTCCCACAAGTGTTGGAAACAGGTTATTAGAATGATAAAATTGTGTTTCAATCAATATTTTTCAGCGATTTCAAATTCGGATTTTTTGCTTGGAGCGGAAGGAAAATTTTTGCCGGTGTCAGTGTGGTTTTTTTCATAAAATGTGATTTTTGAAATATCCTGCTAACAATATCCTGTTATCATTTCTTTCCGAAGTGTACAGAGAGGCATATTTTTTTAATAACCCAAGTCCGGGTGTTTTTAAGGATATCAACAATGAACCCTTTCAAAACGGTAAGAAATCTGCGGCTCCGGTATATTATCGGTTTGAGCGCCATTGCCCTGCTGGCCACTGCATCTTTTGTTACCATGCAGAACGTGATATCCAAGCAGCGGGGATTTTCCAGCCTGGTGAATCTGGCCGGCCATCAGGCAGGGCTTGCCAACCGCATCGCCTATTTCAGCAGCCTGATGGTGACCACTGTCGATGAAACCGAGTTCCGCATGGCCAAAGCCCAGGTGGGGCGCACCATCAGCAAAATGCGACAGGCCCACAAAAACCTGCGGGACGGTGATCCGGAAAACGGCATTCCACAGGTGACCAATGACAACCTGAAAATGATCTTCGCGGATCCGTCCGTGGGGCTGAATCTTGCCATCGAGCGGTTTTTGACCCATGCCAATGATGTGTATCAATCGGATCACCATACGCTCAACACAAAATTTTTTTCCTATATCTATCTGACCACCTATGGCCCCCATGTACTGGAGCCCATGCTGGATGCTGCAGTGGATGAATACCAGAAGATCGGCAGGGCCGCGATCATGAAAATCGAACGTCTGGAAACCCTGCTCTGGGTGTCAACCCTTTTCATGCTGCTGCTGGAGGCGGGGTTTATTTTTTATCCTTTGGAACGGCATATCCGCAAGACCATCGATTCTCTGCAAACCAGTGTTGCCTCATTGACCCGTATCCGCGAGCGTCTGATGGCGGCCCAGAAACTGGCCCGAATCGGGGACTGGGAGTTCAGGCCGGCAGACAAAAGGGTCACCTGGTCAGACCAGATATATGACATCTGCGGCGTGGAAAAAAAACAATTTGCCGTGAGTGAAAACAGTTCACTTGCGCTGGTGCATCCGGATGACCGGGATGCGGTGAAAACCGCTTTACGAGGGCTCATCTCCCACACAAAATCCGCTACCATGGAATACCGGATCATCCGCCCGGACGGACAGGAACGGATGATCTTTCAGCAGGCAGCTGTGCGGGAACATGACGGTGTCCAGGTGCTGTCCGGCACAGTGCAGGATGTCACGGACCGCAAACAATCGGAAAACCGGATCAGGCAGCTGGCCCTGTATGACGGCCTGACCGGACTGGTCAACCGCCGCCTTCTGGGGGACCGGCTGGGGCAGGCCATTGCCGCATCCCGGCGGAACCAGAAATACGGGGCCGTGCTCATGCTGGACCTGGATCATTTCAAATCATTGAACGACACCAGGGGCCATGATATCGGGGACGCGCTTCTCATGGAGGTGGCAGACAGGCTCAACGCTTGTATCCGGCAGACGGATACGGCGGCCCGCCTGGGGGGAGATGAATTTGTCGTGCTGCTGGAATGGCTGGACGGCCAGCCGGATACCAGCACCCAAAGGGCCCTGGATCTGGCGGAAAAAATACGGATTTCCCTGAATCGTCCCTTTGTTCTGGGCAATGAAAATCATCTGTGTCATGTCAGTGCCAGCATCGGGGTCGAGGTGTTCAAAGGATCGGGTCACACGGCCAGTGAACTGCTCAAGCGGGCTGATGTGGCCATGTACGAGGCCAAAGATCTGGGACGAAACCGGGTCTGCCTGTTCAGCAAAAAGCGGCAGGCGGTTGTCAACCGCAAAGCAGCCATGGCCTATGATCTGAAAAAAGCCCTGGCCAATGAGGAGTTGTGTCTGTACCTGCAGCCCCAGGTACTTGGGTCGGGAACCATCTGCAGTGCCGAGGCGCTGCTGCGCTGGCTGCCCCCGGGAAAAGACCCGGTTTCTCCGGGCGTGTTCATCCCCATTGCCGAGGAAACCGGTCTGATTCTGCCCTTGGGGGAATGGGTTCTGGAAAACGCCTGCCGGCAGCTGTCCGCGCTGTCCCGGTGCGATCAGCTGCCCCGGGATTTTTCCCTGGCCGTGAATATCAGTGCCCGCCAGTTTGCCGATGACCATTTTCTGGAAAAAGTCGAAACCATCATCACCGAGAGCGGGGTGAACCCCCGGCAATTGAAATTCGAACTTACGGAGACCTGTCTGCTCCATGACCTGGACAAGGGCCGGGCTACATTGAAGGCACTGCAGGAAAAGGGCATCCATATCGAGCTGGATGACTTTGGCACCGGGTATTCCTCTTTGAACATGTTGAAAAATCTGCCCATCAATACCTTGAAAATCGACCAGTCCCTTATCAACGGCATTGAGACGGGTGATCAGGGCAAAGCTTTGGTGCGTGCCGCCATTGCCATGGCCAGGGCCATGGCAATGACCGTTGTGGCAGAGGGGGTTGAAACACAGAGACAGGAGCATTTTCTGCTCCAGGAAGGCTGTGACATGATGCAGGGATACCGCTATGCCCGCCCCCTGCCCATGAATGATTTCATGACTTACCTGGCGGAAAAAAACCGGCTTCCGTCAAATAGTATCAAGCCCAATCTGTTTGTTCTCGATGCAGGAAACAATGGATGATACCCGGGAAAAGCGGACGATAGGACAGCGGATCTTGCATATGTCATCCATGATCAACACCCTGACATGCCTTGCAAAAGACCGGGTGCCCGGCCAGCTGGTGATCCAGATCACCAGCCGCTGCAATGCTGACTGCCCCCAGTGCGGCATGCGGAAAACCGCGGATATCCGCCGCACCCGTTTGAAGACCGATGCCATCCGGCAGATCCTGGATGCGGCCGGAGAAAAGGGGATCCAGGCGGTGTCTTTTACAGGAGGCGAGCCGCTGCTCTACCTGGATCAGATTGCCGGCCTGATAGCTCATGCCGGCCGGGCCGGCATCCCGTATATCCGCACCGGTACCAACGGATTTTTGTTCTGCGGCAGCCGCCGGCCGGGATTTTCAGACCGGATAAAGGCCATGGCGGAAAAACTGGCAGCCACGCCCCTGAGAAATTTCTGGATCAGCCTGGATTCGGCAGTCCCGATGGTGCATGAGCAGATGCGGGGGCTGCCTGATGTGGTCCGGGGCATTGAGATGGCCATTCCCATTTTTCATGATGCCGGCATTTATCCGTCGGTCAACCTGGGGCTCAACCGCATGGTGGGCGGACCCTTGACCCGGGACCTTCGCCGGAGCGCTTTTTCCAGCGGCACCGCGTATCTGGAAGCGTTTGACCAGGCGTTTCATACCGCATTCGACCGGTTTTTCCGGCAGGTGCGGAATATGGGATTCACCATTGCCAACACCTGTTATCCCATGAGCATCGAGACCTCAGGTTCGGACAACGGCTTGAGCGCTGTATACGCGGCTACGGCCGGTGAAGCCGTTGTGCGCTTTTCGCGGGAAGAAAAGGCAGGTCTTTACCAGGCCCTGGCTGCCAATGTGACCCGGCATCGGCCTTATCTGCGCGTCTTCACCCCGCTTTGTGCCCTCCATGCCCTGATTGCCCAGCACCAGAGACCGGGAACCGCCTCCGGCCATGGAGTGGCATCCGCCGGATGCCGAGGCGGTATTGACTATTTTTTCATCGGTTCCGATGACGGCCACACCTACCCCTGTGGATACCGGGGCCGGGAAGATCTGGGGCTTTTTCAGGATCTGAATATGGGTGGCAGCGGTCTGGAGCCGAACTGCCGCCAGTGTGACTGGGAATGCTTCAGGGACCCTTCGGAACTGTTTTCCCCCCTGCTGGATACCTTTCACCGCCCGCAAAAGGTGCTGAAACGGATTTCCCATGATCCGCGGTTTTTCTCCCTGTGGCAGAAGGATCTGCGGTATTATGCGGCCTGCGGGTATTTCAACGGGAGGAAACCGCCGGCATTCTCACGGCTTGCACGGTTTGTGCCCACCGGTCCGGTTTGAATACGTTCGCGGATCAACGTCCTGTCAGTAATTTATGAATGCTCCATAAAACGGGATTTGAGCGTTCTGCCGCGATACGTTATTTGATGCCAGCGTACATAAAAGACTGCACAAACTGGCGCTGAAACAGCAGAAAGGCGATGAGCAGGGGGCCACAGACAGAAGGGTGGCGGCGGATACAATGGACCAGTTCACCCCGGATTCCGGGGCCCCGAAAATGCCCAGGCCCACGGCCACCTTCATGTTCCGTCAGGTGTTTTTGACCGTGCCGGATGAAATGCTGGAGGCGGCCCGCATGGACGGGGCCGGGCCGCTGCGGTTTTTCAAGGATATTTTGCTGCCCCTGTCCCGCACCAATATCGCGGCCCTGTTCGTGATTCTGTTCATCTATGGCTGGAACCAGTATCTGTGGCCCCTGCTCATCACCACGGAAAAAGACATGTACACCATTGTCATGGGCATCAAGCAGATGCTGGAGGCAGTGGAAGAAGCCCCGGAATGGCATTTGATCACCGCCACCACCCTGCTGGCCCAGCTGCCGCCGGTACTGGTGGTGGTGGGCATGCAGCATCTGTTTGTCAAAGGATTGACCGAAACGGAGAAATAAATACGATGGCGGAACTGATTCTTAGCGGCATAACCAAACAATTTGGCAAAACAGATGTGATCCATGCCATGGACATCCATATCCAGGATGGTGAATTTCTGGTGGTGGTGGGACCGTCCGGATGCGGCAAATCCACCCTGCTGCGGATGATCGCGGGACTGGAGCGGGTATCGGAGGGACACATCCGCATCAACAACCAGACCGTCAACAACATCGAACCCAAAGACCGGGATATTGCCATGGTGTTTCAGAACTATGCATTGTATCCCCACATGAGTGTGTTCAACAACATGGCCTACGGCCTGAAACTGCGAAAAATTGTCAAAGTGAAAATTCGGGAACGGGTGGACCATGCGGCCCGGCTGCTGCAGCTGGATGACCTGCTGGACCGCAAGCCCAGGGAACTGTCCGGGGGGCAGCGCCAGCGGGTGGCCATGGGCCGGGCCATCGTGCGAAAGCCTTCCGTGTTTCTGTTTGACGAACCGCTGTCCAACCTGGATGCCAAACTCCGGTCGTCCATGCGGGTGGAGCTGAAGAAACTGCATGCTGCCCTGAGAACCACCATGATCTATGTGACCCATGACCAGGTGGAAGCCATGACCCTTGCGGACCGGATACTGGTCATGAACCAGGGCCGGGTCGAACAGCTCGGCACCCCGGAGCAGGTGTTTTTCCATCCTGAGACCCTGTTTACAGCAAAGTTTATCGGATCACCCGAGATCAACCTGCTGTCCGGTGACGTGACCAAAACCCACCTGCGGTTCCCTGATCTGGAGGTGCCGGACCAGGACTGTGGGCGGGTTTTGAAAGACCTGAACCCGGGGGAGGGCAGTGCGCTGCCCCTATCCGCTGTACCGCCGACAACCGGCCCCTGTGTGTGCGGTGTCCGGCCGGAGCACCTGTTTGTCGTGGATAACTCTGTCACACCGGATGTCCGGTTTTCCGGGCAGATCGATCTGAAAGAAAGCCTGGGATCCGACACCCTGTACCATATCCAGTATGGCCCCCGCAAACAGCCGCTGATCATCCGAAGCGGAAAACACGCCGGCCTGTCTCCGGGAGACCAGGTGGACCTGGGGTTTTTATGGGAACACTGCCACTTTTTTGACCCGGATACCGGGAACCGCATCACGGTCCCCATATTCCGGGCCTGAAAAGGGCAACATCATGCAATACCCAGAAAAACCGGAAGCAAACGTTCTATGGATATCATGTGACGGTTTCGATCCAGTCCATCACTTCCTGCTCATGGGGATCCCTGGCGATCGCTCTGGACTGCCGGCGGCATTCTTCAGCAAACCCTTTGCGCCGGGTGTCCGGAATCCAAATCTGCAAAGGCCTGAGGCCCATGGCACGTAATGCTTCCCGGTGCTTTTGTACCCTTTTTGCGACACTCATATCAATCCTCCTGATCCTGTTTCTTCATGTTGGCGTGAGGCGGTTTATAAGTTGAATCCCAGCAGACCGGCCATGGTCAGGGCGATCTGGGTGGGGATGATACCTTTTTTCGCCATTTTATGACTGTTTTCAGTCGGCCCCGTATCCCGGCTTCACTTTATGTGGGTACCCCCATGACAGATTCTGATGGCACCGCTCTTTACCGGATGTGCCACAGGGCCATTGCACAGGCACTGGCCGCATGGGAAGAACCGGATATATCAGCCGGACAGCCGCTGCTGTAACAGGACCGGTTTTTTTCTGCTGCAAAGCCTGCGGATCAGGTCCAACAGGGGAAATGCCATGATGAACAACAGGATGATCCATCCCTGCAAGGGAAGGGTCCGGCCCCCGGCCCAGGCCGCATACAGATAGGGAGCCACACTGGCCACGGCAGTGATGACGGCCCACAGGAAAATGGTTTCAGACTGCCCGGCCCTTTCCGTCAATGAATTGATAAGCCGGGCCATTCCCAGCACATAGAACGGAACCGTCACCACATCCACAAAAAAGAAAACATAGGGGTTGATGCCGTATGCCTGCATGATGGAAAATCCCAGAAACAGTTTCACTATGTCATATCCCAACAGGGTCATCATGGCCCGGAAGCAATTTTTTGAACTGATTGTCAGGTTCATTGAATGCGGCATTTTTTTCCGTCTGCAATTGGTTGTTATCACTATATAATTGTGACACAGAACTGTTGGGACAGCATTATCAGAATGATAGAATTTGGTTTGCAGCACGCGACATTCAAAGGG
>DATFJY010000264.1:0-16272 GCA_035268905.1 Desulfotignum sp.
TGCCCGGATATCAAGCAGAATCTCAAACAGCTTTTGTTCATGGATGACAGCCGAAGGTTCATGGCCGGCGAGGTGGAAAAACTGTATGCGTTTCTGGAGGATGCCACCCCAATGAAGGCGGCTGACGGCGGCTCTCTGGTCAGAGATATTCTGGGCAATGTCCCGAAAGCACACAGGGGCCGGCTGATAAAAACCTTTATTTCGCCAAAGCCTTGATGTTGTCGGACAAAAAAATGCTGCAGTACCGGCAAAATTGGTTCAGTTTGTGGTCCACATCTGCAATTTTGCGGCAGTAATGCATGATGCACAGCGGATCTTCACAATGGCGCAGATCAAAGGTATGGCCCAGTTCATGGATGGCTTCTTTGGCAACCCGCTCCATGAAACCCGCCATATCAATGGTATCCAGGCCGGTGTTCAACCGGTACGTGGAAACAACAGCCGCCTTACCCCCCAGCTGGGCCTCGCCATATACATGGGTTAAAATGGGAATGAACAGATCCTTTTTGGTGATGGCCACCACCTTCAGACAGTGATCAGGGACGGATTTTTCCAGTTCTTTCAGCACCCTGGTGGACCAGTACTGGTTCCGGTCCACATCATAGGCAAAATCAATGTCCGCCAAAACCGGGGTAATGTGGACCGCCATTTTAAACACCTTGGCCACTTTGTCTGCCACTGCCCCTTTGATATCACCGGCAATATCACCCACAGGGGAAACCAGAATCAGACCGGGCGGTTTCATGGAAATAACGCCTGTTAATCCGGCTTCAGATCATACCGCTTGATCTTGTTGTACAAGGTGGAACGGTCTATGCCCAGCATGCCGGCCGCCTTGGATATATGCCAGCTGGTCCGGGTCAGGATGGTGTGGATATGCTGTTTTTCCACATCATGCAATGCCACCCCCCCGGAGTGGTCAGGGTGGTCCGCCGTTCTGCAGATGGGCAGGTCCTCGGGGGTAATGGTGGTGGTTTTGCACACCACCACGGCCCGTTCAATGGCATTGGACAGCTCCCTGACATTGCCCGGCCAGTGATAGAGCATGAGGTCATCCATGGCATCCCGGCTGAACCGTTCCACGCCCCGGTTCACCTCCCGGGTGAATTTTTCCAGAAAATGGTCTGCCAGCAGGGGGATATCCTCTTTGCGCTCCCGCAGGGGCGGCATGGTCAAAGAGATAACATTGAGCCGGTAAAACAGATCCTCTCTGAAACTGCGGTTTGCAACAGCTGTCTGCAAATCCGAATTGGTGGCGGCAATGACCCTGAAATCAGCGGTAATGGGCTGGGTGCCTCCCACCCGGTAAAACACCTTGTCCTCGAGCACCTGGAGCAAATCGATCTGCATGCGCATGGATATCTCACCGATCTCATCCAGGAACAGGGTTCCGCCGCCGGCCATTTCCAGGCGGCCTTTTCTGGTTTCCCTGGCATCGGTAAACGCCCCTTTCTGGTGACCGAAAAGTTCGCTTTCCATGATATGCTTGGGGATGGCCCCGCAGTTCACCGCCACAAACGGCCCTTCAGACACGCGGCTGGAGGAGTGGATGGCTTTGGCAGCCAGCCCCTTTCCAGACCCGGTTTCACCGGTGATGAGCACGGTGCTTTCGGTGTCGGCGATATCCTGGATCAGATCAAAAACGGCCTGCATGGCTGACGACTGACCGATCATGCTTTCAAACCGGGTCTGCTCTTCCAACGTATCCTTTAAAAACGCATGCTCTTTCACCTGTTTGCGGTGTTCCAGCAATTTCTGGATCATCACACCGATTTCATCCGGATCAAAGGGTTTGAGCAGGTAATCATGGGCATGGGATTTCATGGCCTGTACTGCCGAGGGAATGGAGCCGTAGGCCGTGATCATAATCACATCGATGTCCGGATAGTTTTCCTTGACATGGGACAGCACCTCCATGCCGCTGATGCCGTCCAGCTGGATGTCCAGCAGGATGATATCGAATCCCTGTTTTTTGAGCAGTGCAAGGGCATCCTCGCCGCTGGGCACGGTGTCCACGAAAAACCCGTCCCGCTTGAGCCAGCCGGAAAGGGATTCCCGGATCACCAGTTCATCATCCACCACCAGAATCCTGGCCTGGGACATATCTGCCTCCTTTCTGCCCGTCCTGTTCTGAACCGCTGCCTTACACAGCCCGGTACCATTCCATCAACGGATTTCCACCAGCATCTCTTTTGGTTGGCGCAGCCGGGGCGGCTGATCCCCTGCCCGGTAGCCCAGGGCCACCAGTACCGCCACCGCAAATGCTTTGGTATCAATACCCAGAACCGCCTCCACCCGGTCTTTTTCAAAACCCTCCATGGGACAGGAGTCGATTCCCAGAGACGCTGCTGTGGTCATGATATTGGCCAGGGCAATATAGCACTGCTTGCTGCACCAGGCATACAGGTTCATCCGGGGAAACACCTCGGTTTCCATATACCATTTGTATTTTTCAATATAGGCGTTGGTTGCATCTTTTGGCAGCCCCCGCCTGGCAAAGCATTTATCCACATACGGGTTGCCGGGAGTGACCAGATCCGGCCGGGCAAGAATCACGACCACATGGCTGCTGTCGGTCACCTGGGCCTGGTCCCAGCAGGCAGGCCGCAGTTTTTTCCGGATATCCGCAGACTGGAGCACCAGAAATTTCCAGGCCTCCATACCGAATGAGGAGGGAGAGAGCCTTGCTGCCGCAAGGATGGTGTCCAGATCGTCGGGGGCAATTTTTTTGTCCGGATCAAATTTTTTACAGGCATGCCGGAAATGCAGGGCATCGATAATGGCATTCATGACAGGATTTCCTTTTGGATCAGCTTGTTATCCATCTGTTTTTCAGATGCGTTTCCTGGTCAGTATAAAAAATTTGCCGCCTGAATAAAAGCATTTATTTTTCGGGCATTCTTCAGATTTGGTTTTCTATACAGAGATGTCAGCTGCAATGTGGACAATGTCTCCGGGACGGTCCGGGCCGGCCACTGACAAGGCGATATCAGAACCGTTCAGGCATCTGCCCACTTCAGCCAAAGCCTGTTCCGGACGGTTGTTTTCTTCGCTCAAATGGGCCAGAATCACATGTTTGAGATCCTTGTGAACCAGTTGAGACAAAAGAAGCCCTGCCTCTGCATTGGAAAGATGGCCGGTGCGGGATTTGATGCGCTGTTTCAGGTGCCAGGGATAGGCCCCATTGATCAACATGGTTGGATCATGGTTGGATTCCAGGTACAGAAGGCTGCAGCCGGCAAGGTGCTGGCGCACCAGGTTGGTGGCAATGCCAAGATCCGTGGCAATGCCGATTTTGCAGTCCTGCCAGGTCAATGTAAGGCCGGCCGGGTCTGAGGCATCATGGGAAATGGAAAACGGATTCACGACCAGGCCCTGGATCTGAAATTGGCTACCGCACTCAAAATAGGTCAGTGCCGGGATCTTTCCGAGATTGGGGCTGGCTTTGTGGGTGGCAGGGGTGATATAGACCGGGATGTTGAACCTGCGGCCCAAAACCCCGGCCCCTTTGATATGATCCATGTGTTCATGGGTGATGATAATGGCGGACAATTGCTCCGGGGTTTGTCCCACAGCCGCCATGCGCCGCGCAATTTCCACCCCGGACAGTCCGGCATCCACAAGGATGGCCGTTTCCGGAGTGGAAACCAGTACGGAATTCCCTTTGCTGCCGGAAGCAAGGGAACAGATACAAAAAGAATTATGCTTTTTCATCCGCTTTTGCTGCTTTATAGCTCAGCTTGATTTTCCCGTCCCGGGTGATATCCAGAACCTTTACGGAAATCACATCACCTTCTTTCACCACATCGGTGACTTTTTTCACCCGGTAGTCTGCCAGTTCGGAAATATGCACCAGACCGTCAGTACCGGACTTGATGTTAACGAATGCCCCGAAATCGGTGATTTTCACCACCTTGCCTTCGTAGATGGCACCGATCTCCGGATCCAGGGCGATATCAGAGACCATGTCCATTGCCCGCTGGGCATCTTCCTGGTTTTCCCCGGCAATTTTTACCAGGCCGGAATCATCCACCTCGATGACCGTATTGGTATCCGCCTGGAGGGCCCGGATGATCTTGCCGCCAGGGCCTATGATATCCCTGATTTTGTCCGGATTGATCATGATACTCAAAATTTTGGGGGCATGGGGAGAAATTTCTTCCCTTGACTCGCCAATGGTTTCCAGCATTTTTTCCAGGATATGCAGCCGGCCGGCTTTGGCCTGAATCAGGGCTTTTTCCATGATATCTTTGGACAATTCCTTGATTTTGATATCCATCTGCAGGGCGGTGATGCCCTCTTTGGGACCGGCCACTTTGAAATCCATATCCCCGAAATGGTCCTCATCTCCCAGGATGTCCGAAAGAATGACCGTCTTGTCTCCCTCTTTTATCAGGCCCATGGCAATGCCGGAAACCGGGGCCTTGATGGGAACCCCGCCGTCCATCATCGCCAGACAGCCGGCACACACGGTACCCATGGAGGAAGATCCATTGGATTCCATGACCTCGCCCACCAGACGGATGGTGTATTCAAAATTTTCCGGATCAGGCAGTATCCGTTCGATGGCCCGGGTGGCCAGGTTGCCGTGGCCGATATCCCGACGGCTGGGGCCACCGGCCCGTTTGACCTCTCCCACGGAATAGGGAGGGAAATTGTAATGGAGCATGAAACTTCTGGTTTCATTTCCGGCCAGGGTTTCCACCCGCTGTTCATCCGGACCTGATCCCAGGGTCATCACGCCGAGCACCTGGGTTTCTCCCCTGGTAAACAGGGCACTGCCGTGGGGACGGCGCAGCATGCCCACCTCACAGGTAATCTCTCTGATATCATCATAGGCCCGGCCGTCAATGCGGTGGTTCCGGGTCAGGGTAATTTCCCGGGAGACATCCTTGACTGTCTTGCTGAAACCTTCCTTGATCTCTTTGGTCTGGTCAGGATAATCCTGGGAAAAATGGGCGACAACCGCTTCTTTATAGCTGCTTAGGGCAGTTTGCCGTTCTATTTTTGTCTTGATCTGCACCCGTTCCTGGATACCTTCTCTGGCAAAAGATGCCACTTTTTCCGCCAGTTCCGGATCACGGGCCGGGGGGACAAAGGCGTGTTTTTCTTTTCCCACACTGTTTTTAAGTTCCATCTGCATATCAATGATGGGCTGCATGGCTGCATGGCCAAAAAAGATGGCATCCAGCATATCCTGTTCCGATACGATATTGGCGCCGCCTTCCACCATGACCACGCCTGTTCGGGAACCTGCCACGGTCAGTTCAATATCGCTTTCTGCCATCTGTTCCAGGCTGGGGTTGGCAACAAATTCCCCGTTTATGCGGCCGACCTTGATGCCGGCAATGGGGCCGTCAAAGGGGATATCAGATATCTCCAGTGCGGCAGATGCCCCCACAATGGCCAGAATGCCGGGGTCACACATCTTGTCGGTGGACAACACCGTGGCCATGACCTGGGTTTCGTGGTTGTAGTCATCTTTGAACAACGGCCGGATGGGCCGGTCAATCAGCCTGGCCCGCAGGGTCTCGTCTTCAGAGGGCCGGCCGATCTCCCGCCGGAAATAGTTGCCCGGAATCCGTCCGGCTGCATAAATGCGCTCCTGGTATTCCACGGTAAGGGGCAGAAAACTGATCTCTTCTTTGGGGGTTTTGGATGCCACCGCAGTGACCAGAACAACGGTTTCACCAAGCTGGACCACAACAGCACCGGGGGCCTGTTTGGCGATTTTACCGGTGCTGATGGAAAATTCTCTTCCACCGATCTGTGCTGTTAGCTTTTTTTCCATAATTTCATTTCTCCTTGGGGGTAAAAAGGCGGAGAATCCTTGCAGAATACACAAAATAATAAACCCGCATCTGTATTATCCAGCATGAAACTGGATGACACAGATGCGAACTTATGTAAAAGCATTCCCAAGAATCGCCGCCCGGTTGTTTGCAAAAAAGCCGGTTTTTGACATGTCTGCTGCCAAAAACCGGCTGTGTTTCATTGTTATCTTCTCAGTCCCAGTCTCTCAATCAAAGACCGGTACCTGTTGATATCTTTTTTCTTGACATAATCCAGAAGGCTTCTGCGCCGACCCACCAGTATCAGCAGTCCCCTGCGTGAATGGTGGTCTTTTTTGTGAAGCTTCAGATGTTCTGTCAGGTAGCTGATGCGATGGGTCAGGATAGCCACCTGTACTTCAGGAGAGCCGGTATCTGACGGATGAAGCTTGAATTGTTCGATCATCTCTTCTTTGTTTTCTGCTAATAAAACCACTGTTTCAACTCCTTTGTCTGGAATACATTACAAACGGTGTTTCATTTGACATGCAGACGCTGCAACAGGCCATCCAATATTCCATTCAGACGACCTGTATGTTTTTTTGCCAAACCACCGTCACAAAAACGAAAAACAACCCTGCTTACATACCAGTTACCCACTGAAAACGCAACAATAATTATAGCCGGCACCGCTATTATCTGCCTGTACCACCGCGATAAGCCGGCCGTCCAATCCTGTTATCCGGACAAATCCATCTGCGGGCACCCTGCCGGTCATGGATCCAATATCCTGGTGCCCCAGTTTTCGGCCATACCTGATTTTTTCTTCCAGGACAGCGTCTGCCTGCACCAGGGGCAGAAAAGGCAGACAATCCGCCATGGGAAGGATACGGGTTTTTGCCGTTTTTCTGTCACAGGTGTGCAGCGTGTCCAGATCAACCGCCTGATCCAGGGTAAACTGGCTGACAGCGGTTCTGCACAAGCCGGACAAATGGGCGCCGCACCCGAGCAGCCGGCCCATGTCATGGGCCAGGCTCCTGATATAGGTACCGCCGGAACATGCTACCGTAATTTCAAATTCCGGCAGATCCATGCGCGTCACACTGATACGGTAGATTTCAATGGTGCGGGGCGGTTTTTTGATCATCTTGCCCTGCCGGGCCAGCTTGTAAAGCGGCTGGCCCTGGTGCTTGAGGGCGGAAAAACTGGGCGCTACCTGCTGCTGGACCCCGGCAAATCCAGCCGCCGCCTGCCTGACCCGGGCCGGCTGGATGGATGAGACCAGTTCCGGATCTGCCTGAAAAGTGACCCGGCCGGTCTTATCTAAGGTATCGGTTTCAATCCCCAGAGTCACAACCGCCCGGTACTGTTTGGCACTGCCCAAAAAAAACCGGGACAGCCGGGTAGCCTGTCCCAAAGCCACCGGCAGAAGCCCTGTGGCAAACGGGTCCAGGGTACCTGTATGGCCGGCTTTTTTCACCTGGAAAATTTTTTTGACCTGGTCCACCACCCGGGCGGATGACACCCCGTCCGGTTTATTGACCAACAGCATACCATTTGTCATGAAAAAAGGTCCTGGAAAAACAGATATGGGTTGGGGCGTTATTCTGCTTCCTGATCCCGGGGCAGATCTTTGACTGCGGATGCAATCAAGGCATCCATCTTTGCAGCTTTATCAAAGGAATCATCATGAAAAAACCGCAGTTCCGGCATGTATTTGAGCCCCAGCTCAGGGGCAATATGCTTTTTAATAAACCCCCTGGAGTGTTTGAACCCCGCCAGGGTTGCGGCAATTTTATCTGCATCTCCGAATACGGTTACATAGACACTGGCCAGCCGCAGATCTGCGGTCATTTTCACCCGGGATATGGTGGCCATTTCAATTCTGGGATCACTGATTTTTTTGGTCAACAGCTCGGTGATGGCCTGCTGAATCTTGATACTGATACGTTCGGCCCTGGTATATGGTTTCATTATTTCTCTTTTTGGGGGGCATATTTTCTTTCTTCCACTTCATAGCATTCTATGATATCGCCCGTCTTGATATCATTATATTTTGCCAGACCGATGCCGCACTCATATCCCTGTTCCACTTCCCTGACATCATCCTTGAAGCGGCGCAGAGAAGACAGCTGGGTATCACACTTGATCACACCCTCCCTGAGCAGCCGTATCTTCTTGCCCCGGACCACTTTTCCTTCAGAGATATAACAGCCGGCTATGGTGCCGATTTTTGGTACCACAAAGGTATCCCTCACCTCGGCCCGGCCGATGATGATCTCGTGGAAGGTGGACGGCATCAGGCCGTCCAGGGCGGCCTTGATATCATTTATGACGTCATATATGATATCATAGAAGCGCATGTCCACATTTTCATCCTTGGCCAGTTTCCGGATCTGGGGGGTTGGCCTGACATTGAACCCGATGATGATGGCATCCGACACATTGGCCAGGGCCACATCTGATTCATTGATGGTCCCGGCACCGGAATGGATGATTTTGATATCCACCTCTTCTTTGGCCAGATCCTTGAGGGAATCATTCAACGCCTCGATGGAGCCGTGGACATCCGCCTTGACAATGAGCTTTAATTCTTTAACCTCTGCTGTCCCCAGGTTTTCAAACATTTTTTCCAGGTTGGCCCGGCTCTTTTTGGCCAGCTCCTTGGCCCGCTGCTTCTGCATCCTGTGACCGGCAATCTGTTTGGCATCCTTGTCTGATGTCACGGCAACAAATTCGTCCCCGGCATCTGGCACACCGGTAAGCCCCACTATTTCCGCAGGGGTACTTGGCCCTGCTTCTTCAATGCGGTTGCCAAGATCGTCGATCATGGCCCGGATACGGCCGGAATGCAGCCCGCAGACAATGGGATCTCCATCCCGCAGGGTCCCCTGTTTCACCAGCACCGTTGCCACAGACCCCCGGCCGGTATCCAGCCGGGATTCCACCACATACCCGCTGGCGTTTGTATCCGGGTTGGCCTTGAGTTCCAGCACCTCCGACTGCAGCAGCACCATTTCCAAAAGGTCATCAATCCCTTCACCGGTTTTGGCAGATACCTTGACAAATATCACTTCTCCGCCCCAGTCTTCGGCCAGAAAACCATGTTCCGCCAGTTCCCGCATGATCCGGTCCGGGTTGGCCCCGGCCTTGTCCATTTTGTTCACCGCCACCACCACCGGAACCCCGGCTGCCTTGGAATGGTTGATGGCCTCTACGGTCTGGGGCATCACCCCGTCATCCGCCGCCACCACCAGAATAACGATATCCGTCACCCTGGCACCCCTGGACCGCATGGCAGTAAACGCGGCATGGCCCGGGGTATCCAGAAAGGTAATCCTGCCACCATTGGGGGTTTCCACATTATAGGCACCGATATGCTGGGTAATACCGCCGGCTTCGCCACTGGTAATCTTGGATTTTCTGATAACATCCAGAAGTGATGTCTTGCCGTGGTCCACATGCCCCATGATGGTGACCACCGGCGGGCTCTTTATCATACGGCCCTCGTCCTGATCTTCGGTTTCAATCTGAAGGAGGGTTTCTTCTTCAAAGCTGGCCTTTTCCACTTCAAAATCAAATTCCGCAGCCACAAGTGCGGCTGTTTCAAAATCAATGGTCTGGTTCACCGTGGCCATAACCCCCATGGTCATGAGCTTGGCAATCATCTCATTGGCCTTGATTCCCATACGCTTGGCCAGTTCCGCCAGTTCAATGGCCTCATCGATCTTTATCCGCCGTTTGATGGCTTTGGGGGTCGTGATCTGGGTCTTCTGGAAGCCCCCTTTTTTGCCCCGGGTGTCTTTTTTGCCCCGTTTTTTCTTGCCGCGGCCCCGGTACAGATCCTCTCCTTCGACCACAGATTTTTTCTTGCGTTTTTTGCGTTTACCGGCAAAGGGATCTCCAATGCCTGCATCCTTGCGCCGGTCTTTTTTCCGGGCCCCGGTATCCAGATCCCCGGGCATCGGGGGCGGTCCCTGATCAGGTCTTTCAACCACCGTTTTGGGGCGGGCCGGCTGCCCTGGTCTGGTGACCTTTTCCACAGGTGCGCCATTGGTATCTTCCAGGGGTTTTGTTTTTTTGATATTTTCCAGAACAGCAGGATCTGCTTTTTTGACAATTTTGGCAGGCATGGTTTTGCGTTTTTTCTTTTTCTTTCTGTCTGCAGCTGTCTCCGCTTTCGTCTCTGACGGTTCCGTTGCCGTGTCCGGTTCCTTCACAGGTTGTGCATCTGCTGCAGACCGCTGGGCTTTTTCTTTGGAAACCACTTCTTCCGGGGCTTTTTTACCAGTGGTCTCCACATCCGGTTCTGAAACAGCGGTTGTTTCAGAGGTTTGGGGCTTTTCCGGAGCTTGGGGTTTTTCTTGCGCTTGGGGTTTTTCCGGCTTTTGTGCTGTGTCTGTTGCTTTGTCAGTTGCAGGTGGTTGCGTTTCCAAAACAGATCCTTTTTTTTCAGCAAAAGGTTCTGACTGTTCAGTTTTTACAGGTTTGATGATTTTTGCAGGCGCGGATTTCTTTTTCTTGGGGGCAGGGGTTTCTTTTTTGAGAGAAGGGACTTCTTTTTCAGCAGGTGTATCCGCTTTGTGGGCATGTTTATCTTGGTCCGTCTCCGGCATATCCGCTGCCTGCAGCGGTGTATCCGGTTCTGCCGGGGTATCCGCCTTCTGTTCCTCCTGGTCATCAACCGGCTGTTTTTCAGCGTGTGCATCTGCATCTGCATCTGATTGATGGACACCCCTTTTTTTCCGCCGGCGTATTACGGATGGCTTGACTTTGAGATCATTGTTCTGTCTTGCCTTACCGTACAGGCTTTTTTTGATTTCCTTGACAGCGCTGTCTTCCAAAGAACTCATATGGCTTTTCACCTCAATATTCAGATCTCTGATCTTGTGTAAAAGCGCCTTGTTGGTCATATTCAGATCTTTGGCCAATTCATATACCCTGAGTTTTGCCATACCTTGCCCCCAAGTAATCCTCTTTAAATAATCTTTGTTCCAGTCTGCTGCCTGTCTTTTGCATAGGAGTTATGATGTGGCATCTTCATCATCCATGACATCTGCATCATTTTGTTCCGGATACCCGTCACCGCTTGGACTGATTTTGTCTGCCTGCCCGGGTTCTTCCGGCAGGTCCTCATCTGATGTTGTTCTCTGCTGCTGCTCTGGAGCCTGTGATGTTTTTGCATCCTGCACGTACGGGTCCCGGTCAAAAGACGCCGGTGCTGACGCAGCCTGAGCATCTTCCTCTGCAGCTTCCTGTTCCTCTTCCATAAGACGTGTGCCAGCCTGTAAAATGGTTTCCTGGGCATCTGCTTCAGAAATCCCCATAACTGCAGCCAGTTCCTCAGCAGATGTTTCTGAAATATCCAGCAGAGAGGCATACCCTCCCTTGAACAGAATTTCCGCCATGGGCAGCCCCACATTATCGAGCCGCATCAAGCTATCATATCCCTGCTTGACTTCCCGGCTGTACTCTTCTTCTGATATCACTTCCAGATGCCATCCGGTGATCTCACATGCCAGGGACACATTCTGCCCCCCTTTGCCGATGGCAATGGACAGGTACTCATCATTGACGATAACTTCCATGGACTGGTTGTCTTCATCAATGATCACCCGGGATATCTCCGCAGGAGAAAGGGCATTACAGACAAACCGCGCCACATCCGGACTCCACTGCACAATATCGATTTTTTCTCCCCGCAGTTCCTGGACAATGTTCTGCACCCGGTTTCCCTTCATGCCCACGCAGGCCCCCACCGGATCCACATCAGAATCTGTCGAGGAAACGGCAATTTTGGCCCGCACCCCGGGCACCCGGGCTGCACCCTGGAGGATCACAATACCCTCGGCCACCTCAGGCACTTCTGTTGTAAACAGTTCCATTAAAAAATCCGGATGGGTTCGGGTCAAAATTATCTGGGCTCCCTTGGATTCTTCGAGCACATCCAGCACATAGGCCCGGATCCGGTCACCCCGCTTGTAATTTTCCTTGGGCATCTGCTCTCTGGGCCGGAGCACTGCTTCTGCCTGTCCGAGATTGACAATAATACTTCCCCGGTCAAACCGCTGGACAATGCCGTTGATGATCTTGCCTTTTTTATGGATGAAATTTTCATACACCGCATTGCGCTCAGCTTCCCGCATTTTCTGGATAATCACCTGTTTTGCCGACTGGGCTGCAATACGGCCGAACTCTTCTGTATCAATGCGGATACCTAAGCTGTCACCGATTTCACATTCCGGGTCATACTCATATCCCTGCTCCAGGGTCAGTTCACTGTCAGGGAATTCCACCTCCGCGACTACCTCTTTAAAATGGAACACTTCAATATCACCGGTCTTACCGTCATAATGCACCTCAATATCCGCCCGGGGGCCAATTTTTTTCCGGGCTGCAGAAACGACCGCCTCTTTCAGCGTATTTATCAGAACTTCCGGATCAATTCCTTTTTCACGGCTTACCTGGTCTATTACTCTTTTGATATCTGTGATAACCATCTTTACGTGTTCTCCATTTTACTGACCTGCAAGGTTTGCCTTGATGATCTGCAGGTCCGGGATTTCTACCCGTTCTCCATCCACCGCAATCACAACCGCAGCATCATCAATCTGTTCAAGAACGCCGGTAAACTTTTTTTTCCCCTGGATGGGATTCCTGGTTTGAATTTTCACTTTACTGCCCGTAAACCGGTGAAAATCCTGTTTTTTTTTCAAAGGCCGACAGGGACCCGGAGATGACACCTCCAGCCGGTAACTGCCAAGGCCGGAAATATGAATATCCAGCAAATCCCCCAGCTGGCGGCTGATATCTGCGCAATCCCCAAGTGTGATACCCCCAGGCTTGTCTGCATAAACCCGCACAATGGTCTCCCGGTTCCAGGCAGCAATCTCCACATGCACCAGCTCAAAATTTTCTGCCCGGCACAGCGGTTCTGCCACTTGTGCAACCTGATCCACAAAACCTGCCTTGTTTTGTTTTAAATCCATACCTTTTTTTTACCAAACACCATGGGTGCAAAATACAAAAACGGGCAAACGCCCGTTCCTTTTACTACTTCACATCAAATCTGCGCTTTGTGCCATCAGCTCAGATGCTAATCCATATCTTTCCCATCCTCACTGGGTACATGTCTGCACTCCCACATCCGCCTAAAAAAAGCTGGAGCGGGCAACGAGACTTGAACTCGCGACATCAAGCTTGGGAAGCTTGCACTCTACCAGCTGAGTTATACCCGCATCAACAGTACTGTATACCAATACCGGATTCATTTGTCAACACTTCCAATTTTTATTTTGGCATTCTCGGGATTAGCCCCTGGTGGTGTCCTGTGAACGGGCCGTCAGAGCCGAAGAGGGCCTGGTAAAATATGCCGGGATGCTTACCGTCAGAGAATGGGTCGCTGTCTTTCATTAATCACAAGGAACCAGGCCCCCCGCAGGGTCTCGGGCCGGGCACAGGACACCACCAGGGGCGGGGTCAGCGACAGCGTGCTGCTGCAAACGGTCGAAAATTCGGGATGTTTATCGCAAATACCCAGGTTTTTATTCCGGCAGATCCGCATGAAAACGTTTCACCAGGTGGCTGGATATGCCGGCGTGGAGCTTGCGGATATTTTTTTCCGTCAGGGTTTTGGTGTCGGACCGGTAAATGATTCTAAAGGACACAGATTTTTTTTCTTGCGCCAGGGGGCTGCCTTCAAACAGGTCAAACAGGAACACATCCTCCACAAGGGCCTGTTTTTCCGCAATGTCTTGCATTTGTCCCAAAACATCTCCCACCAGAACCTGCCGGTCCACAATCAGGGTAATGTCCTGTGATATGGAAGGAAACCGTGGCAGCGGACGGGCATTAATCTTGGTGGTCATCTGTTCCATAAGCGCTGCCATGTCCAGTTCAAACATATAAACAGCCTGTTTCAGCCCGTAATGCTTTAATACCGGATCAGCCATCTTTCCCAAAACCCCAAGGGTGGTTTTGTCTTTGCTGACCTGGGCGGCATGCCCGGGTGCAAAATAGGGGCAGATATGGGATGCAGCCGGTGTGAATCGGGCATCTGCAATGCCCAGGGCTTCAAGGAGGTCTTCCACCGCCCCTTTAAGATCAAAAAAATCCAGCGGCTGCTTTTTGGAATACCAGCTCTGGTGGGTCCGGTTGCCTGTTATGAAACCCGCCACCATCTCTTTTTCAGTGGGCAGGGTGTCTTTGCCGATACGGAAAAATATTTTTCCGATCTCAAACAGATGCAGGGTATCTGTCTGCTGGGCTGTATTTCTGCGCATATTATCCAGCAGCCCCGGCAGCAGGGAGGTGCGCAGCACCGCCATCTGGTCGGACAAGGGGTTCAGGATTTTCACCACATCCCTGCGGGGATCTGATGCCGTCAACAGCAGGTGGTCACAAAAATCACTGGCAATAAAATTATAGTTAATGGCTTCATAAAATGACAGCCCGTTGAGAATGCCACGGATGGTGGAACGGGTCGAAACCACCGGATCCAGGGGGCGGCCTTTTGCCGGCACCGCAGGATAGGTGGTCTGGATCCGGTTATACCCCCACAGCCGTGCCACTTCTTCAGAAAGGTCTTCCGGCCGGGTCACATCCACCCGGAAGGAGGGCACTTTGACTGCCATGGATCCGTCACCTGCGTGATGGACATCAAATTCCACAGATGCCAGAATACTGCCCATCTCCTCTTGGGAAAAACCGGTGCCCAGGCGGACATTCAATGCCGCAGGGTCCAGGTCAATGTTGACAGGGGCGGCAGGCAGCGGATAGGCATCAATGATATCACCGGCAATGGCGGCATCACAGATATCAGCAATCAGGACCATAGCCCGCTTCATGGCATAGACGGTCCCTTTAGGATCAACCCCCCGCTCAAACCGATGGGACGCATCTGTTGCAATCCCCGTATGCTTGGCAGTGCGCCTGATGGAAACCGGATTGAAACAGGCACTTTCGATCAACACCCGGGTGGTGGTGCGGGAAATCTCTGAATTTTCACCGCCCATAACCCCGGCCAGGGCAACCGGCCGGCTCCCGTCACAGATCATGAGCATATCCGGCTCCAGTGTATGCACCTTGCTGTCCAGGGTGGTAAAGGCTTGGGTATTTCCTGCTTTCTGCACCACGATCCTGCCCTGTGCCAGGTTGTCATAATCAAATGCATGCAGGGGCTGACCGGTTTCCATCATCACAAAATTGGTGACATCCACCACATTGTTGATGGACGTCAGGCCCACAGATTCCAGCCGCTGCCGCAGCCAGAAAGGCGACGGCCCGATGGTCACATCAAACAACAGGCCGGCGGAATACCGAGGGCACAGATCCGGATCTCTGATCTCCACCCGGGCATGGTCATGGATGGATGCAGCGCTGATACGCGCATCCGGAAAAGTGACATCCGGTTTGGTCACTTTTCCGGCAGGCCTGGTAAAGGCCCCCATCTCCCTGGCAATGCCAAATACACTCAGGCAGTCCGGCCTGTTGGGTGTCAAATCGATTTCAAACACCGTGTCAGCCAGCTCCAGGGCCTTTTCCAGCGGTGTCCCAGACACATGGTCTCCGGCAATATCCATAATCCCTGAAGCATCTGTATCCAGGAGCAGCTCGGCAGCCGAGCAGAGCATGCCTTCAGAAACCGCTCCCCGAAGCTTGCTTTTTTTGATCTTCAGGTCCCCGGGCAGCACAGCCCCGGGCAGGGCACAGGCGGACAGCATGCCCTGGCGCACATTGGGGGCACCGCAGACAATCTGAACCGGTTCTTTGCCGCCTGTATCCACGGTGCAGCAGGTCAGTTTGTCCGCTTTGGGATGTTTTTTTACCGCCAGGACCTGTGCCACCACAACGCCGTTAAGATAGCCATACAGGTTTTCAACTGCATCCACTTCCAGGCCTGCCATGGTAAGCTTTTCGGCAATCTCATCCGGTGCAAGGTCCACCGGGATATACTCTTTGATCCAGCTCAGACTGACTTTCATATTAAAACTGCCCTAAAAAACGCATATCATTTTCAAAATATTTCCGGATATCATCAATGCCGTATTTGAGCATGGCCATCCGTTCGATCCCTACCCCAAAGGCAAACCCGGTATATCTGGCGGTGTCATACCCCACATTTTCAAACACAGCCGGGTGCACCATGCCGGAGCCAAGCACCTCCAGCCATCCGGTTTTGGAACACACCCGGCACCCCTCTCCTCTGCACATCACACACTGAATATCCACTTCCGCAGATGGCTCTGTGAATGGAAAATAGCTGGGCCGGAACCGCAATGCGGTCTGCTGGTCAAAAAACTGGTGCACAAAGGTGGTCAGTACACCTTTCAGATCGCCAAAGGAAATGTTCTCATCCACCATCAGGCCCTCTATCTGGTGGAACATGGGGGTGTGGGTCAAATCGGAATCACAGCGGAACACCTTGCCGGCAGAGATGATGCGCACCGGTGGATCGGTTTTTTCCATGGTCCGGGGCTGGGAGGGAGAGGTGTGGGTTCGC
>DATFJY010000265.1:0-4999 GCA_035268905.1 Desulfotignum sp.
TGCGCCATCTACATCGGTGCTACCAGCGGCAAGGCAGATCAAAATTGATGCCGCATCTTTCGGGAACCAGTTTCAGGGGGGCTTGCGCTGTTCAATGGGTACCCTGTTCCGCTACATTGGTCGTCAAGGCGCTGAACGACAGATTCCGGATAGACCAGGGATGATAAGATATGATTTTTCTGGCCCGGCACCGGATAACAGGTGCCGGGGGTGTTATTAATCTGAATTGGCACACCGCCATCTGGTGTTTCAGGATGTTTCAATCCGGTCTGCACAGACGGCGGTGATGGTGTTTACGCCAGCTCGCCCCGCTCCTCCAGCACCTTTTTCAGGGTGGAAAGCGCCGTGTTGGCCGCTGGCACGCCGCCGTAAATGCTGGTTTGGAAGATTACCTCGGCAATCTCCTCTTTTGTGCAACCCACATTCAGGGCCGCATGGATGTGCAACGCCAGCTCCTCGGGTTTGGACAGAACGGTCAGGGCCGCCACCGTGATGAGCTGCCGGGTTTTGTGGGGGATCTTTTCTCTGGCATACATCTGGCCGGTGATGTACAGCGACATGTCTTTGGCCAGGTCCTTGTCAAATAACCGCCACAGATTGTAGGGCTTGTCTTCATCCTTTACCGTGGAAAAGTACAGCTTGGCTGTTTCTCCGGTCTTTTTTGCGATATCTTTGGGGTCCATTGCGGCCTCCTTTACCGGTTGGCTTTCCGGATTCCCAGCTGGTCCAGGGCGATGATCCACTTGCAGATGTTGGCTGATCCTTCCACCATGGAGTAGGTAGGGGCATCTCTGTAGTACCGGGCCACCGGGTATTCTGTGGAGTAGCCGTAGGCCCCCATGATCCGCATGGCATAGTTGGAAGCCTTGGTGGCCACTTCACCGGCCAGGTATTTGGCCATGGCCACGTCCAGGCCGTTGTTGAGCTTTCCGTTGTCCTTTGCCACAGCCGCCTTGTAGACCACCAGGCGGGCTGCTTCGATTTCTGCGGCAATCTGGGCGATCATGTCCTGGTTCATCTGGAACTCACCGATTTTCTTGCCGAACTGTTTTCTTTCGCTGCAGTACTTGACAGCCTGATCCAGGCAGGCCTGGGCCAGGCCCACACCGCCGGCGGCCGCGGACAGCCGGGTCTGGTTCAAAGAGGAGAACACGATCTTGGCACCGTCACCGGTTTTGCCCAGCAGGTTTTCCTTGGGTACTTTGACATTGTCCAGGAACAGTTCGCCGGTAGGGGAGGAGTGGGACCCCAGTTTTTCCAGGGAAGAGGTCTTGATGCCGTCAAAATTCTTGGGCTCGATGACAAAGGCAGACAGGCCTTTGGAACCGGCAGCCTTATCTGTGTAGGCATAGAAGAGCAGGCAGTCGGCTACATGGGCGTTGGAGATCCAGGTCTTGGCGCCGTTGATCAGCCAGTGGTCCCCTTTGTCTTCTGCTGTGGAGGCCATGGCCATGACATCGGAGCCTGCATCCGGCTCGGTGATACCGAACCCGCCGATGTATTCGGCGGTGCACAGTTTTTCCACATATTTTTTGCGTACTTCTTCATTGCCGTACTTGTAGATGGTGTAGGCGCATCCCAGCATCTGCATGTTCACCTGGACCCGCAAAGAAGAGGACACCCGGGCCAGCTCTTCGGTGATGATCATGGCGGCCAGGAATCCATTGTCCATGCCTTCTCCCCCGTATTCTTCCGGAATCACGGTGCCGAAACATCCCAGATCCCGTCCCAGGGGGCGCATGGCTTCTTCAATGGGCAGGTAGTGGTTGGCATCCCATTCATCCGCATACGGCTCGATTTGTTTTTTGGCAAAATTGCGGATCTCCTTTTGAATCATCTGAAGGTCTTTGGGCAGTGTTAAATCCATGGTTTCTCCTTAAAAATTAAAGTAATTAAACGGTTAATTGGTTATGGGTGGCATTCATTTGGGTGACAGGCTGACCCATGGCCAGGGAAAAGGCCCGGGCTGCATCCGTCAATATGGTAA
Organism: Desulfotignum sp.; assembly: GCA_035268905.1. Classification (GTDB taxonomy): domain Bacteria; phylum Desulfobacterota; class Desulfobacteria; order Desulfobacterales; family Desulfobacteraceae; genus Desulfotignum. The sequence continues at coordinate 1,988 of DATFJY010000265.1, forward strand.
TACAAAGGGAAAAATGTGCTTTGTCCCGGGTTCTGATTTCCGGTACAGCCAGGCTCAGGCTGGCCAGGATCTTTCCCCTGTAGTTAAACACCGGTGCGCTCACCGAACCAAGGCCAGGGGTGCGTTCCCCTAAACTTACGGCATACCCTCTGGTCTGAATTTTTGTCAGTTCAGCAGCCAGGGCATCGGGATCCACAATGGTGGCATCGGTCAACGGTCTGGGGGCGACAGCGGCAAAATATTCCTTCTGGAATGCGGCACTGGAAAACGCCAGCAGGCATTTGGCCGAGGCCCCGGCATACAAAGGGGACTGGTTACCGATGGGCATGCCTGCCTTGAGGGCTTTCGGGGATTCAATGGTGTCGATGCAGATGCGCAGGTTTCCCTGGATGATGTTCAGGTACACGGTTTCCCGGGTTTTTATGGCAACCGCCTCCATGAACTGCCGGCCGATGCCGGTGATGTTATTGGCGTGGTTCAGGTTTTCCAGAAACCGGTAAAAAATATTGCCCACATAATACTGCCGGGTCTGGTCATCCTGGCGCACAAACCCGTAGGATTTGAGAACGGACAGGATCCGCTGTACCGTGGCCGGGGAAAACCCCAGTTCTGCGGACAGTTCCCGAATGCCCCAACTGGCCTTTATATCCTGGAATTTGAGCAGAATTTCCATGGCCTTTTCAATGGCATTGCGCTTGTTGCCGCTGTCGGTTTTTGCAAATACGGCTTTCTCACTCACGGGTGCGGGCGTACTCCCTGTTTTGTTTTGTCCATTAAAACGTTGTTTCATATAATGGTTTACCTAGCCAGAAAACAAGGGGGGTTGTCAAGCAAAAATGTGATTAAAAATGTGATTAAAAAATAGCTTGACAAACCGGCTTCTTTCTTTCTATTTTATACAAAACAAAACAGTGTTTTATAATGCGAAACAGGCAGGAGAAATAATAATCCGTTAATATTCAGATAGTTGTATGCTGAATTTGTGGAAATGCAGGATGGAAAAACACAGGATGCAGAAAAAGAAAGGGGCGCAGTGCACAGGGAAAAAATCTTGGCACTGTGCCCCTGAAAATTATTCGATGACCACCATGACCTGGTTGGTGGCCACTTTGTCATCAACGTTTACGGCCACTTCCTTGACAGTCCCGTCAGCCGGGGCCACGATGGGATTTTCCATTTTCATGGCCTCCAGGATCACAAGCTCCTGGCCTTCTTCAACCGCATCTCCGGAGGAAACCATGACATCGATGATGGTGCCGGGCATGGGGGCGAAAATTTCAGTGCTCATCTATTTCTCCTTTGTTTTTTTGTTAAAATTGTTCACAATACAATTGACCGGGTTTTTTGGGAAAATCCAGCTTTTCCAAACAAGGCAGTCTAACCCTATACTTAAAGGAAATATGAAAGTCAAGTGCGTATATTTTCCGGTTGATTCAGCAGTTTGGAAAGAAGATGCCGGACAGATCTTATAATACTTTTTCTTCAGGAGTCTTTTATGCGGCAATATTTTGAAAAAATGGAACCCTTTGGCAAGGAACTCAACAAAGGGCAGATGAGAAGTTCGGAAAAAAACATCCAGCAGGTGGAGGAAGTGGAAAAGGGCATTGATGAAGCAGTGGAAAAGGTGAAAAACGCGGGCATGCCGGCGGAAAAAATCAATGCCCGGGGCAGTATGACCGTGTGGCAGCGCCTGGAGTACCTGATTGATCCCGGCACCTGGCACCCCTTGCACACCCTTTTCAACCCGGAAGACAATGAGGAAGGCACCACAAACGTCATTGACGGGCTGGCAAAAATTTCCGGCAAATGGGCGGTTGTCATTGGATTCGACAACAAGGTCATGGCCGGTGCCTGGCTGCCGGGCCAGCCGGAAAATATTTTCCGGGCCACCAATATTTCCAAGCGTCTGAACATTCCCCTGGTCTGGTTGGTGAACTGCTCCGGTGTAAAGCTGACGGAACAGGAAAAATTTTATGCCAACCGCAGGGGGTCCGGCACCACCTTTTACCGCCATGCAGAGCTGGAACAGATGGGTATTCCCGTCCTGGCAGGCATCTATGGCACCAATCCGGCCGGCGGCGGGTACCAGGGTATCAGCCCCACCATCCTGTTTGCCCACAAGAACTGCAACATTGCCGTGGGCGGGGGCGGGATATTGAGCGGCATGTCCCCAAAAGGCTATTTTGACCAGGAAGGCGCGGAACAGCTGATTTCCGCGGCCAAGCAGTACAAATCCAAACCCCCGGGATCCGTGGAGGTCCACCATGACCACACCGGATTTTTCCGGTATGTGTATGAAGAGGAAAAAGGGGTGCTGGACGGGCTCAAGGATTACATGAAAGACATGCCTGCCTACAATCCCAAGTTCTTCCGGGTGGCCGAGCCCAAAGAACCGGCATTCCCCGCCGAAGATGTGGCCCGCCTGATCCCCTTCAACCAGAAGCAGATCTATGATTTCCGGCAGGTGATCGCCCGCCTGGTGGACGGCAGCGAGCACATGGAATACAAGCCGGAATACGGCCCGGAAATCTACACCGGTCTGGTGAAGGTGGACGGTTACCTGATGGGGATCATCGGCAACAACCAGGGCTGGCTGGGAGAAGGCTATCCAGAATACGCGGATTATCCGGGCATCGGCGGCAAGCTTTACCGCCAGGGACTGATCAAGATGAACGAATTTGTCACCCTGTGCGGCAGGGACCGGATTCCTTTGATCTGGTTCCAGGATACCTCGGGCATCGATGTGGGGGATATCGCGGAAAAAGCCGAACTTTTGGGCTTAGGGCAGTCTTTGATCTACTCCATCCAGCAGACAGACGTTCCCATGATCCTGATCACCCTGCGTAAAGGCACGGCAGCAGCCCACTATGTCATGGGCGGCCCCACCGCCAACCGGCACAACAGCTTTACCCTGGGGGTTGCCACCACCGAGATCTATGTGATGCACGGGGAAACCGCGGCAGCTGCCAGCTATTCGAGGCGCCTGGTCAAGGAAAAGGATGCAGGCCGTCC
>DATFJY010000266.1:0-3648 GCA_035268905.1 Desulfotignum sp.
TACAATATCGGTGCAGCCGCCTACAAGGCAGGCTCATTTGAAGAGGCGGAAAAAAACTTTGCCCAGGCAGCCCGGTCCGAGGACCCGGAACTGCGGCACAAGGCCCTGTTCAACCTGGCCAACACCCATTACCGCCAGGGCCGCCTGGATGAGGCCATCAAAGGATATGCATCCATCCTGGAATCGTTCCCGGATGACCGGAAAGCCAAAGAAAACCTGGCATTTGTGAAACAGAAAAAACAGGAGCAGGAACAGCAGCAAAAACAACAACAGGATGGGGACTCCGGGGAACAGGACAGGCAGCAAAACGGCAAACAGGACCCGGAAAACCAGAATCAGGAAAACCGGGATCAGAAAAACCAGGACCAGGATAGAGCAGAACAGCAGCCGGACACACAAGACAATACGGACGGACAGGACCAGACAAACCAGCATCCGGTGAACCGGAACCAGGACCTGGAAAAAGACCGGGGACAGCAGGGGCAGGCTGGCCAGGATCAGGGACAAAAAGACCAGGAAAAACAGGACCAGCAGGGCAGCAGCCAGGCACAAAATCCGGCCGGGCCCCCGCCCGACCCCAGACCGGCACAGGAAGGCCAGCCCCAGGACACAGGGGATGAACAGGAACAGCAGGCTGCAGCTGCACAGGCACAGCCGGCTGCACCGGGGAACCCCGGGGACCAGGCCCTGGAAAACCGCCTCAACCGCCTGGAAGACAAGCCGGGCATGGCCGTGATGCCTGTGGGGCGGCCCCGGGACATAGAAAAGGACTGGTAGGAATCATGATCAAACACAGCATATGGGTGATGATACTGGGCATCCTGGTGATGATGCCGGATCCGTGCCTGGCCTTCGGGGTCACGGCCCGGGTGGACAAAACCGCCATGACCCCGGAAGAGGTGCTGTTCCTTCAGGTGACAGTGGAGGGCGGCGACGCACAGGTGGATGCGGGGGCCATCACAGATTTCACCGTGGTTTCCTCGAGCACCTCTTCCCAGCGCAGTTTTATCAACGGAAACTGGTCCCACAAGGTGGTGTACCAGTACCGGCTGGTGCCTGTTAAAACAGGAAACCTCACCATCCCGGCACTGGCCGTGGTCAGAGACGGGGAAACCCGGATGACCCGGCCCATCCGCATACAGGTTAAAGAAGCGGCCCGGTCCGGTGATGGCGAGCCGCCTCTGTTTGTCACTGCCCAGGTGAGCCACGAAAACCCGGTGGCCGGACAGCAGATCCTGTACACCCTGAAACTGTTCGTGGCCAGGCCCATTGCCGGGGCATCCCTTTCCAGCCCGGATTTCAAGGGCTTTACTGCCAGAGAGATTGCAGAACGGCACAAGTACAACACCACCCGCAACGGCCTGACCTATTCCGTTACCGAGGTGCGGTACATCCTGACCCCGCTGGCCCCCGGCAGACAGGTGATAGATCCGGCCGTGATCACGGCCGATGTCCGGGTCAACTCCCGGTCCAGCGACCCTTTTGACTCTTTTTTCAACAATTCTTTGTTTTCCGGGGGCCGCACCGTGCCCAAACGCCTGACCACCGGCCCTGTGACCGTGGATGTGGCACCGCTGCCCCCGTACACCGGAAAAGAACCCTTTTCCGGGCTGGTGGGAGAATTTGATCTGGCAGCCGGCCTGGACAAAACCCAGCTGCCGGTGGGGGAATCCGCCACCCTCACCCTTGTCATCAACGGCACCGGCAATATCATGGATGCGGCCATGCCAACACTGTCCCTTCCCCCGGACCGGTTCAAGGTGTATGAAGACACGCCGACCGAAGAGATCACCATGGGTCCCCGGGGATATACCGGCAAAAAGATTTTCAAGCGGGCTTTGGTGCCGGTAAGCCCCGGTGCTGTTGAGATTTCCGGCATATCTCTCACCTATTTTGATGTAACACAAAAAACCTATGTCACCCGGACCACCCCTTCCCTGCAGATTACGGCCACCCCGTCAGCCCGGCCTGAGACAGTGGTGTCCGCCGCCCCGGCCCGGGAACCCGGCACCGGCAGGCAGGAGGTGCAGATTGTGGACAAAGATATTCTGGACATCCACCAGGATGTGGCAGTGCTTACCCACAACCCCCGCATGGGGTTTGCCTTGTTTGCCTGTCTGGTGCTCCTGCCTGCCGGACTTCTAGGGGGCGTCTTGGTGGCTGCCAGGGGCCGGAAAAAGGAAAAACCGGTTTCCGTGCAGATGGCGGAAAAAGCCAGAAAACATCTGGATGCGGCATCTAAAGCCCCTGTGTCGGATCCGGCTGTTTTATCCCATTGCCACACAGCCCTTACCGCTGCGGTGATGGCCAAAGCAGACCGGACAGGGGAAAGCCTTACCCGGGAGGAAACCGTGTCCATTCTCACCCGGGCCGGCACAGACCCGGCAGTCATCGATGAGGTGGTGACGCTGATGGCGGAAATGGATGCGGCCCGGTTCAGCGGCAGCAGTGCCGGGCCGGACCAGGATCTGAATGGGGAGCTGCCTGCCCGGGTTAAAAAACTGTTGAAGACCCTTGCCATGGTGGTCCTGGCGGTCTGCCTGGCATGGTCCCTGCCTGAATCCGGCAGGGCAGCAGATAAAACCGCCCGGTTCATTGATGCGGTGAACAAATACCAGGCAGGCGCGTTTGCAGCAGCTGCCGAGAGTTTTGAAGCCATTGCCGAATCCGGTATCAGAAACGGACACCTGTTTTACAACATCGGCAATGCCTGGTTCAAGGCCGGGGACACCGGACGGGCCATCCTCTGGTATGAACGGGCCCGCCGCCTTGTCCCCCGGGACCCGGACCTGCAATTCAACCTGGCGTATGCCCGCACCCTGGTAAAGGACAAACAGGAAAACCGTGTTTCCCTGGAAGATGTGTTTTTTTTCTGGCAGGGACTGATCCCCCTGCAAAGGCTGCAGCTGGCCGCCATTGCCTGTTCCTGCCTCTTTGCCCTGGCTGCCGGCATCCGCATGTTCCGGGGCGGATCTTTTTTGTCGGGCATAAGCAACTTTCTGGCCGGACTGGCCGTGCTTTTGACGGTGGCGGCCTCCCTTCAGTATTACCGGGAAACCACCGTATCCCATGCGGTCATTATCAAAGAGACCGTGGCTGTGACTTCGGGCACGTCACCCTCCGCCACCCGGCTGTTCGACCTGCATGCCGGCACCAGGGTACGGGTGGAAGATAAAAACCGGGGATACCTGAAGATCATGTTCACCCGGGACAAGGTGGGATGGGTCAAACTTGGTGATGCAGTTCCCATCTGATGCCGGAACATCTGTCCCGGTCTGCGGTCCCCGGACCGAAACATTTGACGAAAAATTGAATCTGGTTTATTATATAAATAACGAACACCATCGGCAAACACGGAAACGCCGTCATCCTGGGCAGGGGGGCTAACTGCGCCCTGGCAAAGATTAACGCCCTCAAGGTAAGAATCGTAGCCCCAGATGCCGTGCGGCGCAAATACATCCAGAAGACCCGGGACCTTTCCTATGCAGATGCGGAAAAATTGATGCACAGCACAGATGCCAACCGAACCGCCTTTGTCAGACGCTACTTCAACAGCGATGCCACGGATCCTTCCAGGTACGACCTCATCCTGAACACCGGGTTTCTGTCCGTTGACAAGGCTGTCCAGGTTATCCAATGCGCCATCAG
>DATFJY010000267.1:0-7048 GCA_035268905.1 Desulfotignum sp.
GGCTTTTACAATGGCCAATGTCAAAGACAGTCCCAGACCGCGGCCAATGAATTTGGAAGAATAAAACGGATCGAAAATATTCTCAATGTCTTTTTCCGGGATACCATGTCCCTGATCAGCGATTTCCAGGCAGGCATATACATTTGCCCCAGCCTGGAAATCCACCGGATATCTGTGAAGTGACTGGATGGCATCCGATGGCACTGTTTTGATGTGTACCCGGACAGGGACAGGTTGAGGAAGATCCGCCATGGATTCCAGTGCATTGGACACCAGGTTTTCAATAACCTGCTGGATTTGTTTTGTATTGGTTTTAACTGCAGGACCTGGATCCGGCAGATCTGTTTCCAATGCCACGTCATTTAGGGTATTTTTCTGAAGTTCCGCCAGATGCTCACGGCAGACTTTGGAAAGATCCACCAGGCGGTTAGCCGGTTCGGTCTTGCCCAGCACGGCCAACATCATATGGCCCATTTTGGAAGCCCTTTGGCTAGCCTTCAGTGCAGCGGATAAATTGTTTACAGCCCCGGCATCCCCTGCCAGGTCATCCATGGCCATTTCCAGGTACCCCGACACGACTGACAGCATGTTGTTGTAATGGTGGGCTACGGCCCCGGCCATGCGGCCCAGGCTCTCGGTTTTCCGCAGATACCGGATTTTGGCTTCCAAATGTTTTCGCCGGGTGATGTCCCTGGAGATACCGATGGAACCGATGAGTTCCCCATCCATTGACCGAAGTGGCGCTTTCAGTGTATCCAGCAGTATTTGGCGGCCGTCCGGATAGCTGACCCACTCCTCGTTGTGCCGCGGGCGGCCGATATCCAGCATTTTTTTGTCATTGGCCCGGAAAGCATCCGCCTCTTTTTCCGGATACAGATCATAATCGGTTTTCCCCACCACTTGATCCGGTGTGGTGCCTGCATGACAGGCAAATTCATGGTTGCATCCAAGATATACTCCGTCAAGATTTTTATAAAACACCAGATCCGGTATGGAATTCATTAGAGAGGTGATCAGGCCCAGTTGATAGCTGTTTCGGGTCTCGGCCTGTTTCCGGTCCGTAATATCTGCAGCTGTGCATACGACAAAGGCAACGGAATTATCTTCATTCAGCTTCGGAACTTTGGTAATTTCAAGCAGCCGGGCTTCCCCAAGGGCATTCGGAACCCATTCTTCTGTATGGACCGGTGCCCGGGTTTCAAAAACCGCCTGGTTGCTTTGTTTGCAGACAGCTGCCACATCCATGGATAAAAAATCTTCCAGTCTTTTATATGCAATTTTTCTGGGATGAAACCCCAGAAAATCGGCATGGGCACGGTTGACCCGGCCATAGGTCTCCCCATCGGACAGATACCACACCTGGGTTTTGATACCGTCCAGCAACAGCCGCTGTTCCTCTGATTTTTTCTCCAGTAAGTCCCGGCTTTCCCGCAGGTCCCGGGTCCGTTCCTCCAACAGTCCTTTCATTCTGACATAGGCCCGTTCTTTCAAAGCCCGGGTGCAGATCTCCAGCAGATACCCCGGATCAAAGGGTTTGCGCAGATAAGCGCCCGCGCCTTGCTGCATCCATTTCAGGGCCAGTTCCGGGCCGGGGTCTGTGGTCATCATGATACGAACCATGTCCGGCCGCTGTTTTTCATTGCCCGGCAGCAGGGCATCGCCCTTTCCATCCGGCAGGTGGTAATCGATCACGGCCAGGTCAAAATCCTTTTCTTCCAGGAGATCACGGGCCGATGCCAGTGACATGGCTACCGTAACAGAGAATCCCTGCTGTGCAAAAAACTTTTTCAGCAGGTTGGTCAGTGTCCGGCTGTCTTCCACCACCAGAACCTGCAGTTGATTCCGGGGCTGTTTTCCTGCCAGCAAAGATTTTGCCGTATCCAGAAACCGGTCCCCGTCCACCGGGGCCGATAAAAACGCGTTGGCCCCCAGGTCGGCTGTTATACGGGATGCCTCCTCCCCGGCCAGGGTGGCGGACACCACCAGGATGGGTACCTGATGGTATGCCGGATACTCTGGTGAGCGCAGCAGCCGGCAGAACCGCCAGCCGTCGATTTCGGGCATGAACAAATCCGTGACGATCAGATCCGGCGGTGGTTTCCCCTTCATTGCCCGGAGGGCGGCTGTTGCGCCGTCGAATGCCCGGACCGTGATATCCGATTTTTGCAGAAGACGGGCGAGGATATTCCGCTGGGTGGCATCATCATTGACTACCACGGCAATGGGGGGATGGTTTTGTATTGAAATTGCTGCTGTATCATTCATGCTGTTTCCTCTATTCTTCAAGACCGTGAATGTTCATACTGGGACAAATTATCTTCGGCAATTAAAAGTGCCTGTTTCGTTTGACTCCATTTGTGCTTTTACCTGTTGAAACTTCTGTTCCAACTCCGGCAGCAGCCTGTGCAGCGTCGCCAAATCACCAGCCTTGCCGGCGGTTTCCATATCCTGGGCCGTATCTTGGAGCATCCAGGCGGTAACATTGCCTGCGGCCCCTTTTATTTTGTGGGCCTGGCCCCCGGCCTGCTCGGTCCGACCGTTTTCCACGAACGATGTCAACAATGCTATCTGTTCGGGCATATCTTCCAGGAAACCGGTGATAATCGTTTCCATGAGAGCTTGATCATCCATCAGCCGTTCCAGCAACGCAGCGCGGTCGAATACCCGGATCGCATCAGGTTCATCGACAACGGCCGCAAATCCATCTATTTCAACGGACAGACCTTTTCCTCCTGCAATGGGATCCAGTTCATCAGCGGTAATTCCATCTGTCTCATGGGATGATCTATTTGGATCTGTGCTTATCCATTTATTCAACTCGTCCACTAGTGTCAGTGGTTCGATGGGTTTGGAGACATACCCGTTCATGCCGGCTTCCAAACATTTTTCCCGGTCACCGGCCATGGCATGGGCGGTCATGGCGATGATGGGGATTCTGATTGCGGGTTGCTGTTTTCTGGCCGCCTGTCGTTCACGGATACGGATCTGCCGGGTAGCTTCCAGGCCGTCCATCTCAGGCATCTGCACATCCATGAGCACCAGGTCGTAGGGCAGGGTCTTGAGGGCTTCCAAGACTTCAAGGCCGTTTGCAACGGCATCCGCCCGCAGGCCGATTTTTTTGAGAATTCCCAGTGCCACCTGCTGGTTGGTGATGTTGTCCTCGGCCAGCAGAATACGGATGCCGCGATCGACAAACAGATTACGGATTTCCCGGACCGAGTGGCGCGTAGTGATGGCGCCGGGTTGGACCAGCCCTTTTCCGTGACCTTTCAGGATGCTGGACAGGGTTGCTTTCAATTCCTGCGGACGTACCGGCTTGGTGAGATAGGCATTGAATCCGATTTGTTCAAACCGCCTGGAATCACCCCGAACCCCCAGGGAGGTCAGCAGCACCATCCGGATTCCTGCCAGTCGGTTGTCGGAAGCGATGGCCCGGCCCAATTCCCCACCGTCCATTTCCGGCATCTGCATGTCAATGACGGCAACCTGATATGGATCGTTATCCTGCAACGCCCCGTGAATTGCCTCCAGTGCGGATGGGCCGTCAGAGACGGCAAATACGCGCATATGCCAGCTTTCCAGTTGTGCTGTCAATATCTCGCGGTTGGTGGCATTGTCATCCACGATCAATACGCGGATATCTTTCAAGTCCGCCGGTCCGAGGGTTTTTGCCGCAGGCCGGCAAGATTGTTTTTCCATGCGCACCGTAAACCAGAATTCCGCACCCTTTCCCGTGGCACTCTGGACACCGATTTCACCGCCCATCATTTCCGCCAGCTGCCTGGAAATGGCCAGTCCCAGCCCAGTGCCCCCGAATTGACGGGTGATTGATGCATCCACTTGGGAGAATTTTTGAAATAACGCGGTTTGTTTTTCCATCGGAATCCCGATGCCGGTGTCGGCCACTGAAAACCGCAGCAGTACACCTTGCGGCACGTCGGATTCCAGGGTAACACGGATGGATACTTCTCCGGAATGGGTGAATTTTACAGCATTTCCGGCCAGGTTGGTCAAAATCTGCCGCAGCCGTCCCGGATCACCCCGGAGCAGGGGCGGGATGTCGGGAGAAATGCCGCAGTTAAGCTCCAGCCCTTTTTGGTGGGCCTGGAGCGCCATGGTGGCTGCAAAGTCATCCATGAGGTCCTGCAGGTCGAAATCCAGTATTTCCAGGTCCAGCTTACCGGCCTCGATCTTGGAAAAATCCAGGATGTCATTGATAAGCCCCAGCAGGGATTCACCGCTGGCCCGAACGGCTTCAGCATAGCGCAGCTGATCAGGGTTCAGGTCCGTATCCAGCAGCAGCCCTGTCATGCCGATCACCCCGTTCATGGGGGTACGGATCTCATGGCTCATGTTGGCCAAAAACTCGCTTTTGGCAATGTCCGCCATTTCCGCTTCCGCAGCCATCTGGTTGGCCCGGGCCGTGGTTTTTTCCAGTTGCCGGTTGGTTTCCAGCAGTTTCAGTTCCGCCTGTTTACCTTCAGTGATGTCCGTGGCAACGAAAAGCAGGGATTTTTTCCTTTCACACGGGCGCTGAAACGGCAATTTTACGGTCGTGAACCATCGTGGTCGACCATCCCGTCCTGGGACCAGTTCCGCAGAAACACGTTTTTCTCGACCCGATTGGATGACCTCCCGGTCATCCTCCATGAACTGGCGGGCTTCCGGGATATCACCGAGCAGGTCCACATCGGTTTTTCCAATCATCTCCTCCGGAGCGATACCCCATTGATCCGACAATGCCTTGTTAAGCATAAGAAAACGGCCTGCACTGTCTTTCAGCCCGATGAAACCGGGAAAAGCGTCAAAAATCTTTCGCAGTAAAGCGGTTTGTCCCGCCAGTTCATTTTCAATGCGTTTCCGTTCGGTGATATCAATATTGGTCCCTGTCCAGCGGACCGGATCACCTGCCGCATTTCTTTCGATGTCTCCGCGCGTGATAATCCAGTGCCAACTGCCGTCTTTGTGGCGCACACGGTGCTCGATTTCATATGCCGCTGTTTTTCCCTCAAGATAGTCATTGACCGCTTTTTGGATCCGGGCCGCATCTTCGGGATGCCAGAGGCGTTGCCAGCCTGAAAATGCATTTTCCACTTCATGGTCTGCATAACCCAGCATGCTTTTCCAGCGGTGGGAAAAGAAAACCGCATTGTTGACCATGTCCCAGTCCCACAGTCCGGCGCCGGTACCTTCAATGGCCCGGTTGAAACGGTTTTCGCTTTCGCGTAGTGTGGTGGTGCGTTCTTGTACCCGTTTTTCCAGCTCCTCGCGTCCTTGAAGCAGCACTGCCAGCCTGCCGCAGAACACAATGGCGAGCAGAACGAGTGTGGCCAGTCCTGCGGGCAGAATACTTTTGGCGATCAATTCCCGTTTCCAGTGCCGGGCATCGACATCCATGCCCAGCATGGTAATGAGGTTGCCGGTTAGCGGATCGGTCAGGGGAACCAGAGCAGACACCCACGTGCCCCAGCGATCGGTTACCGGCCCCTCGACCTGCGCGGTTTTGGTATCGAAGGCACGCAGATACCCCGCAGAAATTTCTCCATAGATCTGGCCGGGTGGGGATTCATGCTTTGAACCGACCGGTTCGCTGTCAGCATAAAAGAAAACCTGGCCATCTGAATGCTGCCCCATGAGATACAGGAAACGGCATTTCGGGGTGACGCTGCGGACTGCGGCGAGCTGTTCCTTTAACCACAGGTATTCAGGGTTTCCAATATCTGCCGCGGTACCGGTGAGAGACTGGAACCGATCGATATTCACAGCCTTTGCCACCAGTTTTGTCTGGCTGAGCAGATTCTTACGCATTCCTTGATCCGCATTTACGCAAAAAATCCAGGAGCAGACAATGCCGGCTACCAAAAAAATAGAAACCAGCACAACAATACAGATCCGGAAGGGTTTGAATTCTCGGATCATTTCAGTGCCTCCCGGACCCTGGTTCCCAGGTCATTCATCGAAAAAGGTTTCTGGATGAAAAGTACGCCTTCCTCCAGCACTCCTTGATGAGCAATTATGTTGGCGGTATATCCGGACATGAACAAAAGCCGTATGTCCGGATAAAGCCTGGTGATCTGTTCGGCCAGATCCCGGCCGTTCATCTCCGGCATGACCACGTCGGTCATGAGCAGATCAATGACACCTGTGTGGTTTTCTGCCGTTTTCACGGCCTCTGCCGGTGTGGCTGCTGATAACACGGTGTACCCTTTACGTTCCAGCATCATCCGGGTCATCCTGAGAATGGTGGGTTCATCTTCCACCAGCAGAATGGTTTCTGAACCCCCGGCCGCAGTTTTTTTCTCAGGAACGGCTTTATCAGTTTCTTCATCCATAACCAAACGGGGCAGATAAATTGTAAAAGTGGTCCCCTGACCGGGTTCACTGTAAACATTGATAAAGCCGTTGTTCTGCTTGACAATGCCGTAAACAGTTGCTAAGCCAAGCCCGGTACCTTTGCCGACCTCCTTGGTGGTAAAAAACGGTTCAAACAGGTTGTCCAGGGTCTCTTTATCCATACCGCAGCCGTTATCACTGACCGCCAGCAGGACAAAATCACCGGGGATAAAGCCGGGATGGTCATTGCAGTAATCCTCATCAAATGTTTTTCTTCCGGTTTCTATGGTGAGTTTGCCCACTTCGGCAATGGCATCCCGGGCGTTGATACCCAGATTGACCAGGATCTGGTCGATCTGGGTCGGGTCCATTTTCACAGGCCATAGATGGGCACCAGGCTGCCAGGCTAAATAGATGTCTTCTCCAATGAGCCGGCGAAGCATTTTAAGTATGCTTTCCACGGTATCGTTCAAATCAAGCCGTTTGGGTGAAATCGTCTGTTTTCTGGCAAAAGCCAGCAACTGCTTTGTGATATCAGCCGAACGCTTCGCTGCGGTTTGAATTTCTTTGAGATCATCATGCAGCTCATGTTCTTCATCTGCCTGCAACAAAGCCAGTTCGGTATGCCCGAGAATCACTCCCAGCATGTTGTTGAAGTCATGTGCCACACCGCCAGCCAGGCGGCCCACTGACTCCATCTTCTGGGCCTGGTAAA
>DATFJY010000268.1:0-7662 GCA_035268905.1 Desulfotignum sp.
CAACCCGTCTGTGCAGCTGCAGATCACGGGACGGAACCTGGAAATGGACCAGACCTTTGAAAACGGCAGCCTGGATATCACAATGGACCTGACAGAACAGGTGCTGACCATTGCACAGGGACAGATGAACCTTCTGGGCAGCCGCATGGATTTTTCAGGATCAACCGATCTTTCTTTGCTTTTTCCTGACGGTTTTTTGCACCCGGCCCGGGATATGGACCGTCTGGCCTATGCGGTGTCATTTGATCAGCAGGGGGGGGATTTTGCCCGGTTAGCCCCATGGATGCCCGGATTTTCTGGACAGTTTTCCGCCCGTGGCCGCATCCAGGGCCAGGGGATCTCCCTGGATACCCTGGTGGCAGAATATACACTGGCAGCGTCTTTTATTGAATTTACACAGGACCAGACAACAACAGATCCCATGGATGCCGATGCCCGTCTGTCCGGAAAAATCGACCGTCTGCGCTGCACCCTGGACACGCTGACGCTGGATACCCAAATCCTGCAGGCAGCAGTTTCCGGCTGGTACCATATGGGAGAAAACACCCTGGATATGGATATGTCCCTTGCCGCGGAAGATCTGGATGCCGCCACCCGTGCCTTTGGGCTTTTTCCGGTCACAGGAGAACTGACAGCAGCGGTCCATGCTGCCGGGCCGGTTACCGCTCCGGATATCACTGCCGCACTGGCAGGAAAGGATCTTGGCGCCGCCGGGATCATACTGGACCTTGTGGATGTTGAAGCAAAACTGGACAGCACCGGCCGGGCTGACATATCCCGGTTCCGTGTCCAGGGACAGGAAATGAAGCTGACAGCTTCCGGCACAGCCCACATTTTTGACAAGGGATTTACCCCCAAAGAGGTGATACAGGTATCCCTGAAAACCGCCGGCCAGATCAATCCCGGACAATTTCTCGCCCCGGCTGACACGGGAATTGACCTGCAGTATCTGGATACGGCCATTGCATTTGACCTGGATACCCATCTGGACTACACCGCCGGTACCCCCCTTGATACAGACGGATTGCAGCACATAAAGATCCCCCTTCAAAAAATCGGGGCACAGATTGACCTGGGTGAAAAAACCATATCCCTATCCCTGGAAAATATGGCGGAACTTGCAGCTGCCCTGGATACGAAAAAAAACACCTATACTGCTGACCTTGATTTCAAGCGCAGTGATTTCGGACCCTTGCTGTCGGCAGCCGGCATCACCGGTATTCATGGCAGCATTGACGGATACATCCGGGTTGCAGGCAGACTGCCGGCTGATCTGCCGCCCCCGGTTGCAGATCAGCTGGATGCGGTAAACGGCAGCCTGACGGTTGCCGCTGATGTGGGGGGCACGGTGGACACTCCTGTCATCACTGCAGACATGGTGCTGAACGATCTGGCCTGGTATCTGCCGGAACCCCGGATCGATGTTTCAGATCTCAACGGCCGGATTGTGCTCTCCCCGGACCATATCCGCATCCATGATCTCAAAACCCGCATCAATGACGGACAGATCGCTGTGAACGGGGATGCCGGTTTTTCCGGCAGCATGCTGCAGACCTGCCACCTGGCGCTTCAGGCACAAAACCTGGCAATCCCCCAGGCATCTGGATCACAAAAAACCGATCAGATACAGATACATGATCTGGCATCCGACCTTGCCCTGAATCTTGCGCCCCCGGGGCTGAACCTGAAAAAAACCGGCGGCAGCAATGCCTTTTTTCTGCCCGTGAAACAGATAACGGCCCTGATCGATCTGGGGAAAACCCGGATAGACCTGGAAGCGGGCCCCACCATTTATCTCTCTGCCGGTCTTGACCCGAAAAAGGCGCTTTATGACCTGGATCTGACATTTGACAACACCCTGGTGGCGCCATTTTTACAGACCGCCGGTTTCACCGGGACTGCCGGCACCCTGACCGGACAAATTACCGCCAAAGGTGATATGGCCGCCCTGATACCCGGCCATATGCTGGAGACAGCCACAAAGGCTGCCGGCACCCTTTCTGTTACCGCAAATATCAAAGGCAGGGACAAAACACAGACAGAACAGTTGGATATGGCCCTGACCCTTTCAGGCGAAAAGATCATCCTGCCGGTATCATCCACACCCGGCAGCACAGAAACTCTGTTTGTGGACATGCTGGAATCCGCCCTTGATATTCACCTGAATTATGCCGGGGCTGCGACACCTACGGCTGCAGCTGATTCATCCGGCAGTCCCCTGGCTGCGCCCAAAGACCGCATACCCCTGAAAAACCTCCAGGTGGTCCTGGAGCTGAACAGACCAGCAAAAAAAAACACAGATCAAAAAACCCTGGACCTGACCGTGAACATGGACCATGCAACCGGTCTTGCAGCATCTTTCACCCCGGATACCAAAGATTTTGATCTGGACCTGACGTTCTCCAACACCCGGCTGGAACATTTTTTG
Source organism: Desulfotignum sp. (assembly GCA_035268905.1). Classification (GTDB taxonomy): domain Bacteria; phylum Desulfobacterota; class Desulfobacteria; order Desulfobacterales; family Desulfobacteraceae; genus Desulfotignum. The sequence continues at coordinate 2,429 of DATFJY010000268.1, forward strand.
GAAACTGCCGGGATTCGGGGCATACAGGCGGTGGTCAACGGACATATGCTGTCCCGGGGCCGGGTGAACATCCTGCTGCCCCCAAAATTCACAGACAGCCTGAAACCGGCCGGCGGTACCGTCTCCCTTGATGCTGATTTGGACGGCACCTTTTCCCGGCCGGATGTCAATGCACAGCTTAACCTGGCGGACCTGACATATCCAATTCCCGGGATCAATCTTGCCATATCCGGGCTTAACGGCGCTGTCAGCCTGTCCAACCACCATCTGACCATTGAAAACATGGGGGCAAATCTGGGCCAGGGCCGCCTGGAGATGTCCGGAGACCTGGCACTGGAAAAATTTATCCCGGTATCCGGCCAGGCCCGGCTGACAGCAGAAAACATTGCCATTTCCCTGGAAGACACGGCAGACATTGCTTTTGATACGGATATGACATTTTCCGGCACCCGGGAAAAATCCGCCCTTACGGGCACTATTTTGCTGATCAAAGGGGAATATTACAAGGATTTTGCCTTTGATCTGGCAGAAGCCCTGGAGAGCCGGAAAATGGCAGCGACAAAAGAAAGCAAAAAAACAGAACCGCAAAATCCCATGATGGAAAACACCTCCATTGATATTGATGTGGACTACAAAGACCCGTTTGTGCTGGACAACAATCTGGCCTTTATACTGGTGGAACCTAATGTGAAAATTTCCGGAAGTCTGGAAAACCCTGTGGTTACAGGGCGGGCCCAAATCCTGGAAGGTACGGTGGTGTATCAGAAAAGAGAATTTGAGATTGAAACAGGAATCATCGATTTTGTGGACCAGTTCCAAACCGATCCGGAAATTTCGCTGCATGCATTCAGCAACATCCGCAAATGGACGATCCACATGGATATTAAAGGAAAAACAGAGAACCTGAGATTCCGGCTCTATTCTGATCCGGCACTAACCCATGAAGATATTTTGTCCCTGCTTGTCATCGGCAAGACAACCGGGGAACTGGGGCAGGGGGGCGGATCCTATACCGGCATTCTTACGGACAAAGCCTCAGACATGGTCAGCCAGGGCGTGCAGTCATCCACCCCATTGGATGAATTTAAACTGGGGCTCGATGAATCCGGAGACCAGGGGGCGAATGTGAATGTCACCATGGGCAAACAGCTGTCAGACCGCCTGAAAGTCATCTATTCCATGCAGACGGAAGATGAGGAGACCATCCATACCAATGCCGCGGAATACAAAATGCTGGAACATGTCCTGCTCAGGGCGTTCAATGATTCCAAAGGCGATTTCGGCACGGAAGTCACCCTCAAACTGGAGTTCAGATAACCGATGATTCATTTCGCTGACAGACCATATTTACAGAAGATGGCCGGGCCGGGCATTGCTTTTTTTCTTGCAGTGCTGTGGCTGGTTGTCTGTGCCATCCCAGCCGATGCCGGCAACAGCCGGCCGGTCATCTCAGAGATCCGTGTGGAGATTTTGGGCGGCACGGAAAAAAGACAGGAAAAATTGCGGTCCATGGCCATAAAAATGATCCGGTTGCAGCCGGGCAGCATCTTCACAGCCCGGGATCTGGACACCACGATCACGCTGTTGAAACAGACCGGGCAGTTCAGCCGGATCGATGTGCCCGACCAGGATATGGATGCCCTGTCCATCCCCCTTGTTTTCCGATTGACCCCGGTTATGGTGGTCCGGAAAATCACTGTGGACGGTGCATTTCCGGTATTTGGCAATACGGTTGTCAAGGCCACGGATTATGCCACCGGCAGTACCTTTTTTCCGGAGCATGTGGAAAAAAATGGTCAGGCGGTCAAGGACCTGATGAAAGAAAACGGATATGTGGATGCACAGGTGGACATTACTGCCAAACCTTACCGGGGACTGCAGACAGATATTCTGATTGACATTGAAAAGCATGTACCCCTGAAAACCGTAGACATTGCATTCACAGGCAATACCATGTTTTCCGACACCCGGCTCAGGATGCGCATGACATCCTATCAGCTGCCGCTGTTTTTCTGGAGCAAAGGCAAAAGAACCATCCAGAAGGATGTGGAAACAGATATCAAAAACCTTGTGGCCTATTACCGGAAAAAAGGGTTTGCCGAGGCTGCCGTCACCTATGATGTGCAAACCGATGCCGACACAAAAGAAACCCGGGTGGAGATCCGGATAGACGAAGGTCCGCTGTACCGCGTCTCTTTTTCCGGGAACGAAGAATTCATGACCTATACGTTGAAAAAAGACGTAACCATCTGGACAAAGGGGAACCGCAATGATTTCGGGTTGAAACGCACGATCAAAAACATCACAGACAGGTACCAAAAAGCCGGTTACAGGGACTGCAAGGTGTATTTTACCGCTGATACTGAAATGAAAAACGGGAAACCGGTCCGGCAGGTCCGAATACACATTGATGAAAACACCCGCTATATTGTGAGATCATCTGTCATCAAAGGGACGGAATCCAGTGATGACGAGGATCTGAAACCCCTCTTGAATACCCGGGAAAAAGGTCTTTTCTACGACGGTCCCTTTGCCCGGAACATGGTACCGGATGACACCCAAATCCTGGAAAACTATTATGAGAGCAAAGGGTTTGCACAAACGCAGGTGTCTGCTGATGTGACATGGGACAAGGCAAATGAAAAAAACAGGATGTTCGGCGATGTGGTGTTTGAAGTGACTGAAGGATACCGCAGACAGGTTAGCCGGGTGACACTTTCCGGCCTGCCCGAAATGTTTGTTTCGGACATCAGACAAATGCTGCAAACCCGGGAAAAAGCGCCGTTCATTCCGTCACAGGTGGATGCAGACCGCATGGCGATTCTCTCGTTCCTTGCGGAAAAAGGATTTATCTACGCAGATGTACAGACCCGCATGGAACCTGACGGCAGGGATGTGCAGGTTGCATTCCAGGTGGAACCAAACACCCAGGCCCTGGTGGGCGGGGTATGGGTGTTCGGCAACTTTGATACAAAAGATTCGGTGATTCTCCGGCACAACAGCCTTGAACAGGGGGAACCGGTGTCTTTGAACCGCTTTGTTTCCCTGCAAAAAGAGATCAGAAATATCCAGTGCATTGAACGGGCGGATTTCAAAGCGGTGGGTATCCGGGAAAACCTGGAGCAGGTGTTTTTCCTGGCCGATGTGGAGGAGAAAAAACCCTATTTTCTTGACACCAGCATCGGGTATGACACAGCCAAAGATGCCTATATAGGGGTGTCTGCCGGCAACAGAAACCTGCTGGGAACCAACCGCAGGCTGTATCTGGATGCGCAGGTTTCCGGCATCGGGTATGATACCATCCTGGGCATAACAAATTTTGATTTTCTGTCTCACCATATTTATTCGGACGTCAATGTATACGCCGCTGAGGAAGAACAAAAAAATCAGAACTTCGGCTCCCGCAAATACGGATCTGGTCTGACATTTGAAAAACAACTGACCCCGCACCTGAAACTGGGCACCTTCTTTACCCTGGAATCCAGAGAACAGTATGCCACCGGCACAACGGAAGGGGTGAATCCAGATGTATTTGAACCCAGAGGGATTATCGCCGCAACCCCTTTTTTCACCTGGTCTTCGGTGGACGCTTATGCAAAACCCACCAGCGGCTTCTATCTCAATGCATCTGCCGGCTATAACCGGGATATTCTGGAAAACCTGGACAATTTTGTAAAATACCAGGTAAAAGCCAAATATTATTATCAGCCCTTTTCCCGGTTGGTACTGGCATTTCAGGCCATGTACGGCACCATCCAGAATTTTTCGGATGATCTGGATCTGCCTGATGACCAGCTGTTCTTTTTGGGCGGGATTTCAGATGTAAGGGGGTTCGGTGAAAATGAGCTGGCAGTAGATGCTTTTGGTGATCCAGTGGGGGGCAAGACCCGGATCGCCGGTTCCATGGAAGCACGCATCGATCTTGGCGGCAATTTCGAACTGCCCATATTTGTGGATGCAGGCTCCCTGCGGGATACCACAACATCCGGCAGCGATGAAGGCTTTCAATTCACCCTGGGCTCGGGTCTGCGGTATATGACCCCGGTGGGGCCTGTGGGTTTGCTCTACGGATACCGCCTGAACCCTGAAACAGGCGAGGATTCCGGAAAGATCCATTTCTCCATAGGGTATACTTTCTAAAGCAAACCAGCGTTAGCGGCACGCTGGCCCGGGCCGAACAGACGGCAAGAATCTTCAGGGATATGTTACAGGTGGATCCGTCCCTATTACAATGCCTTGAGCCCAAAATGCTTTTTGATCGGTAAAAAATCCCTGTCGTTGTGAAGCAGAAAAACATCGTGTGCCATGGCGACCGCAGCGATCATGCAATCCACAGATTTTCTGACGGTTATCCCTTTCCGGCGAAGGTGCCGATAAATCTGTGCGGATCTCACATAGTCATCAACCTGCATGGGGAGAAAAATCACGTTGCCAAGCAGTCTTCTGGTTTGACTGAATTCGGTATCGTCTCTGATCCCTTGGAGAATTTCAGTGAAAATTATACCGCAAATACAAATATCTTCTCTGTCTACAATGAGTTTTTCAAAGGTGTTCACATGCGGTTCCGGTTTTGCCGAAAAAAAATCGATCCAGACCGTTGTATCCACCAGCACCATCATGCGGTTCGTCCCTGCCGCCATTCATCCAGATGACCTTCCCAGTTGATGCTCCCTTTTAATTCAAGTATCTTGTTTTGCCTTTCATGCCTGAGCAGCTCACGCAGCGCATGATCGATCAGAGCCTTTTGGGTTTTCATGCCGGTGGCTTTCATACACGCATCGATCAATTTTTCGTCAAGTATCACATTGGTGCGTTTCATGATCATTTTCCTTTTAATGTTTGTTTCAATACACATTTTATCACGATTTATGTGTATTGCAAGAAAAAGGGAAAAGAATCTGCAATCAAGCCAATGGATCCACTTCGTTTATCAGGGGCAGCAGCACCTCGAAAGCGGTGCCCTGGGGCTGGATATCCTTGACCTCCACCCGACCCTGGTGGGCGGTGGATCTCCCGCTCGGAAATGGCCAGCCGCCGTTTATCATTATCCTGAATATTGCAGGTCCGGACAAACCAACCATGATAAAAACAACACTTATCATACATATAAGAATGCAGATAATATAGTCGCCAGGGACTCCGCACAAAGCGCCCACTTTTGTAGCAACTATTTGGTACTGCAACGTCAAAAAAATATTTACATAGTACATAATATGTGATATCTCGTAACCAAA